>CAZVTD010000135.1:0-6865 GCA_964629945.1 uncultured Planctomycetota bacterium | reverse complement strand
TTTGCGAGTTTCCGGGGGCCGGGGATGCGCGGGGAGGTGCTGGACGTGGGCGGCGTGACGGTGTTGAATGACAGCTACAACGCCAACCCGGTGAGCATGCGTTCGGGACTGGCGTCGTTCAGCCTGCTGGACGTCCGAGGCAAACGGCACGCCGTGCTGGGCGACATGCTGGAACTGGGTGAGAAGAGCAAGACGCTGCATCATGAACTGGGAGAAGAACTGGGGCGAAGCGGGTTGGATTTCGTGTGGCTGTATGGGAAAGAGATGGAAGAGGCGGCAAAAGCGGCCCGCAAGAGCGGACGCAAGGACCTGGCGGTGCGGTATGGGGTGAAGCTGGAGGATGTTGCGGAGGAACTGGCCCGAAACGTAAAGGCGGGAGACGGTGTGCTGGTCAAGGGGTCGCGAGGCATGGGGCCTGAACGCGTGGTGGACGTGCTGAAGCGGCGTGCTCAGGAAACGAAGAAGAATTGAATCACGGAGGATGAAGTGCTTTACACGCTGTTGTTTCCACTCCGGGACAGCATCGGTGGACTGAACCTGTTCCAGTATATCACGTTCAGGGCGGCGATGGCGGCGATCACGGCGTTTCTGTTCGGGGCGCTGCTGGGGCCGTGGATGATCGCGGCGCTGCGCCGACGTGCGATCATCGAGGACGTGAACAACCCGGACGCGACGGCGCTGGACGAGTACAGGAAAGACAAGAAGAACGTGCCGACGATGGGGGGGATCCTGATCGTGACGTCGATCCTCGTGTCGTCGATGTTGTGGGCCCGCCCGGTTCTCTACGTGTTCCTGGGCATGTTGACGGTCGGGGTGCTGGGGACGATGGGGCTGGTGGATGACTACTTCAAACTGACCAAGCGCGGGAAGCGGGGGTTGACCAAGACGCAGAAAATCCTCGTTCAAACGGGGCTGGCGGTGATGTTGTGCGTGATTCTGTTCTGGTCCATGAAGGACCTGCGCTGGGGCACGCACTTCGTGATGCCTTTTCTCAAATCGGTGGACTGGAACCTGGGGTGCTTTTTCGTCTTTGTCGGGGTGATCGTGATCGTTGGGGCGTCCAACGCCGTCAACCTGACGGATGGTCTGGACGGTCTGGCGATCGGGTCCACGGTGATGGCGACGCTGGCGTTCGTGGCGATCAGCTACGTGGTCGGGAACAGCATGTTCAGCAGCTACCTGAAGATCCCGTATATTCCGGAAGCCGGGGAGTTGAGCGTGTTCTGTGCGGCGATCACGGGAGCGGGACTGGCGTTCCTGTGGTTCAACTGCTATCCGGCCCAGGTGTTCATGGGGGACACGGGTTCGCTGTCGCTGGGTGGCGCCCTGGGTTACGTGGCGGTGGTGACGCGGTCGGAACTGCTGCTCCTGATCATCGGGGGGGTGTTCGTGGCGGAGGCGGTGTCGGTGATCCTGCAGGTGGCATCGTTCAAGCTCACGGGGAAGCGGATCTTCCGGATGACCCCCCTGCATCATCATTTCCAACTGGGGGGCTGGCCGGAAACGAAGGTGGTGGTGAGGTTCCTGATCGTGGGGGCGATTCTTTCGGCGTTCGCGGTGGCGACGCTGAAGATCCGCTGAAGGAGACGGGAGGAGACGGGCTTGTATCATAATAACCTGGTGGCAATCGTGATATTCCTGGTGGCCATCGGCCTGGTGGTGGTGTTCTCGTCGAGCATCCTGCAGGGAGGCACCTTCGGGGGCAGCGTGACCTTCTTCCGGCAGCTGCTGTGGATGTCGCTGGCGTTCTTCGGGATGTGGATCATGTCCAAGGTCGATTACCACAAGGTGGTCGCGCTGGGACCGTATGTGCTGGGGATCTCCGTGATCCTGCTGATTGCCGTGCTGATCCCGGGCATCGGTTATCAGCGGTATGGGGCACAGCGATGGATCCGGTCGGGTCCGCTGGGGTTCCAGCCGAGCGAAGTGGCCAAACTGGCGGCGGTGGTGTTCGCGACGTACTGGGTGTGTCGGAACCGTGAGCGGATACAGTCGATCAAATACGTCTTCTTTCCCCTGGTGGCCCTGGCGGGTCTGCTGGGTGGACTGATGATGCTGGAGCCGGATTTCGGGACGGCGGTGCTCCTGGTCACCGTGGTCATGGGGATCGGCGTCCTGGCGGGGATGCGATTGTGGCCGATGCTTCCTGCGATGGGTGCGGCGCTTCCGATGCTGTATTTCCTGGTGTGGCACGTGCCCTATCGACGTGACCGTCTTCTGGCCTTCATGAACCCGTGGGAGCACCTGGACCGGTCAGGTTATCACCTGGTCCAGTCGTTGATTGCTCTGGGATCGGGTGGCATAACCGGTCTGGGATTGGGCGAAAGCCGTCAGAAGCTGGGGTTCCTGCCCATGGCATCGAATGACTTCGTGTTCAGCATCCTGGGGGAGGAACTGGGTCTGCTGGGTGCGCTGCTGGTGGTGGGATTGTTCGCGGCGTTCGTGTGGAACGGCATGCGTGCGGCGAAACGAGCCCGGGACCTGGAGGGTTTCCTGCTGATCCAGGGGGTGACGCTGGTCATCGGTATCCAGGCGCTGATCAACCTGTGTGTGGTGACGGGTCTGATGCCGACCAAGGGGATTTCGCTTCCCTTCATCAGTTCGGGAGGGTCGTCGCTGGTGATCTTCATGTGTGCGGTGGGGTTGATGCTGAACGCGGTGAAGCAGGGCGAAGAACAGGAGGAACTGTCCGGGACGCTGCCCGTGCTGTCCCAGGCGGACATGGGTGAGGGAGTGGGCGGTTGAGTCAACAGCCAGGGACGATCATCTACGCCGGAGGTGGCACAGGGGGACATCTGCTTCCCGGGTTGGCGGTGGCGGAAGAAATCCGTCAGAGACGACCGGATCTTCGTCAGGTCTTTCTGGCCGGACGGCGAGAGACCGAACGCAAGATTCTGACCAACTTCGGCTGTGAAGTGCTGGACCTGCATGCGCCGAAGGGGCCGGCCCACGTCTGGGAATACCCGATGTTTCTGGTGCGCTTCGGTCTGGCGTATCGTCGGTGCAAGAGACTGCTTCGAAAGAACAACGTCAAAGCGGTGATAGGTCTGGGAGGCTACGGTTCGGTTCCGGTGGTTTTGGCGGCGGCGGGGCGGTGTGTGACGGCGCTGTTGGAGCAGAACGTCATGGCGGGCCGCGCGAACAGGCTGTTGAGCCGGTTCGCGGATGCCGTGGTGGTCGCCTGGGAGAGCAGCCGAGAGGATTTCCGGAGAGGGGTGGAGATTCATCACCTGGGCAATCCCGTTCGGCGGGACATCGGACAGGTCAAACGCGAGGAGGCGCTGGAGAAACTGCGCCTGGAGCCCGGACGTCAGACGGTGCTGGTATGGGGCGGGTCCCAGGGAGCACAGGCGATCAACAAAGCCGTGGTGGCCGGACTGGCCGGGCTGGAAGGGAAGAAGGGAACACCTCAATTCATCCACCAGACGGGTGAGGAAGACGAAGGAACGATCAAGGCGTCCTATGAAAAGGCCGGGGTGAAAGCGCACGTGGCGGCGTTCATGCACGCACCGACCGCGTATGCGGCGGCGGATGTGTTCGTGGGGCGTGCGGGTGCGACGACGCTTGCGGAAATCTGCGTGGTGGGACTTCCGATGATCCTGATCCCTTATCCGCACGCGGCGGCCGACCATCAGTCGGCCAATGCGGTGGTGCTGGAGGCGTCGGGAGCCGCCGTGGTGGTCCGGCAGAAGGACTTGACGGGAGAGGGACTGGCCGAGACGCTTGAGGAACTGCTGGGAGACGTTGAGAAGCGGAAGGAAATGTCGAGATGTGCCCGCTCTCTTGCGCGGCCGAGCGCCGCGGGAGACGTGGCGGAAATGATACTTCAACGGATGGGAATCAGGGATGGGAATCAGTGAGAGAAACGTCCATCTGATCGGTGCAGGTGGCATCGGGATGAGCGGGGTGGGCATGATGATGCTGCGCGAGGGGGTCCGCGTGACGGGATCGGACGCGCAGGCCGGCGAAGCAACGGCACGACTGGAGGCGATGGGGGCGAAGATCGCGGTCGGAAACCGCGCGGAGAACATTGCTCCGGAAACGGAACTCGTGGTGATCTCGGCGGCGATCAAACCGGAGAACCCGGAACTGGTGGAGGCTCGACGTCGCGGCATTCCCGTGCAGAAATATGCCCAGGTGCTGGGGCGACTGATGCGGCAGTTCAAGGGGATCGCCATCAGCGGGACACACGGGAAGACGACGACGACGGCCATGACCGCTTCGATGCTGAAGGAGGCTGGGTGGAACCCGAGTTTCGTGATCGGCGCGGTGGTGGGTGGACTGGGGGGAAGCTCCGGCGCGGGGACGGGTGAGCATTTCGTGGTGGAGGCGTGCGAATATGACCGGTCGTTCCTGAATCTGCACCCGTGGGTGGCGGTCATCAACAACATCGAAGAGGACCATCTGGATTACTACCGTGACCTGGGGGAGATCGTGGGGGCGTTCGGACAGTTCGCCTCGCAGGTGGCCGGTGACGGACTGCTTCTGGTGAACGCGGCGGACGCGAGGGCACGTGAGGCGGCCAAGCGGGCCGTGTGCGAGGTGCAAACGTTCGGCGTGGAAACAGACGCCGACTGGCAGGCGACCCGGGTGACCGAGAGCAAGGGACAGTTCGGCTTCGAGGCGGCGTTTCACGGGAAGACGCTGGGAAGCTTCGGATTGGGTATTCCAGGGCGGCATAACGTGGGGAACGCACTGGCGGCCATCGCATGCGCCTGTCGGGTTGGTGTGGAAGCGGACGTCGCGGGGCGGGTTCTGGCAAAGTTTCGGGGGGCGGATCGCCGATTTCAAAAGATAGGGGAGGTCAAAGGCATCACCATCATCGACGATTATGCGCACCACCCCACGGAAATCCAGGTGACGCTGGACGGGGCCAGGAAGTTCTTCGCGGCACGACGGATATGGACCATCTTCCAGCCTCACCAGCACAGTCGGACGAGGTTCTTTCTGGAGGAGTTCGCCCAGAGCTTCACGCACACCGACGTGGTGATCGTTCCGGGGATCTATTTCGTCCGGGACAGCGAAGCGGACCGGCGGGCGGTGACGGCGGAAGACCTGGTGAAGAAAATGAAGGTGCTGCACCGTGACGCGCGCCTGATCAGCGACTTCGACGAAATCGTCCAGGTGCTGAAGAAGGAATTGAAGCCGGGCGATGTGGTGATTACGATGGGCGCCGGAAACGTAAACGAGGTCGGGCGGAGACTGTTGAAGGCCCTGGGGAACGACGGACAGGGAATCCAAAGGCTGGCCTGCTGAGGTGAGGTGAATAATGATCGGAAAGAGAACGTCACAATCGGGAGCATCGGCGGAGCCTGGTCGTCTGAGACGACTGCTGTCGGGTCCACTGAGGCCGGTGCTGATACGGGGTCTGGTGGTCGGGGTGGTGACCCTGACCATCCTGGGCAGCGGGTGGGGTCTTGAAGGGGGCTTCCGGATGATGGACGGCTTCCAGGTCTATGCCGACACCCTGACGCTGGGAGACCTTCCGGACTGGGTGACGCCGGAAATCAGGATGGAGCTGAGGAACCTGGAGGGGATCCCGGAAAAGTTCAGCATCGTGGAGCCGGGGATCTGCCAGAAGGTGGCTCGCAGCTTCGAAGCGAACCCGTGGGTGGAGAACGTGATCGCGGTGAAACGCGTGTTTCCGAACCGGATGGTGGTGGAACTGAACCTGCGACGTCCGGTGGTCGGCGTGAAAGCCGGACGATGTCATTACCTGACGGATGCCCGGGGAACCCGGCTGAGCGAGGGGTTTCAGGGCTGGCCGGCGCCCGGGTTCGACCTGCCTCTGGTGGTGACACGGAAGGTGGATGATGTCCCGGAACGGGGACAGCCCTGGCATGACTTCGGGGTGCTTTCGGGAGTTGCGGTTCAGAGTTACCTGATGCGGGCGCCCTTGCAGACACGGATTCGGGTGATCGACCTGACCAACCTGGACGGGAAGACGGACCCGAGGGAGAGCGAGGTTGTGCTGTGGACGGAGCGGAACACGCGGATCGATTGGGGACGGTCTCCGCTGAGAACGGGCAGTCCGGGCGAGGTAAGTCCGTTGAACAAGGTGGCCAAGATCGTGGATTTTGAGCAGCGAAACGGTCCGATATGCCTGTTCGGGAACGTGAAAGTCCACTATGATGAGATTGTGGTGGATGGGAAGGGGCCGATGCCGAAAGCACGGCACACCGGAGGTTGAGAGCGTCCGGGAGCATCATGGACCATGCCAGGCAGGACAAGACACCGGCTGCGGGGATGCGGAAGAGCATCAGCAGGGGAAGGGTGCTGCTGTTCGCACTGAATTTTTCGGGGTTGGCGGTGATTTTGTGTCGGAGCCTGGCTCCGACACAGGGGGCGAGTGAGGGGACGGGGCTCACGGGGGCCTATCTCTTCTCGGTTGCATTCCTGCTGTTCCTTCGTCCGTTGATCCACGTTGGAGCCAAGGTGCGTGTGGGTTGGATCGTTGCGGACAGCATCATGCTGCTGCTGATCAACGGCAGCGCACTCTGGCTCGTCAGCATGTTGGGGATCGAAGGTGTCCGAACAGGTCCGGCGCTTCTGGTTCTGTCCGCTTCGACGGTCCTGGGAACCTGGGGAGCGCTTGGTCCGGACAGGGGAAGCCTGACACGCGAAGGATACCTGGTGTGGATGCTGGGGCTGTGCGCGGTGCCGGCAGTCGCCTGGCTGGGATTGGCGGAGGTCGCACAGGCGCGGATCGACTGGCTGCTGGCGGCTTCGCCCCTGGCGACGGCGACGATCTGTGTGCGGGGCGGAACGGAAGCGAGCGTTGCCTGGGCCGGAGCCGTGTGGATGACTATCCTGGTCCTGGCAGCGCTGGCATGGATGCTGACGAGACGCTTGAAGGGGAAGCGGG
>CAZVTD010000134.1:0-6880 GCA_964629945.1 uncultured Planctomycetota bacterium | reverse complement strand
CAGGCATCCAGAAACCGCTTGACACCCCCTCCCCTCGCGGTTAAGGTTCCTCCTCACGTCGATTCTCTGTCTTCAGGAGACGGTCCTTTATGGCCAAGTCCCTCGTCATCGTGGAAAGTCCCACCAAGGCGCGCACCATGTCGCGCTACCTGGGCCGGAATTACGCCGTCGATTCCTGCATGGGACACGTCCGCGACCTCCCCAACAAGGATTTCGGGGTCGATATCGACAAAGGCTTCACCCCCAAGTACGTCGCCATCCGGGGCAAAGGACCCGTCCTGACCCGGCTCAAAAAGAAGGCCGCCGCCGCCGAACAGGTCTTCCTTGCCCCCGACCCAGACCGTGAGGGAGAGGCCATCGCCTGGCACCTGGCTCAGGCCCTGAACCTCCCAGACCAGAAGCTCCGACGCATCACCTTCGACGAGTTCACCAAGACTGCCATCGCCCGGGCCCTGGAACATCCCGGCACACTGAATCTCGACCTCGTCAACGCCCAGCAGGCCCGACGCATCCTCGACCGCATCGTCGGTTACAAGATCTCCCCGCTCCTCTGGCGGAACATCTCCCGGGGACTCAGCGCCGGGCGCGTGCAGTCCGTCGCCGTCCGGATCATCGTCGAACGCGAACGGGAAATCCGTGCCTTCGAGGCGCGTCCCGAAGCCGACAAGGAATACTGGAAGGTCATCGCCAGGCTCCATCACCCCGACCATCCCGACCAGCCTTTCGACGCCGAACTCAAAACCCAGGACAAAAAGACCCTCAAAACGCAGGACGACGCCCGGAAGGTCCTCGACGATCTCCGCGAGAAGGACTTCATCATCGCCTCCCTCCAGGTCAAGGACGAGCGCAAGCACGCCCTGCCCCCCTTCTCCACCGACCTCCTGCTCCGTGCCGCCTCCACCGTCCTCGGATTCTCCACCAAGAAGACCGGCGTCATCGCACAGCAGCTCTACGAAGGCATCGACGTCGGTGAAGAGGGCCCGACGGGACTCATCACCTACATGCGTACCGACTCCTACCACCTCAGTGAAGCCGCCGTCCAGGACTGTCGCACCTTCATCAACGAACACTATGGCGCGGAATACCTCCCCGATCGTCCCAACGTCTACCGCGCCGGCAAGGGCGCTCAGGAGGCCCACGAGGCCATCCGGCCCACCGACGTCCGACGCACGCCCGATGCCATCCGTGCGGCGCTCACCGAGGACCAGGCCAAGCTTTACGAACTCATCTGGAAGCGCTTCGTCGCCTGTCAGATGGCCCCGGCCCACTTCCTCAGCACCGTCGCCGAGGTCGCCTGTGGCGATCACACCTTCATCGCCCGTGGACGTCAGACCCGCTTCCAGGGACATCTCAAGGTCATGTCCACCAGCACACCCGATGACGACGTCCTGCTTCCCGAGCTGGCCGTCGGACTCAAGCTCATCCTCGACGACCTCGCGTCCAGTCAGCACTTCGAACAGCCTCCGCCCCGGTACACCGAGGCCACGCTGGTCGCCGCGCTCAAACGACTCGGCATCGGAAGACCCTCCACCTATTCCGCCATCGTTTCCACCATCCAGGACCGGAAATACGTCCGCATCGCACAGCGCCGGTTCTTCGCCACTTCGCTTGGCGAGGTCGTCACCGACAGTCTTGTCAAACACTTCCCCAACGTCCTCGACGTCCAGTTCACCAGCAACATGGAAGAGGAACTCGACCGCATCGCCGAAGGAAAGCTGGATTGGCAGCAGGTCCTGACCGGGTTCTATACGGAGTTTTCCAAACACCTCAAGGAGGCCGAGACCACCATGGAGAAAGCCGTCCAGGAAAGCGATCACCTCTGTCCGAAGTGCAACAAGCCGATGATCTACCGCTTCAGCAAAGGCGGACGCTTCCTCGCCTGTTCGGGATACCCCGACTGCAAGCAGACCCTTCCCGTCGACGCCGAAGGCAACATCGTCGAGCGTGAAGCGCCACAGGAAACCGAACACAAGTGTCCCGAATGCGGCAGTCCCCTCATCCAGCGCACCGGCAAACGCGGCCCCTTCCTGGCCTGCTCAGCCTACCCCAAGTGCAAGACCACCTTCAACATGGATGCCGACGGGAACCCCGTCGCGCGGCCCAAGCCCGTCCAGACCGACGAAGTCTGTCCCAAGTGTGGCAAGCCCATGGTCATCCGCTCCGGAAGACGCGGACAATTCCTGGCCTGCTCGGGCTACCCCAAGTGCAAGACCACCAAGGACCTGAAAGAGGACGACGCCAAGCCCGCGCCCCGCGCCAAACCCGTCGAGGTGAATGAGACCTGTCCCGAATGCGGCAAGCCCCTCGTCGTCCGCTCCGGAAGACGCGGAGACTTCCTGGCCTGCTCCGGTTACCCCAAATGCAAGTTTACCAAGGACGTCGAAGGCACCCCGGACGCCCCCAAAGCGAAAAAAGCCCCCGCCGCCCCGAAGGCGGCCGCCGCCAAAACCGGTGTCAAGTGTCCGGAGGATGGCTGTGGTGGGGAACTGCTCGAACGCAAAGGTCGCTTCGGAATCTTCTACGGCTGCTCCAACTATCCCAAGTGCAAGTTCACCGCCAAGACGCTGCCCACCGAGTAACGCCGCCGGCTGTCAACACGAATCTTGCGGATCAGCAGTCTTGCACACTACGAGTAGGCGCGAATGTTGGCGCACGGCGAGCACCGATCGAGTTCACGACCAGGCCTATTGCTTCTTCAACTGTCTCTGAAGGTCGGTGATTAGCCCGTCGCGCTCTGGTGAGTCAGGAGCAAAAGTGGGTTCTAGCCCCAAGATAAGTACGATGTAACGATACGCGAAATCGGCTCGGCGGTAGTCATATATTTCTGACATCGTCGCCCCTTCGCTACCGAACAGAGGGGCTTTTTGTCGATTCGAAAGGAGATTACCGAGGAACGGAAGACAAGGCCTGCCGACTGCCAGAATCGCTCTCGCAGCCTCGCCATCGAAGGGCTCTGACGGATGAAGATAGCCAAAATCATTGAGATAGGTTTCCTTTGCCAGTGCGTCACAAAGCACCCGGGCCTTGGTCGCGTCGGGAATCGCTGAATATGCGCCAGGCGCCTGATCCCGGAGAGCCATCAGAAGGTGAAACGATGAGAAATCAGGGCGTTCCTGAACGTATTTGGCAGCATCGTTGACCTCTTCACTGGACATGGGACTCTTGCCCCAGGCCTTGGATTTCGTGAAGGCCCCCCCTGAAACGGTTTGCGGCGAACTCCTTTCATCGCCGTCCTTCATGCCTTTGTCAGCCTCCGAGGCTATGTCGTTACATCCCCACAAGGGGCAAACTAGCAGTGCTATCCCAAGCCCCAAAATGTATCCTTTTCGCCTGCAAACTCCAGACAGAACCTTTGCTAAGGCATGGCATTGAAACATACAATAACACCTCCGACATGTCTGGATTCTGCTCTGTAAAAACCCAGAGAGACTCCTAGTACCTCCTCCTGACAGGGAACGGATAGATCTTGATCTTCTCTTGGTCTGGATCATTCTTAAGCGCGTCAGGCCCCATCGCTTGCTTGTTCCACGCATCGACCGCATCCATGAAACTGTAGCTCTCCAAGTTAGTGGCAATTGGGCTATGGGAGGTCAACTTGCCCGCCCCGTCCACATCGAACCCCCAAGTCAACGCGCCATAAACATTCGCTTCCATATGGGGAGGGTGATCGGCATCTCTGCCTTTCTTGCAGGTTGCCACCGTCTCGAATTGCCATTTCACATTAGGAGCGTTGGCCCCTGGTGTGTCTCGCAAAGTCGCTTCCCCATAGGGGGTTGGAGAGCTCCCAGGCGTAATGAGTGCAGAAGGTCTGCCACTGTTATCGTAACCATAATAGGGAGACTTCCGGTTATTGACCCGGTCAATAGACCATCCTGACCTCGTAGCGCGACGCCGATCAGGGGTGGCAACCATGCTGCCATTGCTATCAATAAATCTCGCCATCTGGATGAAGACAATTTCGTCGCAACAAACCTTGTCCTTGTTTGGGATGAATTTTATTGTGACCGAACTACTATACTGGCCACCTGCCCTAGCCGCATCATGGTTCGTCTGCGTGATGTCCCAGTCACCATACTCATTGGCTCCTTTTATCTTCTGCTGTCCCATCGGGTCGGTGCAGTCAGTCGGTTGGCTGCCGACATATTCGTAATGGTTCATTCCGTCCGCATACCGAGCCTGGGCAACGGACGGAATCGCCAAGAAACACACCAATCCCGCCAGAATCAGCGCCACAACTCGCTTCATGATCGCCCCCTTCGGTTGAATGTTATCATGTTCTCACCTGTTCGGTTGCGGAGGATAAGGCTGCCCCGGAAGCGGAACCATGGGCGGCGGCATCAATCGCTCCATGTTGGCGCGATTGATGGCATTGATGCGGTCCGCATCCAAGGTTGGGGCATATTGGCGCACGGGCGGCTCAGGTTTTCGCGCGCTTGTCGGCCGTGATTGATAGCGCCCGCCCAAATAGGCGGCCAGGGATGCAGGGTGACCAAACTCATTGGCCGCGAAAAGCTTCTCGCCGACAGGCAGCAGGTTACCCATCAGACCGATGTAGGTCTTGCGGTTGTTGGGCATCTGGGCGAAGGCCAAGGCATAATCACGGGCGGCTAGGTCGGGCTTGTCTGTGTCCTGGAAGTGTCTGGCACGGGCCGCAATGAAAACCCCTAACATCTCCCGGCCTGAAAGCTTGCGAAGATCACTGCCACAGGCAATGGCTCTCTGCGAAACGCCTTCCAAGTCAACGTACTGCTTGTCACTGCCTTCGGAGAAGCCGCCTTCGGTGTAGGTTGCCTCGATGTTGTAGACCACCTTGCCGTCGTCGTAGCGGGAGACGAAGTGCGAGTTCGTGCACGCCAAGCCCACAGGCCAACCCAGTCGCCGGGCAATGGCCACGTGCAGCGTCGGCATCGTGCCGCAGGTGCCGCGCTTGGTGTCGATCAGGCCGTGAAGCAGCAGCTGTCCGGGATCGGTATACAGGATCTCGGTCTTCTTGCCGGCCTTCCGATCTGCCAGTTGGGCCTGCTTCTGTTCTTCGATATAGGCAATGCCAACGTTGTGATCCAGAAACTGCGCAAGCATGCCGAGGTGGAAAAAATGAATGTCGTTCTTGTACTTCGCGGGATTCTCCCGGAAGCCGTATTCAACAGTGGGCAGCCAGCGGACGAAATCCTCCGTCCATCCATCGACGACCTGCTTGTAGTGCTGGTAGCTGAGATTCTCCAAGCCGGGAATCTCACGGGCAACGGCGACGTTCATCTCAACGAGGTCGACCTTCTCCAACTCAGCGTCGGAGAGGGCCATGAGTTGGGCGACGGTACGGTGGCCTACGGGCGGGGGCGTCGAGGTTGAGGCGGATGTAGTCTTGAAAAAGGCGAGGTAAGCAAGGATCAGAACGGCAGCAAAAAGCAGGACAAATATGTTGCGTGAGAGCCACCTTTGCCCGCTCGGCCGGTTCGGTGGCATGGGCAGTTGTTGAGGTCGGTCTTTTCGTTTCCGCCGTCCCATGGGCGTCCCCGACTGGAACCGGCTTGGTCACCCGATATCCGATAACGTCGCATTGAGTTTACCCCCCCCCCTATCCGGAACGTCAAGCAAATTATTTCATTCAGCAATCATTATTTCGTGCAGACACAAAAAGAACACCTAACCCCCTAAAACAAAAAGGGTTAAGTCTTCAACCCCATCTTCATTACCCTCAAATTCTCTGCCCCGGAATGCTTTTTCGCATTCTTATACTGAGTACTACGCCGTGAAATCGATGTGACCACCCGTCTTCGGGGCGGTGGTATCAGGGGTGCCTTTCCCTTTCTTCGTCTCGCCGGAAGGTTCTTTGTCCTCCCGGCGTTTCCGTCCCTTGCGCATCCGCTCCTCCAGTTCCGCCAGGTGACGGTCCTCGTCGGAGCGTTCCTCGTTCAGCTTCACCCCTCTCACCGTCCGCAGGGTGTGTGATGGCTGGATGGTCTTCGGTGTGCGTCCGATCATGTCAGGCATGCCCATCCTCCCGGACGAAGGGGTCCCCTGACTCCCGCCGGTCCGAACTCAATAGACAAAATCATGCCGACGCTGTGCCAGTTGGTTCTGAAGTCTCAGCAGGATGCTCGCGTGCATCTGGCTCACCCGCGACTCCGACAGGTTCAGCGTCATCCCTATTTCCTTCATCGTCATTTCTTCGTAGTAGTATAAGATGATTATCAGGCGTTCTTTCTGGCTCAGTCCCCGCGTCACCAGATCGCGAAGGTCCTGCCGCTGCATGTCCAGCGTCGGGTCCTCGATCCGCTCGTCCTGGACCACGTCCATCTCGGTCACGTCCCGGCTGCCCTCCGACTCGCAATACTTCCGGCTCAGGCTGATGATCGACGACGCCGTCGCCGAGCGCATCATCTCGCTCAGTTCGTCCTCGCTCATCCCCATGTCCGTCGCCAGTTCGTGGTCCGAAGGCGTCCGCCCGTGTTTCACCTCGAACTTGCGATAGGCGTCGTCCAGTTTGTGCGCACGCGAACGCACCAGCCTCGGCACCCAGTCCAGCGATCGCAGTTCGTCCAGGATCGCCCCACGGATTCGGGGGTTGCAGTACGTCTCGAACTTCACCCCCCGGTCCAGGTCGAAGTTGTCGATGGCGTCCATGAGCCCGAACACCCCGGCGCTCATCAGATCGTCCACCTCCACCTCCTTCGGCATCCGCGCGTGAAGCCGTTCCGCCACATACTTGACCAGCGGCAGATAGTGCTCAATGAGAACGTTGCGAAGTTCCTGGCTGTTATCCCGACGGAACTCATTCCAGAGCCTCTGAACCTCTGCTTCGGCCAGTTTCATCGATTCCTCCCCGAACTTTTGACCTTCTTGCCTACCCACTCACGTTTGCTTCACCGATCTCTGCTTC
>CAZVTD010000133.1:0-6888 GCA_964629945.1 uncultured Planctomycetota bacterium | reverse complement strand
CGAGAAGACCTCCTGAGTCCCAGGCTGCACTACGCTGAATGACCCATCGGGCCGGTCCTCAGGACCGGCCCGATCTCTACGTAAACCCCATTCCTCTCGGTGCTTAGACCATCTCTCATTATGGGAATACTGTTGAAAACCAACGCCAGTCCGGGTATAATCACCCGTTCGGTCATAACGTGCTTAAGCTGCAACGTCTTACGGCGTAACGACTTGCGGCTAAAGATATCGGGTAGTTCATGTTCAGACAGCGGATACTTTTTATCTTTTCGGTGACAGGAGACATCAGGTTTATCTCTCATCAGGACATGATGAGGGTGCTTCAGCGGGCCACCAGACGTGCCGGGTTGCCAGTGGCGAGTTCACAGGGCTTTAATCCCAGACCCAGAATTGCGCTTCTCCAGGCCAGGGGAGTGGGGGTTGCTTCCGAGGCCGAATTGCTGGAGATGGATTTCGAGGGCTGGATCGGACCCAACCAGGCCAGGACGAGCCTGGAGCGGGTTTTGCCCGACGGGATGAAGCTTACCCATGTCGAACTCGGGAGTCCCTCCGTGCACGCCAGGGTGGACCGGATGACGTATCGGGTTGACTTCGCAGCAGATGTGCCGTTTTCCCAGCAGGATGTGCAGCGACTCCTGGACGGACCGGAAATCCTCGTGGAGCGTCAGCGCAAAGGGAAAACAAAGGTCGTCAATCTGCGACCCGTGCTCGACGCCATCCGGATTGACGGGTCCTCCGTCTTCATGACCTTCCAGGTCTCCGACGAGGGCTCCGCCAGACCCGAGGAAATCCTCACCGCGCTCGGAATGGCGCGAAAGGATGTCCTTGCACGTTGCACCATCACACGCACCGAGATGAGCCTGGCCAGCACCTGAGCCGAGCATCGGCCGATCAACGGCGGATCGAGGGAATTGTGGAAAAGAAGATGTTGATTAACGTCTCCGAGGGCGAGGAAATACGCATCGCCCTCCTGGAGAATGGGGTGGTTGAGGAGCTCTATGTCGAGCGGGCCGGAACTACCGGACACGTCGGCGACATCTACAAAGGCGTCGTCACCAACATAGAGCCCAGCATCCAGGCGGCATTCGTCGATTTCGGACACACCCGCAACGGCTTCCTCCATGTCTCCGACGTCATGCCTTCCGTCTATCACGAGTCCTACCAGGGCAAGCGGAGCCAGGGGAAGGACTTCCCGAGACTCGAAAAGGTCCTCAAAAGAGGGCAGGAGGTCGTCGTCCAGATCATCCGCGAGGAGATCGGCAGCAAAGGCCCCTCCGTCACCACCTATCTCAGCCTGCCGGGACGCTTCCTCGTCATGATGCCGGGCGTCCTGAGGCGGGGCGTCAGCCGGAAGATCGACGACGAAGCCCGTCGCGAAGCCCTGCGAAAGGTCCTGGAGGAGTTGAATCCCCCCGAAGACCTCGGCTTCATCGTGCGCACCGCCGGCATCGACCGGACCAAGCGCGACCTCCAGGGCGACATGAATTACCTCATGCGGCTCTGGAAAACCCTCTCCGCCAGGATTGGTCGCGAGAAGGCCCCCACACTGATTTACCAGGAAAGCGACCTCATCATCCGCTGCATGAGAGACATTTTCACCAACGATATTGGCACGATTCTCGTTGACAGCGACGCCGGAGCACGCAAAATTAAGGATTTCCTGAGAATCATCCAGCCCCGGGCGGTCAACCGGGTCAAAGCGTATGAGGATCAGGATCCCCTCTTCCATAAGTACGGCGTGGAAGAGGAGATAGAGAAAGTCTTCCAGCGACGGGTGCCGCTGGCCGGAGGCGGTTCGGTCGTCATCGACCAGACCGAAGCCCTTGTGGCGATTGATGTGAACTCCGGAACCTATAAGAAGGAACGGGACCCCGAAAAGGCCGCCCTCAAGGTCAACCTGCAGGCGGCCGCCGAGATCGTCCGTCAGCTCCGGCTGCGGGACCTCGGAGGGGTCGTGGTGATCGATTTCATCGACCTCGCCCAGGAGAAAAACCGGCGTGAGGTCGAAAAGGCTCTCGCCGACGGCGTCAAGCGGGACCGCGCCAGGACGCGCATCCTGCGGACCAGTCGCTTCGGGCTCATTGAGATGACCCGTCAGCGGATGCGGGGCGGACTCGTCCGGTCGTACTACTCGGCTTGTCCTCACTGCAAGGGCACCGGACAGATCAAGACCCTCGAGAGCATGTGCTTGCGTATCCTCAGGCTCATCAGGCACGCCCTGAACCAGCCCGAGGTCGCAAGGATCGACGTTTACGCGAAGCCCGAGGTGGGCTCCGAGCTTCAGAATCGGATGAGACGCGCTCTGCTGAAACTCGAAGAGAGTTCTCAGCGACAGATCTTCGTCCATGGCGACGAAGACCTGGGTGAAGAGGACGTTCAGTTCGCCCTGTCCGATTCGAAGGGAAATCGAGTGAGCAGTCCGGACCTTCCCATCAGGCCGGCCGCTTGAAATAACTGCACGATGGAATGAGGAGAGTCGATTGTACGCGATCGTGGATGATTCGGGTCGGCAGTTCAGGGTCACCGAAGGACAGACCATTCTCGTCGATGAGCGACAGGTCGAAACCGGCGATCCCATCACCTTCGAAAGGGTCCTCCTTTACGCGGATGGCGAAGACGTCCGCATCGGAACCCCAACCGTCGAAGGCGTCACCGTCAGCGGCGAAGTCCTCCGACACGTCAAGGGCGACAAGCTCGTCGTCTTCAAACGCAAGCGACGGAAGGGCATGCGGAACACCAAGGGACATCGCCAGCCCTACGTCGAGGTCAAAATTAACCAGATCAAGGTCAGTTGAGGAGAGTGTCATGGCGCATAAAAAAGGACAGGGCTCCTGCCGCAACGGACGCGATTCCGCCTCCAAGCGACGGGGCGTGAAAGTCTATGGCGGTCAGGCCGTCACCGCGGGTTCCATCATCGTCAGACAGTGTGGAACACGCTACCTCCCCGGCGCGAACGTCGGTCGCGGACGCGACGATACCTTGTTCGCACTTCGCCCCGGCGTGGTCCGTTTCCACGCCAATCGGCGCGTCGTGGTCGAGCTCGAAAAGTAACGTCACGCAATCTCGTTCGGACAGACGGACCCGCTTGATCCCGGGTGCGTCTGTCCTTTTGTTCGGAAACACCATGTTCATCGACGAAGCCGTCATCCATCTCAAAGCCGGCGACGGAGGACGCGGGTGCGTCTCCTTCCGTCGGGAAATGCATGTACCTCGGGGCGGACCCGACGGCGGCAATGGCGGCAGGGGCGGCTCCATCTTCTTCCTGGCCGATCCTCACGTCAACACCCTCATGGACGTCTCCCAGCGGGCCTCCTATGTCGCCGACAGCGGCTTGGCGGGGTCCGGACATCTCCGACACGGCAAAGCCGGGCGCGACGTCACCATCCACGTCCCCGTCGGGACCATCGTGCACGACATCGATCGCGCAATCATCCTCAAGGACCTCGACACCGAAGGCCAATCCATCTGCATCGTCAAGGGAGGGCAGGGCGGCTTCGGAAACAAGCACTTCGCCACCGCCACCCACCAGACCCCCACCGAAGCCGGACCTGGCGAACCCGGTCAGCAGCGCAACATCCGTCTCGAACTCAAGCTCGTCGCCGATGTCGGACTCGTCGGTCTCCCCAACTCCGGCAAGTCCACGCTCCTCTCCCGGCTCTCCGCCGCCCGTCCCAAAATTGCCGATTACCCCTTCACCACCCTCCATCCCCAGCTCGGCATCGTCGAAGGGCCCAACATGGCCCGTTTCGTCCTCGCCGACATCCCCGGACTCATCGAAGGCGCACACCTCGGCGTCGGACTGGGCGACGAATTCCTCCGCCACATCGCGCGCACTCGTCTCATCCTTCACCTCGTCGATGCCGCGCCCCCCGAAGCCACCCCGACGCCCGACGTCGCCTACTCCCAGGTGCGCCGCGAACTCGAAAGCTACTCCGACGCCCTCGCCAAACGTCCCGAAATCGTCGTCGTCACCAAGATGGACCTCACCGAAGCCCCAGAAGGACTCCGGCTCCTCCAGAAGATCGTCCCCGGACCCGTCTATGCCATCTCGGCCGTCACCGGACAGGGCCTCCGCGAACTCGTCATTGCCGTCCTCGACTTCCTCCGCAATCTCGAATCCGGCGACGACTCCACCGCCAATTGACCCTTTGAGCTTGACCCCTCGTCCCCGGCGCAATACCATCAAACCGTTCATGCTGTCCCCCCTGACAGCGAGGAAACGACATGACCCAGGCCGCCGCCGGTGCCCCAGCCCTCTTGCTCGCGCTGGACCTCGGCAACACCAACCTCGGCTGCGCCCTCTTTGAAGGCGACCGCATCCTCCATCGTGCCATCATCCCCGCCGCCGATCTCGCCGACACCCCGGGCTTCTGGGACGCCTTCCTCCCTCCCGAAGCCCTCGCACGTGTCACCGTCTCCCTCCTGTCCAGCGTCAACCCGCGCCGGGCCTCGCTCGTGCGCGCCTCTCTTCGCGAACGTCTCGGAAAAGCCCCGCTGACTCTCGGCGCCGACCTCCCCATCCCCGTCCCCGCGCGCGTCGACCGACCCGATGAAGTCGGCGCCGACCGTCTCCTCAATGTCCTGGCCGCCTTCCACCGCACCGCCCAGCCCGCCTTCATCGTCGATCTCGGCACCGCACTCACCATCGACGTCTGCGACAGCCAGGGCGCCTACGTCGGTGGCGTCATCGCCCCCGGACTCAACATGGCCGCCGCCGCACTGCACGATCACACCGCGCTCCTCCCCAGGGTCCGTCTTGCGCAGCCCCCTGCCGTCACCGGACGAAACACCGTCGATTGCATCCGCAGCGGACTCTTCTGGGGCGTCGTCTCCATGGTCGAAGGTCTCATCACCCGGCTCCGCGCCGAGCACCCCGACACCCGCATCGTCCTGGCCACCGGAGGGGACGCCGCGCTCCTTGCCTCGGTCTCTCCCGCCATCGACCAGGTCGTCCCCGATCTCCATTTCGAAGGTCTCCGTCTCATCGCGCAGTCCGCGGGACTCGTCCTATGATGCCCCCCAGCGTCCATGCCATCCTCACCCCGCCCGGGGCAGCGGGCATCGCCGTCCACGCCGCCACGGCCCCCGGCGTCCTCGCCGACCTCGCACCAATCTTCAGACCCGCACGATCTCACGCACACCCCGATGCCGCCTCCGCTTCGACCGCTCCCCCTGCCTTCCGTTCCGCAAAACTCTACTATGGCCACGTCCTCGATGGCGCCGCCGCCCTCGACGAAGTCATCGTCGCCGTCTTCCTCCCGCCCGATTCCCCCACCACGCATCCCCTCATCGAAGTCAACTGTCATGGCGGCACCGTTCCCGTGCGGGCCCTCTCCGACCTCTTCTCCCGTCTCGGCGTTCCACCCATCGAACCCGATCAGTTCCTCGCGCTCCGCGTGCACCCTGCGCGCGACGCCATCCAGCTCCACGCCGAGCGCCTTGCCCTCGCCGCCCCCACCACCCTCGCCGCGCGTCATCTCTTTTGGCAGGCCTCTGGAATCCTCTCCCGCGTCCTCGAACGCACCCTCGACCGCCTCAAGCTCGACCCGTCCCAGCGTCAGGCCGCCCTCGACACCCTCCGCCAACTCCTCCAGACCGCCCCCTTCGGCATCGGACTCCACCAGCCGCGCACCATCACCGTCGTCGGAAGACCCAACGTCGGAAAATCCACCCTCTCCAACAAACTCATCGGCGCCGACCGTTCCCTCGTCCATCCCACCCCGGGCACCACCCGTGACGCCGTCTCCTCACTCATTGCCATCGAAGGCGTCCCCATCCGTCTCGTCGATACCGCCGGCCTGCGTCCCGCGCTCGACCAGATCGAAGCCGCGGGCGTCCGAATATCCCTGGCCAAGCTCGCCGCCGCCGACCTCGGCCTCTGGATCTTCGACCACTCCCGTCCCCTCGACCCCATCGAAGCCGCCCATCTCGAACCTCTCGCCGGAAAGAGCCTCCTCACCGTCGTCAACAAGATGGACCTCCCGGGCTCGCTTCCCGAAGCCCTCCACCCCCGCCCCCACCGTTCCCCGGCCCGCCCCGTCAGCCCCCTCACCCGCGACCGCTTCCCCCACCTCCCCCGTCGCCTCCTCCTCCACCTCTTCGGACCCGTCCTGCCCCCCGTCGGCTCCCCGCTCATCTTCACCGAATCCCTCCGCGACGCCCTCGCCCGGCTCCTGCGCGACCCCGAAGACTCCGAACCCCTCGCCTCCTTCCTCCGCCCCGTTGCTCCCGAACGGACCCCCTGAAATCTCTCCCCACATTCTCCAAAACCCCTGTTGAACTCGGTCCGCCCTCCTGATATCATCTCTTGGGTCCCGGCGGCTGTCGGGACGTGCCTCGGGGAATGGGAGTCGCTGTGATGACGCGAAAACTGCTCGCTTGCCTTGCCGTCCTGACGCTGGCCTTGGCCGGCTGCGCCGCCGTGGCTGTCGCCGGAGCCGCCACGGGCATCATCTTCGTCAGTGGCGAGGCCAAAAAGCACTATGTCTCCACCGTGGACCAGGCCCACCAGGCCGTCGTTCAGGTCATGGACGAGATGGGACTCCCCCGGCTCGAGGAAGGCCACGACGGCAACGAATGGAATCTCCGTTCGCGGCGGCCCTCCGACGCCGCCGAGGTCAAGATCCGCGTCCGTCCGGGCGGAGAGTCTCTCACCGAGGTCGGGATTCGCGTGGGCACCTGGGGGGACAAGGAATACTCCACCAAGTTCCTCAAATCGCTGGAACGAAAGCTCTGATCCCACGCCGCCTCTCGCGGAGACGGGATCGTTCGCTTGCTAGGGAGACGAACATGAGAATCGCCGTCGCGTTGCTGACGCTTGGCCTCGTGGCCTTGACCTTCGGATGTGCCGGACAGAACCAGTCCACGTCTACCCCCGCGCCCGCCCCC
>CAZVTD010000132.1:0-6903 GCA_964629945.1 uncultured Planctomycetota bacterium | reverse complement strand
AGAACGTTCGGGTGGGTGAGATTCTGCGGGAACGGTTCGGTCTGCCCGTGTTTGTGGAGAACGACGTTCAGGCGGCGACGCTGGCGCACCTGCGGTTCGGTCTGGGACGCGGGATTCGGCATTTCCTGTATCTGCACATCGGACAGGGGATCCGGCTGGGGATCGTGGCGAAGGGGAAGCTGTACGAGGGTGCCAGCGGCCAGGCGGGTGAGGTGGGTCACGTGGTGGTGGCGCCGGAGGGTCCGGTGTGTCACTGCGGGAACTATGGATGTCTGGAGAGCCTGGCGGGTCCGGCGGCGCTGGTGAGTCAGGCCCGTGAGGCGATCGCGAAGGGTGTGGAGTCTCCGATCCTGTCGCTGGCGGGAGGCCGGGTGGAGGAGATCGGCTTCCGGACGATCCTGGAGGCGGCGGCGCAGGGAGACCGGCTGGCGGGGAACCTTCTGGAGAAGGCGGGACAGCACATCGGGCTGGCGCTGGCCAACATCGCGAACGTCCTGGAGCCGGAGATGCTGATCGCCGGTGGGATCCAGTCGGACCTTCTGAGGCCCCTGGTGGAAGTGATCACGGGGAAGTTCCGGACGGCGGCGATGCCCGGTGTGAGAGACCGTGTGCGGGTTGAATTGAGCAACTTCGACCGGTTTCCGTGCTCGCTGGGCGCGGGGACATTGGTCCTGGAGGATTTTTTCGAACGGGAGTGGAGTGAGGAACGACAGTTGCGGTCTGAGGAACGGTCCGAGAAGTGACCGCAGGAAAGGGAAGGGACGCAGAAGTGAAGGAATCGTCGGGCACAACATCGACAGGCTGGAAGGGTCGGTCGTATGACGGGAGTTCGGAGGTCGAGTCTCGGGTGCTGGGGAAGTCGGGTCGGAAGCTGATGTACGAGCCCCGCGAGCGGATGGGCTGCGTGGTGGTGAACGATTTTCCGTCGCTGGGACGGTTGACGGCGCTGCGATTTCTGGAATGGCTTCAGAAGAACCCGGAAGGAGTGGTGTGTCTGCCGACGGGTCGTACGCCCGAGACGTTCATCAAGTGGACGAGACATTTTCTGCGGAACTGGGAGAAGCCGGCCATCCGTCGGGAACTGGAGGAGGCGGGGCTGACGTCCGGAGTACGCCCGCGGATGGATGAGTTCACGTTCGTTCAGATCGATGAGTTCTACCCGATGAACCCGGCCCAGGCGAACAGCTTCGCGCACTACATCAAGGAGCAGTATATCGACGGGTTCGGGTTCGACGCGACGAAGGCGCTGCTGATGGACACGTGGAGCCTGGGTTCGGGGACGTGTCGCAACCTGGGTGAGGTGTTCGCGGGCAGCGGGCCCGACCTGTCGCTGCGGTATCGACGTCCGCGGAACGAACGCGAGGCCCAGCAGGCCAGTGCGATCGCGGCGGCGGACGAGTTCGCATGGAAGTATGAGGAGCGGATCCGTGAACTGGGCGGGATCGGATTTTTCCTGGGCGGACTGGGGCCCGACGGACACGTGGGCTTCAACATCCGTGGCTCGGACCCGCACAGCACGACACGTCTGACGTCGATCAATTATGAGACGGCGGCCGCGGCGGCGACGGACCTGGGCGGGATCGAGGTGAGTCAGCAGAAGGCGGTTCTGACGGTGGGGTTGGCGACGATCGCGCAGAACCTGTCGGCGGTGGCGGTGCTGTTCGTGGCCGGTGAGGCCAAGTCCAAAGTGGTGGCCGACGCGGTGGAGCAGGAGCCGTCGGTGATGGTTCCGGCGACGGCACTGCACGTGCTGACGGGAGCGCGGGTGTACATGACACGCGGTGCGTCGATCGACCTGATGGCCCGCCGACGTCTGGAGATCGAGGAGCGTGGCGGACCGACAGAGACGGAGCGTGTGCGGATCCTGGTGGACGCGGCGGCAAACGCCGGCAAACGGCTGGAACAGTTGACGGCCGAGGACGTGGCGCGACATCCGCTGGGCAACATGATCCGACGCGAGGAACTCGAAGAGGCGTGCATGGCGGCGGCGCTGGATTTGCGTCAGCGGATCGGACACGGGGTGGAAACGCTGGACGGGACGACGTTCCTGCACACGGGTCCGCACCACGACGACATCCTGCTGGGATACCTGCCCTACATCGTTCACCAGGTGAGACGTCCGCTGAACCGACATTTTTTCGCGGTGCTGACGTCGGGCTTTACGGCGGTGACGAACGAATATGCGCTGAAGCAGATGAAGAACCTCCGGGAACACCTGGAGGGCGGACTGCTGGATGGTCTGATGGCGGAGGGGTACTTCCGTCGGGAGCGCACCGACGCGCGCAACCGGGATATCTTCCAGTACCTGGACGGGGTGGCGGCGAAAGACGAGGACATGCGCAGCGAGGGCGAAGCGCGACGCATGATGCGCAACCTGGTGGCACTGCTGGACAGCGACGAGCCCCGGACGGTGCACAATGGATTGGAGCGACTGCAGCGGGACCTGGAGGGCGCGTACCCGGGTCAGAAGGATTCGCCGACGGTTCAGACGCTGAAGGGGATGATCCGGGAATGGGAAGAGGAACTGGCATGGGCGCACGTGGGGATTCCGAGCGAGCAGGTGTTCCACCTGCGTCTGGGGTTCTACACGGGCGACCTGTTCACGCCCCAGCCCGAAGAGGAACGGGACGTGCGTCCGATTGTGGAACTGCTGGAGCGGACGAAGCCCGAAGTGATGTCGGTGGCGCTGGATCCGGAGGGAAGCGGTCCGGACACACACTATAAGGTTCTGCAGGCGACGAGCGAAGCGGTGAAGCTGTATCTGAAGAACCGCGCGGGGACGCGACTGACCATCCTGGGTTATCGCAACGTGTGGCAGCGGTTCCACCCGGCGGAGGCGAACCTGTACGTTCCGCTTTCGATGAACGGGATGGCGATTTTGCGAACGGCGTTCCACGTGTGCTTCGGCTCGCAGCGGTCGGCGTCGTTCCCGAGTTACGCGCTGGACGGTCCGTTCTGCGACCTGGCCCAGCGGATCATGCTGGAGCAGTACCGCGTGGTCAAGACGTGCCTGGGACGCGAGTTTTTCCAGGAGAGCGCGTCGCCCTGGCTTCGCGCGGCGAGAGGATTGAACTTCCTGAAGGTGATGACGCCCGAGGAACTGTTCCATGAAGCCGCGGAGCTGCGCAAGGCGATGGAGCTGGAAAGGGATTGAATCCTCCCCCGGGGGAGGTTAAGCTGGTCGGGATTTCCGGACGTATGACGAGGGCACGTAACAGGAAAGGGAGAGGGGTATGGAAGTCATCATCAAGAAGACGTACGAGGAGATGAGCAAGCAGGCGGCGGAGATGATCGCGGAAGTGGTGCGCATGAATCCGCGCTGTGTGCTGGGGCTGGCGACAGGCAGCACGCCGGTGGGGACGTACCAGGAACTGGCCAAGCTGCACAAGAAGGAGAAGCTGGACTTCTCGCAGGTGGTGACGTTCAACCTGGACGAGTACGTGGGACTGAAGCCGACGCACAACCAGAGCTATCGCTACTTCATGAACCAGAACCTTTTCAACCACATCAACATCCGGAAAGAGAACACGTTCGTGCCGGACGGGATGGCCGATGACGTGGAGGCGATGTGCGACTGGTATGAGGACATGATCGAACTGCACGGTGGGATCGACATCCAGGTGCTGGGGATCGGGAGCAACGGCCACATCGCGTTCAACGAGCCGGGCTCGGCATTGACGAGCCGGACCCGCGTGAAGACGCTGGACAACAAGACGATCAAGGACAACGCGCGGTTCTTCAGGAAGCTTTCGGACGTGCCGAAGTTTGCGGTGACGATGGGGATCGGGACGATCCTGGAAGCACGGTCGGTCATCCTTCTGGCGAACAAGGCGAACAAGGCGGACGCGGTGAAGGCGGCGGTGGAAGGTCCGCTGAGCGCGAGCTGTCCGGCGAGCGCGCTGCAGCTGCACCCGAAGGCGACGCTGATCGTGGAGAAGGAAGCGGCGGCGAACCTGGAGCGGAAGTACGGCTCGCATCCGGCGAAGCTGCCGAAGAAATTCCGGCGGTAGAAGCGCGACGGACCGGAAACGTGACGGATACACGGGCGTCGACAGGACGCCCGAGGGAATCATGGTCTCGTCCGGGGGCACGTCCCCTGTGGAAGGAAGCGGAAAAACGATGAACATCCTGGTGGTGAATTGCGGCAGCAGCTCGATCAAGTACCGCCTGATCGACATGTCGAACGAGAAACTTCTGGCGAAAGGACTGCTGGAGCGGATCGGTGAAAGGACGAGCGTCCTGACGCAGGAGATCAACGAGCACAAGCGGACGGTGGAAGGCGCCATTGCCGATCACGACGCGGGGATGCGCTTCCTGATGGATTCGCTGCTTTCCGACGAGAAGTGTCCGATCAAGGACATCTCGGAGATCGCGGCGGTGGGCCATCGTGTGGTGCACGGGGCGGAGGCGTTTGTGGCGAGCGTGCGGATCGACGAGAAGGTGATCCGTGCGATCGAGGACGTTCAGGAACTGGCGCCGCTGCACAATCCCCCGAACCTGACGGGCATCCGTGCGGCGATGAAGCTGATGCCCGACGTTCCGCAGGTGGCGGTGTTCGACACGTCGTTCCACCAGACCATGCCGGATTATGCGTTCATGTATCCCCTGCCCTACGCATATTACCGGGAGCACCGCATCCGACGGTACGGGTTCCACGGGACCAGTCACCGGTACGTGACGGACAAGGCGGCCAAGGTGCTGGGCAAGCCGGTGGGTGAGACGAACGTGATCACGTGCCACCTGGGGAACGGCTGCTCGATGGCGGCGGTGCGCGGCGGGAAGTCGGTGGACACGACGATGGGGTTGACGCCCCTGGAAGGGTTGATGATGGGCACGCGATGCGGAGACGTCGATCCCGCGATCACGTTTTTCCTGTCGAGAAACATGGGGATGACGCTGGACGAGATCGACAAGGTGTACAACAAGAAGAGCGGACTGCTGGGGATCAGCGAGACCAGCAACGACATGCGCGACATCTCCGGGAAGGCGAAGGACGGAGACGCGCGAGCACGTCTTGCGCTGGAGATGTTCACGTATCGCGTGCGGAAGTATATCGGGGCGTACATGGCGGTGCTGGGCCGGACGGACGCGGTGGTCTTCGCGGGCGGCATCGGCGAGAACTGCGCCATCGCGCGACAGCTCATCTGCCAGGGGCTGGAAGGTCTGGGCATCCGCTTCGACCCGAAGCGCAACGAAAACCCGAAGGCGTCCCGCGGACTGGTGAGCACGGACGATTCGACGGTCAAGCTGATCGTCATCCTGACCAACGAGGAGATCATGATCGCTCGCGACACCGTCGCGGTGGCGTTCGGATCCGGTAAGCAGTGAAACGACCCCAACGTCGGAGGAGATCATGGCGAAGACGAACGTGCTGCGCTCGGTGCGGGAAGCCCTGAAGAGTTCGGACCTGCTGGCGGCTTCCAAGGCGGTCCGGCAGGTGAAGGCGGGCAAGCGCCGCAGCGTGCTCCTGGGCAACGGCGTCAAGCCGATATCGCTGGGGTGCATCGGGGCGCTGGAGGCGACGGGCTGCGAGTGCGCGGACTGGAGCCGGGTGCTCGTGGCGGAAGGGTTCGACCCGGTAAACGTGCGCAACGTGCGCTTCGAGGGCGACGTGGTGCTGGGGCTGCTCGAGGGTGAAGTGGACGTCGAGGGTGGGGTGCTTCTGCGCTCGGGACTCGAAAACGCGACGGTGCGCAACTGCGAAATCGGCAGCGGCAGCGTGGTGCGCGACGTGGGACTGCTGGCGAACATGGTGGTGGGGCCGGACGCGGTGGTGTGGCGGTGCGACCTGGTGATGACGCGCGCGCGGGCGACGTTCGGCAACGGACGCGAGCTACCCATCGCGATCGAGACGGGTGGACGCGAGCTGCTGACGTTTGCGGAGATGACGGTGGCCGACGCCGAGCAGGTGTGCACGTCGCGCGGCGAGACGAAGATGCTGGCCGAGTACGCCAGGCGGATCGGTGAGTACGTGGACGCGGCGCGCAGCGACGTGGGGACGATCGGCGCGGGCGCGCGCGTGTGCCGGACTCCGAAGGTGCTGGACGTGTACGTGGGCGCCGGGGCGGTGATCGACAACGCCAGGCTGGTCGAGGGCGTGACGATGCTTTCGACGCCCGAGGAATCCACGCGGATCGTCGACGGGGCGTACGTGCGCAATTCGGTGATGCAGTGGGGCTGCGAAGCGGCGAGCATGGCGATCGTGGACGAGAGCGTGATGGTGGAACACTCGCACGTGGAACGCCACGGGAAGGTGACGCAGTCGCTGCTGGGACCGAACACGGGTGTGGCCGAGGGTGAGGTGACGGCGTCGCTGTGCGGGCCGTTCGTGGGGTTCCATCACCAGGCGCTGCTGATCGCGGCGCTGTGGCCCGAAGGCAAGGGGAACATCAGCTACGGTGCGAACGTGGGAAGCAACCACACCAGTCGTGCGCCCGACCAGGAACTTCGTCCCGGGGAAGGCATCTTCTTCGGACTGGGCGTGAACATCAAGTTCCCGAGCGATTTCACGCAGGCGCCCTATTCGCTGGTGGCCACCGCGGTGACGACGCTTCCGCAGAGGATCCTGTTCCCGTTCAGCCTGATCAGTCCCCCGGCGGAGAACATCGCCGGCATCAGTCCGGCACTCAACGAAATCAGTCCGGCGTGGGTGCTTTCGGACAACATCTTCGCCATCCGTCGCAACGAGGGAAAATACAAGAAGCGGAACAAGGCGAAGCGCTCGACGTTCGTGTTCGACGTGTTCCGCCCGGACACGGTGAAGCTGATGCAGGACGCACGCAAACTGCTGGCGAAGCCGACGCAGCGCAAGGAGGTCTACACCGACCAGGACATCGAGGGGTTGGGGAAGAACTTCATGATGGAGGCTTCCCGGGGGCGCGCCGGCGAGACCTACACCTTCTA
>CAZVTD010000131.1:0-6911 GCA_964629945.1 uncultured Planctomycetota bacterium | reverse complement strand
GCCGGCGCCCCCTTGAACGGTTCATCGGGACGGCTTCAGGCGACGGGCGTGACGTTCAAGGGGGCGCCGGCTGTGACGGTGTGGTCGGGGGGGACGCTGGACCTGGAGAGCTGCACGTTCGAGGACGGGACGATCCGGTGGTATTCCTCGGCGGCGGGCACGGTCCGGCACTGCAACCTTCCGGATTTGCTGCTGCGTTCGGGGATGCTGGCGTCGATCGAACAGAACGATCTTTCAGCGGGCTCGGTGACGGCCGACGGGACATCGACGGCGACGATCTACGTGCTGAACAACTGGTGGGGCACGGTGGTCGAGTCCGAGATCCAGGCCATGATTACTGACCACACCGACAGCACCACCCGGCCGACGGTGGTGTATGCTCCGTTCCTGACGTCGAGCCCGGCGGTGGACATTGTGCCGCCTCTGGCGGCGGGACATTCCCCGACGCTTCCCGTGCCGTCGGCTTCGGAAGTGCTGGTGACGTTCACGGAGTCCATCGACACGGCCAACGTGAACCTGGCGGACGTGTATCTTGTGGCGCCGGATGACTCGATCATCCCGGTGACCGCGATCGAGCTGGTGGAGACGACGACGTACCGGCTGATCTTTGCGGAGCAGACGGCCGCCGGCAGCTACACGGTGCACGTGGGGCCCGGGGTTCCGGACATGGCGGGCAACGCGATGGACCAGGACCTGGACGGGACGGCGGGCGAGACCGACGAGGATGCGTACGAGTTCACGCTGGTGATCGACCCGGTGGGGCCGCGGATCACGGAGCACGAACCGGTCGGCGCGCTTCAGCAGGACGTGGGCTACATGGAAGTGACGTTCGACGAGGCGATCCGGAGCGAGACGTTCACCGCGGACGACGTGACCATCCTGGGGCCTGACAATCAGCCTCAGACGCTGAACGTTTCGGTGGGGTATGTGGGAGGAACGACCTACGGCATCTGGTTCGACGCGCGTCACGAGGGCGGGGACTACGTTGTGCGGATCGGGCCGGATATTCTGGACATCGCGGGCAACCGGATGGACCAGGATGAGAACGGGGTGAACGGCGAGAGTTCGGACACGTACGACGCGGGCTTCAGCATCGTGTGGCCGGACCTCGACGTGGTGATTACGGATGCTCCGGCGGAGGTGAACGCGGGGACGGCGTTCCAGGTGTCCTGGACGGTGACGAACACCGGCACGGCGGACATGCTGGGCGTGCGTCAGGATCGGGTGTATATCTCGGCGAATGATGTCTGGGATCTATCGGACAACGTGATCGGGACGTTCACGGGGGAACAACTGGCGGCTGGGGAACATTACGACCGGACGGTGAGCGTGAGCGTGCCGGCGTCGTTTGCGGGGGGGGATTTCTACCTGCTGGTGCGCACGGACTGGTCGGACCAGGAAGTCGAACTGACGACCGACAACAACGTGGATTTCCGGGCGCTGCACATCAACAAGCCCGATCTGACGACGTCTTTTGTGGACGCGCCGACGACGGCACTGGCGGACCAGAACGTGACCATCCGGCTGGCGGTCGACAACATCGGCGACGCGCCGGCGGCTGGGACGTGGCGGGACATCCTGTATTTCTCGACCGACGCCCTGCTGCAGGCCGACGATTACTGGCTGAGGGAGTGGTATTCGAGCGACGTTCAGCCGGTGGCGGCCGAGGACGGGCATTACGAGCGGGTGGTGACGGTGCAGATTCCGTATGTCATATCGAGCGGGACGTATTATCTGTTGTGGAAGGCCGACGCTTACGGAAGCGGCCAGCTTTACGAGGGGAACGAGGGGAACAACGTTTCGTCACATGCGATTTACGTGCAGCGTTCGACGGAACTGGCGGCGACGGGGCTGAGCTTCTCCATCGCGGAACCCATCGTCCGTCAGGAGGTGATGGTGCGTGCGACGGTCCGGAACTACGGTCCGGAGCCGGCGGCGGACATTCCCGTGCGGTTCTACGTGGGCGAGACGGTCGAAAGCGGGACGCTGCTGGGCGAGGTGACGATCGCGTCGCTGGCAGCGGGATACGGCCAGACGGTCGAAGTGGCGTGGGACACGACGGGCGAGACGGTCGGGGACAAGACGGTCTGGGTGGTGGTGGACCCGGACGCGGTTTTTGCGGAGCTTTACCTGTCGGACAACATTCGGAGCGCGACGGTGAACCTGGGCGCGCCGGACGTGGCGGCGTCGTGGACACTGCCCGGGGAGTGGCAGGCCGGTCAGTCGCCGACGGCGATACTGCACCTGGTCAACAACGGAGGACGCGACGCGCATGACGTGACGTTGACGCTGGGAACGCTTCCGGCAGGGATCGCGCTGTCGGAGTCCAACCCGGCGCCGACGGGAGATACGTGGAGCTGGGCGTCGCTGGGCGCGGGGGAATCGATTGACATTGCGATGACGTTCACGATCGACCATCTGATTTCGGGCGACGCGCACATCGGACTGGCGGCGGCGTTCACCGACGCGGCGGGACTGAGCTACGACACGCTGGATCTGTCGCTGGACATCCAGATCGACGCGGACCACGTCAACCCGTCGGTGCTGATCAACGCGACGCCCGGGTATACCCGCACGGCGACGCAGATCGTGGTCACCGTGAGCGAACCGATCCAGGGGACGCCGAGCATTTCGGTGACGGATTCGGTGGGGCTGGCGGTGGGCGCGGTCCTGGTGGACCAGACGGCGACGACGTTCACGTACGCGTTGGACGTGAGCAGCGCGACGGAGGGCACAGCAAAGGTGGAGGTGTCCGGGCTGGACCGGGTGGGCAACGCCGGTGGCAAGTCGAGCAGCTTCGTGGGGGACCGGACGGCGCCGACGCTGACGGTGTCGCTGGCGGGTCAGCTTCTGAAGGCGGGCACGCATGAGCTGGTGGTCACGGCTTCGGAGGCGCTTTCGGGCGCGCCGGTGGTTTCGGTGCTGGACAGCGACGGGGAGAGCGTGCTGGTTTCGGCGGCGGTGAAGTCCGGGAACACGTATCGCTACACGGTGACGGTGCTTTCGAACACGGGTCAGGGAGAGGGGAGCATCGAGGTTTCCGCGGTGGACCTTGCGGGGAACACGGGCGGCCGGACCGACACGGTGTACATCGACAGCATTGCGCCGAGCTACGCGTTCACGGGGCCGTCGGCCGGGGGACCGGGGACGTTCTACGTGGAATTGACGCCGGAGGAGGTGCTGGTCTACTCGCCGGTCGTTCAGGCCTGGACGGCTTCGGGACAGACGCTGACGGTGGGTGCGCCGACGCTGATCGACCAGACGTATCGTTACGGCGTGACGGTGACTTCGAGCTCGGCAAGCGGCATGGCAACGGTGCGGGCGACGGTGCGCGATTACGCGGGGAACCAGCGGGTGCAGGACCTGTCGGTGCTCCTGGACACGACGGCACCCCAGTTGACGGTGACGGTGGCGCCCGATCCGCCCAGCGGCGAGTCGGCGGTGACGATCACGGTGGAGAGCAGCGAGGCGCTGATGTCCGCGCCGACGCTGAAGGCGACGCTGAACGGATCGACGGCATTGGTGGTTTCTGCGCCCACACAGGACGGCAACCGGTACACGTTCGTGGTGGACAGCTCGGACGTGGCGACGGTGGAGGTGCAGGCGACGGACGTGTGGGGGAACACGTCCTCGAAGTCGCTGAAGTTCGGGGACGTGGGGCTGGCGTATACGGACGTGACGTTCTCGAACATCCCGACGCTGGGGTCGGACGTGACGGCGTTGGCGGAGATTCACAACTACGGTCCCGTCCGCGTCGAGGACGTGCTGGTCCGCTTCTTCATGGTGGAGCGGGGCGTGCAGGCGCAGCTGGGTCCGGACCAGTACGTGAGCCTGGACGCGGGGACGTCCACGGTGGTTTCCGCGGTGTGGCCGGCGTCGATGCAGTCGGAGAGTTCAGTGCTGGCGGTGTGGGTGGACATGGACAACGACCTGCCTGAGACGAACGAGTCCAACAACATCGCGATCCGCGGGCCCGTGCTTTTGAACCAGTATACGGACAAGGCGAATTATCTGCTGAATGAGACCTCGGCGCTGGTGACGGCATACGCCACCGAGACATCGAACGGCCGACGCCTGGACGACAGTGACGGGGTGTTCGAGATCTGGCTGGAGGACGAGTCCGGCTCGGTGGTCCTGAGCCCGGTGACGGGAACCTATAACGCGACCGCCATGCGCTTCGAGGCGAGCTTCGACCCGTCGGCCGTCCCGGAGCAGGGGCTGTATTACCTGTTCGGACGGATCACGGGGCCGAACTTCGCTCCGGCGGTGGCGAAGAACGGACTGCTTTTCGTGCGGGAGTTCTCGGTCAACGTCGAGGTGGATCAGTCGGAGTATGGGCTGGGCGAGATGGTGCACATCACGGGACGTTCGGTGGACGAACTGGGGAACCCGGTGGTAGACGCGCCCTGCGCGGTCGTGCTCAGCAATTCCCGGTTCGGCCAGCGGCAGTTCGCCGTCACGACGGACATCGACGGGTATTTCTCGTATGACTACCAGCTGGTCTCGGGCGAGGGCGGACATTATGAAGTGACGGCCAAGGTGGCGCAGGGCCGCATCGAGCGCACGAGTGCGTCGGCGTCGTTCGACGTTTCAGGGATCCGTCTGCAGGGGGCGTATCGCAACGTCACGCTGCCGGCGGGAGGCACGTCGCTGCGCGTCCGGTACGAGGTGGACAACCTCGGGAACAATTCCGTCTCGGACGTGCAGATCGTCCTGGAGGATCTTGGCGGGGAAGGAACGCTGACGGCGGTGCTGGACAGCACGGGCGCCGCGAGCACGCTGGGCAGCCGCGCGAGTACGTCGTTCTATCTGGATCTTCAGCCGGGTCAGACGCCCGGCACGCACACGTATCATCTGAGCATCACGACGGCGGAGGGGAAGACGGCGGAGATGCTGCTGGACGTGAACATCGCCGCGGCCAATCCCGTGGTGACGTTCAGTTCGTGGTCGATGGAGACGACGACGGCGGTGGGGGGCGTGACGACGAAGACGCTGGTGATCACGAACACGGGCTGGAGCGACGTGATGGACGCGGTGCTGAAGTCGACGGCGCCGGGCTGGGTTTCGATCACGGGTGCGGCGGCGGTTCTGGGGACGCTTGCGGGTCAGAAGGGGCTGTCGGACGAGGGATTCGGGTTGTTCGACCGTTACAGTCTGCTCTGTCGGGTGGGCCTGGACGGACCGATTTACGAGGTCGGACAGGCGGCGAGCATCAACGCGGGAGCGAGCGGACAGCTCTACTTCCGGATGAACGAGGCCGACGACGCGCTGCTGGACAACTCGGGTGCGCTGAGCGTGCACGCGTATCTGATGGGGCAGACGCTCCCGGGTCAGACGACGGTGTCGGCGGCGGGCGGCTGGCAGGCGTCGGGGATTTACGTGACGTCGGGTCAACTGGTCCGTCTGGAGGCGCCGGGGACGTGGAAGTCGGGGGTGAACGAGTCGCGGGACGCCAAGGGGAACGGGTGCATCGAGCTGACCCTGACGTGGGCGCCGACCGATCCGGATCTGGCCGACGGCCAACCCAAGGACTGGAGCCTGAAACTGACGGGGTCGAACATCGCGACGGCGACGATGCCGGTCCGCAGCTGGGTCTACCTGACGGACACAGGCTCGGCGGGGTTCACGGTGACCAACCCGATGGGCGAGGCGATGGCGAACGTTCCCGTGACGCTCTACGCGCAGCAGTATAATCCGGAGACGCACTCGTTCCCGACGTATCACGCGACCAGTGACGCGTCGGGGTACGTCAGCTTTGCCGATCTTCCGCCCGGTCCGTACGGGTATGCCATCGAGCTGAACGATTACCAGTCGAATTACGGGACACTGACGGTCGGACAGGGCGCGGAGACACCGGTGCCGGTGGCACTGGAGCCCAACAACGTGACGGTGGAGTGGGTGGTCGAGGAGACGGAGGTCCAGGACGTTTACCGGGTGGTGCTGCAGACGACCTACAGTGTTCCGGTCGAAGGGGAAGCGATGCCGGCACGTCTGATCGCGGCTCCGATCGGACACGTGATGTCAGCGGGCGGGGTGACGACGGGCACGGTGAGGCTGCGCAACGCGGGTCAACTGACGGCGACCAACGTGGTGTTGACGGCGCCCGGGGAGGCCGGCAAGTGGCAGATGGAGTTCGTGGTGGTCGATGCTTTCGGTCAGGCCAGTTACGCGACCACGACGACGATCGACCGGGTCCTGCCCGGGGAGACGCTGAACGTGGCGTATCGGCTCACCATGGATGGAAGTGCGACGGCGGACGCGTATGCCGGTGAAGTGAAGGTGGATTATCTGGACACGGACGACGCCGACGCGGTGCTGATGAAGACGACGGTGCCGCTGTCGATCACGCATCCGGCCAACGATCTTGCGATAGATCCCCCGAGCATCGTGCAGTTCACGACGCACGGCTGGGGACTGGCGGAGTTCTGGTCGGAGATCGGGGACGTGCACGTGACGAACGTGGGGTATGACACGGCGTCGGTGTCCGATCCGCTGGGCGTGCTGGGGAACTTCAGCATCGGTCTGATCGACGTGATCAAGGCGATCGCGACGGCGGGACTTTCGGAGGCGTTCTCGTTCGGGGCATCGGTGGTAACGGGGTCGTTCAGCAGTCCGGACGGGGACTCGATCCTGCTTCCGGGCGAGACGGGACTGATGAGCTTCACGTCGATCGAGGCGTCGACGATCTGGAGCGTGCTGACGGGAGACTGGGACAGTCTGCTGGGGCTGGATTTCGTGTCGATCCAGGCGGGCGGCGCGGGGTTCTACGCCGACTGGACCACGTCGACGGGTACGGAATTGGACCGGACATGGTACGCGGTGCCGATCACGCTGATGTCGGTGGTGGACCTGAGCTGGCTGTTCGGAGAAGGCGGCATCCAGGTGAGCATGTGGGGTTCGGGGGTGGGGTA
>CAZVTD010000130.1:6509-6977 GCA_964629945.1 uncultured Planctomycetota bacterium | reverse complement strand
CCCCTCCACTTAACTCCTCTTCCAACCCATGCTCCCGACCCGCACAAACCGCTGTTTCTATTGCAGCTGTTCGCCGTTCATTGCCTGTGGTGTATTGTGTGTTGCCCATGGCCCATTGAAGTGCCTCCTGTTGCTGTTCGTTGTTCATTGTTCATTGTTCATTGTTCATTGTTCATGGTGTGTTGTGTATTGCCCATTGATCTGTTCCCGTTGCTGTTTCTGTTGCTGTTGTTCGTTGTCCATTGTGTGTGGTGTGTTGCCCGTTGCTGTTGTTGCCCTCACTTGCCCCTTTTGTTGTTGTTGCCGTACCCTGCCTTGGCTGTTCTCTGTGTCCTCCTGTTTTCCTCCTGTTCCTCTGTGTCAGCCGTGCGGCTTCTGCTGCCGTTTACCCGGGTTTTTGTCTGTCCTCTGTGGCCTCCGCTGTCTCCGCTTACTCCGTGTTGCCGTTCCGTTTTTTCTGCTTAAGGT
>CAZVTD010000130.1:0-6499 GCA_964629945.1 uncultured Planctomycetota bacterium | reverse complement strand
GCTCCCGCCTGCCGCTGTTGTGGCTGTCAGCCGTTCTCCGCTTTCTCCGTGTTGCCGTTTCGTTTCTTCTTCTTCTTCCCTTTGTGCCCTTGGTGCCTTTGTGTTGGAAGCTGTTGTTGCTTCTTCTTCTCCCCTTCGTGGCCCTTCGTGACCTTTGTGGTTAAGTGTTTCTTCTTCTGTTCCCCCAGCCTCAGCTGTTGTGATTCGCGCTTCTTTCGCATGTCATTCGCATTTCCCTGAGCCCCTCGTCATCGACCCATCGACCGGCAAGCGCTTCTTCTGTTCACCCAGGCCTCTGTTGTTCTTTGCGCTCTTTGCGCCTTTGCGTTGAATGTTTCTTCTTCTTTGCTGCCACCCAGGCTTAACCGTTCTCTGTGTTAGCCGTGCGGCTTCTTCTGCCGTTTACCCGGGCTTCTATCTGTCCTCTGCGTTCTCTGCGGTCTCCGCTTTCTCCGTGTTGCCGTTCCGTTTCTTCTTCCCTTTGTGCCCTTGGTGCCTTTGTGTTGGAAGTCGTTGTTGCTTCTTCTTCTCCCCTTCGCTGTCTTCAGGGTTCAGTGTTTCTTTTTCCTCCCCAGCCTCAGCTGTTGTGATTCGCGCTTCCTTTGCATGTCATTCGCATTTCCCTGAGCCCCTCGTCATCGACCCGTTGACCGGCAAGCGCTTCTTCTGTATCATGGTTCCCCCAACTCGCCCTGAAGTTCCCCCACTGCTTCCTTCCTCTTCTGCTTCAGCTCGAACAGCGCAATCCGGATGTTATTGATCGACCCCTTATCGGGCGCAAACTGGAACTCCGTCACGGGTCGTCCGTTCGCCAGCGCCGCCACCTCTTTCCTCCGCGAAGGCGACACGATCAGCGCGTCCACTCCCGAAATGAACTGCTTCAGGTCCTCCGGGTTCTCCCCAACGAACTCCCTCACCTGCTCCATCTCCACGTTCACGTGGGACAGCGTGTCCTGGATCTCTGCCAGAAAACGCTTCGACGCCGCCACCAGACCCACTTCCGCACCCGATGGAATCCGTGCGATGTTCACGATCGTGCTCATCTCCGGCTGCAGGTTCACCCCCACCAGCGGAGGCCCGTCCTCGGGCATCATCTTCTCCAGTTCCTCGATGTGGAAAAAGCTCGTCACGGCCAGGTCCGCTGCGGCCACCTTCTTCATCATCTCCGCGGGGTCCTTCCGGATGTCCCCCAACAGCAGAGGCAGCACCTCCACCCCCGCGTCCAGCTCCAGGTGCTCCGAAAAATACGTCAACTGCTCACGGTTGCATTCCACGAACACCACCTGGATGTGACGCAGCCGCTTCTTCCGCTCCCGAACGAACCCGTCCACCGCCTCCGTGAACTGCTCCATCGTGAACCCCATCGACAGCGCCTCTTCCGCCGCGTGCTCGATCGCCCGCGCCAGACGCTCTCGGAGGTTCCGACTCTCCAATCGCTTCGCCGGACTCACCACCAGCGTCCCCTTCCCCACGTGCGACGCCACCAATCCCTCGCGCTCCAGCTCCGCATACGCCATGCTCACCGTGTTCCGACTCACGTTCAACTGCTCGGCCAGCTCCCGCTGGGGCGGCAGTACCACCTCCCCCTCCTCAGGCGTCGACGCCAACTGCTTCCTCAACGCCTCCTTGATCTGGATGTAGAGCGGAATCCCACTCTCACGGTCCAGCTGGATCACACTCCGCGCTGATTTCATATCTTCTCCAAGCTGACCTAAAGACTAATGGACTAAGCCAACACATATTGGCCTGATGTGCGTCAATTGTCAACAGAATCACCCCGAATTCTCGCCAAATTCTGTTGACTCTGGGCCGGAACTGGCCTAAAGTATTGGACCATTGGAGCGGTTCATTGGGCCAATTTTCGCTATTCCTAGTTCGTAAAGGCGACCCAGAACATGGAAAAAACCATTGCCGGTAAGATCCTCAAAAGCCATCTCGTCAGCGGTAACCTCTTGCCAGGGAACGAGATAACCATTCGCATCGACCAGACCCTCACCCAGGACGCCACCGGAACGATGGCCTACCTCCAGCTTGAGGCCATGGGCGTAACGCGTGTGGCCACCGAGCTTTCCGTCAGCTACGTCGATCACAACACCCTCCAGCAGGGCTTCGAAAACGCCGATGATCACCGGTATCTGCGCACCGTCGCCGCCAAATACGGCGTGCTCTACTCCCGAGCCGGAAACGGCATCTGTCATCAGGTTCACCTTGAACGTTACTCCAGGCCTGGTAAGACCTTACTGGGATCGGACTCGCACACGCCTACCGCCGGCGGCATGGGGATGATCGCCATCGGCGCCGGCGGGCTCGACGTGGCGCTGGCCATGGCGACCGGAACCTATACCCTTACAGTACCTAAAGTTACGCGCGTCAAGCTCACGGGAAAACTCTCGCCCTGGGTGTCCGCCAAGGACGTCATCCTCGCATTGCTGCGAATCCTCACCACCAAGGGCAACGTCAACACGCTGGTCGAATACGCAGGTCCAGGCGTGGCAACGCTTTCCGTTCCGGAGCGTGCCACCATCACCAACATGGGCGCCGAGCTGGGCGTCACCACCTCCGTCTTCCCCAGCGACCGCGTCACCCGAAAGTTCCTGGCCTCGCAGCAGCGCGAAGATCAGTGGGCCGAGCTAAAGCCTGATAAGGGCGCATGTTACGACAATAAGGTTGAGATTGATCTCTCGACGCTGGAGCCCCTGGCGGCCCTGCCTCACAGTCCCGACAACATCAAGCCCATCCGAGAGTTAAGTGATGTCGCCGTGGATCAGGTGTGTCTGGGGAGCTGCACGAACTCCTCGTACAAGGACCTGGTGACGGTGGCGGAAATGCTTCGGGGCGAGACGGTGCATCCGAACGTAAGTCTTGTAGTGGCCCCGGGTTCGCGCCAGGTGCTCCGGATGATTGCCGACAGCGGCGCCCTGGCGCTGTTGATCGACGCCGGCGCCCGGATTGCCGAGAGCGCCTGCGGCTTCTGCATCGGCATGGGGTCGGCGCCCAACTCGGGCGGGGTCAGCCTGCGTACGAGCAACCGGAACTTCCTGGGCCGCAGCGGGACCAAGGACGCCAACGTGTATCTGGTGAGTCCGGAAGTCGCTGGGGCGTCGGCACTTACGGGAAGGATCACGGACCCGCGCACGATGGGCGAGCCGCCCAGGGTGAAGCTGCCGAAGCGTCTGGCGGTGGATGATTCGATGATCCTGATGCCCCCGGCGGACGGATCGAAGGTCGAGGTGCTGCGCGGGCCGAACATCGGTGAGCCGCCGACGGCGAGCGCGCCGGCTGAGCATCTTAAGGGCGTGGTGGCCATCACGTTAGGCGACAAGATCACGACGGACCATATCTGCCCGGCGGGCGAGCGGATGAAGTACCGCTCGAACGTGGCGAAGTATGCCGAGTTCGCTTTTGAGCGGGTGGACGCGGAGTTCGCCAAGCGCGCGAGCGCCAGCCGCGACCAGGGATTGGCGAACGTGATCGTGGCGGGGCTGAGCTACGGACAGGGATCGAGCCGGGAGCACGCGGCGATGTGTCCGCTGTATCTTGGGGTGCGGATGGTGCTTGCGAAGTCGATCGAGCGGATCCACCGGGCGAACCTGATCAACTTCGGGATCGTGCCGGCGACGTTCGCCAATGCGGATGATTACGGGAAACTGGCGCAAGGGGATATGCTCCGGATCGAGGGGCTGCGTGAGGCGATCGCGAGGGGTGGCAAGCTGGTGCTGGTGAACGAGACGAAGCGCGTGACAATGGAGATCGTGTGCGAGCTGAGCGAGACGGACCGGGAGGTGCTGCTTGCCGGCGGGAAGCTGGCTCTGGTGAAGCAACAGGGGAAGTAGATCCGGAGATGGAGGCGGATTGGGAAAACGGCCAAGAAACGGAGAAGACGCAAGTAGCCGCAGATGAACGCAGATACCAGCAGATGGAAGAAGCAGCAGAAACGTCGGGAGAGATGTAGAAGAAGCGGAGAGGAAACAACGGGCGAGAGTCGCCGATGGACGCAGATAGAGACAGCGAAGGGGGCGGGGTGGTCCCAAGGAGCGCGAGATGACAGGGAATGGGCAAGAAGCGCGACCGAATTGTGACGCGATGAAGCGGCTCATGGAGAAGATTCTGCTTGAAGGGAACCGCGAAAACGTTCACGACCTCTTCAATAACGTTGTCAGCCAGTGTCGCGAACAGAGCATTCCGTACAATGGTGCTGCGGCACTGGAATACTGGTGGCATTTGGCGCGTCTCGGGGTTGTGGCTGTTCCTGGCGCGGAGTTAGGGGCAATCTCTGCTCTGCGACCCCGTCTGCTTCTCACCGAAAGGGGGCGGCGGTTACTTGAGCGGGATGAGCAGTCCCCTCATGATCCGCCCAAGTATCTTGCCGCTGTCCGCAAACGCGTTGAATCGCCGGACGACATCGTCATGACGTATCTTGATGAAGCTGTGGGGGCATGGGCTGTCGACTTGAATCGGGCGTCGGCGGTGATGTTGGGTTGTGCGTGTGAAAAGTTGGTGTTGCTCCTGGCTGAGGAAATCGTCAAGGCGAAGGTGCAGCCATGGTCCGCCAAGATCAACGCTGAGTTGCAGAGCAAACAGGTTCGGATTTCCAATGTCTTTGACCAGGTATACAAATGCCTTACGCACTTGGCGGAGGACAAGACACTGCCCCCCGATCTGGCCGATGCCCTGGATCGGAAGTTGTCGGCAGTCTTCGACCATGCAAGAGGACTTCGCAATAAGTCAGGTCACCCTACCGGGACCGATATTTCGAGCGAAGACGCCGAAGCGGGACTGCTGATGTTCCCTGGGTTCTATGCCCTTGTGGACGGTCTGTGCAAGCATCTGAAGCGGAGCGGTGTGAGCGGGTTGGGGGTGGCGGACGAGACGGATAAGTGAGAGAACACCCCCTCACCTGTTCCGGCGTGGCCGGGACATCCTCCCCCGTCGAGGGGGAGGGGTTATCAAGAAAGGGAGATTGCGAGTGAGCGAAGGCAAGAAGATCGTGATGGGGAAGGATGGGAAGCTGGTGGTTCCGGATAAGCCGGTGGTGCCCTTTATCCAGGGTGACGGAACGGGTCCGGACATCTGGCGAGCGAGCGTGCGGATCATGGACGGGGCGGTGAAGAAGGCGTACCGCGGCAAGCGGGCAATCCAGTGGAAAGAAGTGCTGGCGGGCGAGACGAGCTTCCAGAAGACGGGAAGCTGGCTGCCCGAGGAGACGGTGGATGCGTTCCGGGAGTACCTGGTCGGGATCAAGGGCCCGCTGACGACGCCGGTGGGGGGCGGGATACGCAGCCTGAACGTGACGCTGCGCCAGACGCTGGACCTGTACGTGTGTCTGCGGCCGGTGAAGTACTTTGCGGGAGTGCCGAGCCCGGTGAAGCACCCGGAGAAGGTGGACATGGTGATCTTCCGCGCGCACACCGAGGACGTGTACGCGGGACTGGAACTGAAGGAAGGAACGCCTGAGGCGAAGAAGCTGATCGAGTTCTGCGCGAAGGAGTTCAAGTGGAAGATCCGTCCGGATTCGGGGGTGGGCCTGAAACCGATCAGCGAGACGGGAAGCAAGCGGCTGATCCGTGCGGCGATCGAGTACGCCATCAAGAACGGGCGGAAGAGCGTGACGCTGGTGCACAAGGGGAACATCCAGAAGTTCACGGAGGGGGCGTTCCGCGCGTGGGGATATGAGGTGGCCAAGGAGGAGTTCGGCAAGGAGACGGTGAGCTGGGAGGAGTGCGGGGGTAAGGCGCCGGAGGGGAAGATCCTGATCAAGGACGCGATCGCGGACAACTTCCTGCAGCAGATCCTGACGCGGCCCGACGAGTTCGACGTGATCGCGACGACGAACCTGAACGGGGACTACATCAGCGACGCGCTGGCGGCGCAGGTGGGCGGGATCGGGATCGCGCCGGGTGGGAACATCAACTACGTGACGGGACACGCGCTGTTCGAGGCGACGCACGGTACGGCGCCGAAGTACACGGACCTGGACAAGGTGAACCCGGGGTCGGTGACGCTGTCGGGCGAGATGATGCTGCGGTACATGGGGTGGACCGAAGCGGCGGACCTGATCATCGCGGGACTGGAGAAGACGATCGCGCAGAAGGTGGTGACGTATGACTTCGCGCGGCTGATGGAGGGTGCCAAGGAGGTGAAGTGCTCGGAGTTCGCGAGCGCGGTGGTGGGGAATATGTGAGAAGAAACGGTCTTCAACGCAAAGGCGCACCCGGCTTCGTCCAAGGACTACGCCGAGGCAAGAAGAGCGCAAAGGACAGCACGGCCTGGGAAACAGCAGAAGCAGCCAAACAGCGGGGGTACGGCAAGGGCGCAAAGCCCCGAGGCGGCAACGTGGCAGGCGGGACGTGGGGGGGTGGAAGTGGAGATGGACGAGAGCGCACTGGAGCGATACCGGCGCCGACATAATCAGATCGCGTGGCTGAAAGCGATCGGGTGGTCGGCGCTGGCTGTTCCGATGTGGTGCATTTCGTGGGGACTGATGTGGCTGGGGTTTGTG
>CAZVTD010000129.1:0-6989 GCA_964629945.1 uncultured Planctomycetota bacterium | reverse complement strand
CCCCCCACCCCCCCGCCCGCCACCCCAGCCGCCACCTCCGAACCCCGGCCCGTTTCCGCACCGACCGGCACCGCCGTCGCCGCCCGACAGACCGCCCCGTCCGTGGCCGCTTCCGCCCACAACTCCTCCATCGCCAAGGTCGTCCTCGATTACTCCCCCACGACAAAAGCCCCCGCACCCAGGCTCAAGCCCCTGCCGGCGCGTCCCCAGAACACCGCCACCACTAGCGCCGGACCGACCCCCTCGAAAACCCTCTCGCAAAAATCCTCAGCCGTGATCAGACCCACCGGCTCGACCGTCGTCGTCGGACGCTTCGAAGCCAGGCCGAAACGGTCTTACGCATGGCTGCTTACGTTGGGCGTCCTGGCCGCCTCGGCCGTCGCCGCCCTGGTGAAGTTCCTGGCCGGGCAGGCCCGCGATGACCGCGCCGCCCTGGTGGTCCTCTATCTCATGAACTCATGAAAACGCCTCCCGACCCCTCGGGAGACAGACAGGAGAAGAACGATGAATACTGACACGCAGCTCAAAGAAAACCGGATGGTGTATTACAACGCCCAGGCCGTCAACGAGGTCAACGCCGTGCTCGACAGACTGCTGGAACTCGCCAGCGCCCAGCAGGCGCTCCTCGTCGACGTCGAAGGACACCTCATCACCACGCGCGGGTCCAGTTCCGTCGCCCTCAACGTCGACAACGTCTCGGCGCTCGTCGCCGGTACCTTCGCCGCCACCAAGGCCACCGCCAAGCAGCTCGGCCAGGAAGGCTTCTCCGTCCTCTTCCACCAGGGCGAGAAGGATTCCATCCAGCTCACCCTCATCGACGACCGCATGCTCCTGGCCATCATCTTCGACCAGTCCACCACCATCGGCATGGTCCGCGTCTACGCCAGCGAAACCGCCAGGAAGATCAGCGAGCTCTTCGCTCGGAACGACTGGAAGCAGGACGACGAACCCATCACCCAGGAATTCACCGATTCGGTCCAGGAAAAACTGAACGACATGTTCGGCGTCTGACCGGAACAACCGTCTCCGTCGGCGTCTCGGCCGTCTCAGGACCGCGACGCCGACACCCTGTACCGACATCTCCCTTTTCTCGAAATTCCCCCTCGGCAATTCCGTGCATCCACACGCTCGAAAGGTATAATCTACGATAGAACACCTTCTGAAAAGGAGTCCTGATGACTGACCCCAAGGAGCGCTCACGAACGCCCTTCTTCTCACGACGACTCTGGGGAATCCGGCTCAAGGTCCTCATCCCGTCCGCCGCCGCCGCCCTGATGGTCCTCCTCGGTCTCCTCGTCCTGCTCGCCCCCTCGCTCCTTTCCACAGGACCCCGAACCGGTCACCCCCAGCCTCGACGCACCTCTCGACGTCGATGACCTCTCCCTCGGCTGGTTCTCCGGAATCAAGGTCACCGACGCAAAATTCACCGACTCCGACGGTCACGAACTCCTCTCCTGCGGCTCACTCACCAGCAACGCCAGCCTCTTCTCGCTGATCCGGGGAAATCTCGACCTCGGCGAAGTCCACGTCGACAGTCCCGTCCTCAACATCGTCATCCCCGAAGAGCCTCCCAAAAAACCGAAAAAGCCCAGGAAGCCCTGGACCGAAATCCCCAGGTCCGTCCGCTCTCTCAGTGGAAACTTCCACGTCACCAATGCCCGCGTCAACGTCACCGGTCCGTCCTCCATGCCCGAACTCCACCTCACCAACCTCAACCTTGCCGCACGCGTCCCCTCCATCTCACAGCCCATCACCGCCGAACTCTCCTTCGAAATGGTCGGCCCCGCCCGGAACGGCACGGTCAACCTCCAGACCACCGTCGATGGACTCGAACCCCTCCTGCTCCACAATCAGGTCCCCCATGCCGAACTCCATCTCCAGGCCGATAAGCTCGACCTCGCCTCGCTGACCTGCCTGGCCGCTGCCGCCGGTTACGATCTCCGCTGGTCCGGAACCCTCAAGACCAACCTCGACCTCAAGCTCGAAGATCGGCAGCTCGTCCTCAAGGGACAAACCGACCTCGACCAGTTCGCCCTCTTCGGCGGTCCGCTCGGACCCGATCGGCTCGACCTCGGCACCGTCTCCATCCCCGTCGATCTCGAACTCCAGCCGGACCGTCTCCATCTGACCGACCTCCGCGTCGAAAACCCCCTCGTCCAGGTCCGCGCCTCGGGCGACGCCGTCCCCGGTCCCCATGGCTGGGTCCGTCTCGAAGAATACAAGGACCTCAAGCTCACCGGCTCCCTGAACGTCCAGTTCGCACGTCTCGCCGACATGCTCCCCAACACCCTCAAGCTCCGCGAGGGACTTCGTTTCCTCGACGGAACACTCCAGGCCGACCTCAAAGGCGCCAACAACCCCATCCAGGTGTCCGTCAACACCACCCTCAAAAACCTCCGCGCGACCCTCGACGACAAGCAGATCACCCTCGACCAGGACGTCACCCTCGACGCCACCATGCGGTCCGAGGACGGCAAGCCCACCGTGCCGAACCTCACCTTCAAATCGGGCTTCGCCGATCTCGCCGGAAGCGGCGCCGCTGACCACTTCGCCCTCAACGGGACCATCGACCTCGCCGGACTCGCCCGGCAGCTCCGGAACTTCATCCGCATGGACGACGTCGACCTCGCCGGGACCCTCGCCGTCACCCTCGATGCCCGGGGCGACCTCCATCACTCGCTCCAGATCGACCTCCAGACCGACGCACAGGACCTCTCCGTCGCCGGACTCTTCAAAAAGCCCTTCACCCAGAAGCGCCTCACCCTCGTCACCACCGCACGGCTCGACACCCTCAATCCCCCCGAAACCTGGCCCAAGCGCCTCACCCTCCTGGCTCCCGCCAACGATGCCCCCACCGACAAGCTCCGGATCACCACCGACAACCTCCTCCTCGTGGCCACCGACGCCTCCATCAAGCTGAACGGCTTCTCCCGGCCTGACGTCGAAACCTTCGACCTCCAGCTCGAAACCGACCTCGCCAAAGCACAGGCCGAACTCGGCACCCTCGTCGAACTCCCCGCACAATACGACCTCATCGGCCGACAGGCCCTCTCCTGCACCGGGTCCCTTGTCGGCGATCGTCTCCAGCTCACCCGTTTCCAGAGCACCTCCACCGACCTCGCGCTCACCCTCAAGGACGCCTCGACCTCGCGCACCCTCACACGAAAATCCCTCCAGTGTTCGGGCGCCGTCGATTACGACCTCGCCGCCGGGACACTCAGGCTTCCTCAACTCGACCTCCAGGTCGACCCCATCCATCTCAAGACCCGAAACCTCACCCTCTCCAGACTCTCGACACCCCAGCCGGACCTCGCCGTCGAACACTTCGACCTCACCGGAACGCTCGTCCTGGCGGACCTCCTCAAAGAATTCGCTCCCTTCCTCGATCTCGCCGATCAACTGACCCTCACCGGTGCCGAAAGCGTCACCTGTGCCGGGAGCGTCGCCGACAACACCCTCCACCTCGAAACCCTCCAGGCCGTCGGAAGCGACCTCCGCATCGTCCACAAGGGCCACGAGTCCGACCCCATCACCCAGAAGAACCTCACCCTCGAAGCCGCAGGCTCCTGGAACTGGAACACCTCCGCCGTCAAGCTCACCTCCCTGTCCGCCACGGGCGACTTCGGCACCGCCGGAATCACCGACGCCGACCTCGCCCACCTCGGCACCGACAAGATGACCTGCCGGGCCAAGTCCTTCCAACTCAAGGTCGATCAGCCCCTCGCCACCTTCACCCCCTACATGAACCTCCCCGAGGACGTGCGGCTTGCCGGACGCGCCTCGCTCAACACCCGGGGCAGCCTCGACGGCTCCACCGTCACCCTCGACGACCTCGATGCCTCCGCCTCCAGCCTCCTGCTGACCTGGAAAGCCGGCGCAAAGCAGGTCCGTCAGAAAACCCTCACCGCCAAAGGCTCGGGCAAGCTGGACTGGAAGACCTTCGACCTGGATCTCAAGACCATGAACCTCGCCGGCGACTTCGGCACCGCCGACGTCTCCAATCTCCAGCTCCGCGGCATCACCTCCAAAAAGCCCACCGTTCGCGCCACGGTCACTTCGAAGGCCGAGCTGGCCGTCCTCCAGAACTCCTTCGGCGACCTCCTCGGACTCGATCCAAAAACCGCCTATTCGGGCACCGAAACCGCCTCCTTCACCATCGAAACCACACCCGACAACCACATCCGTGCCGAAGGCACCTCCACCGTCGTCAACTTCCGCGCCAAGGCCCCCGACCTTGCCGAAATCAACGAACCCGGAATCACCCTCGACTACAAGGTGGACTACGACGTCGATCGACTCCGACTCGACCTCCAGACCCTCAAGCTCACCAGCGCCATGCTCTCGCTGGACGCCGTCGGGAACGTCTCCGACGTCGGAAAGTCCTGGACCGTGAACAAGCTTGACGGGACCATCGAATACGACCTCGCCAAGCTGCGCGTCCTCCTCAACCCCTGGCTCCCCTCCGACCTCAAAATCGAGGGACGACGACGCGACACCTTCACCCTCAGTGGCATCCTCGCCGGGGCCGATTACCAGACCGTCCTCAAGGGACTCGTCATCAAATCCGGCTACGGCTGGACCGAGGCCTCTTCCGCGGGCATCAACGTCGGAAAGCTCGACAACGTCCTCTCCGGAAAGGACGGAAAGTTCAACCTCACCGACATCAAGACCACCGTCAACAACGGCCCCATGACCGGTTCCTTCCTCGTGGACTTCAGACCCAAAACACCCGTGCTCAAAAAAGGTGACACCGACATCACCGTCCAGCGCATGGCGATCAACGACATCCTCACCAGAAGCCTCCTCAAATACGTCAACCCCATCTTCGGACCCGGCGAAGCCAAAGGACTCATCACCGCACAGATCACCAAGCTCACCATCCCACTCGAAGCGGACGCCATGACCAAGGCCGCCATCCAAATGCGTGCTCAGGCCGATGAACTCGACATGGAGGTCAAAGGACTCCTCGCCGAACTCATCGCACTCGTCGGTGGACAGCAGCTCCGCCTCCAGGCCCGCGTCGATCCCTTCGACCTCATCATCACCGAAGGCAAGGTCTCCTACAACGAACTCACCGTCCACACCGGAAAGGTCTCCCTCACCTTCCGCGGCTCCATCAGCATCAAGGACAAGTCCGTCAACATGGAAGTCGGCCTCCCGCTCACCGAAAAACTCATCGCCAACCTCCCCGAACCCGCCAAGACCCTCGTCACACGCATGGTCGGCGGCGAACGCATCTACCTCCCCATCACCGGGACCATCGACAAGCCCAGACTGGGCGTCGAAAAACTCCTCGAACAGGTCCAGAAACTCATCAAGCCCAAAAACCTCCTGCCCGAACTGCCCTTCTGAGCACCGAAGCCGCGTGAGCGCTCCCAAAAGGATTCGCAGTCGCTCGGCCCGCTCCTTTCTGAATATCACCCCAAAACAAGACCACGTCAGTCCTGAATTTTGACTGAAATTCGGGGCGAATTTGCCCCGAATTCGCTCCGAAATTGACGACTTTTTGCCCAAATTTCGCCTTGTTTTGGGCTCATTTTGTGTTACTATGTGATAGTAGACTCACGTAGTCACGGTTCGGATTCACCCGTATCGGAGGCAGTCATGGACGAGAAAACCCGGCGACTTTACGAGCTCAAGGCCGAGGTCATGCAGGCGTTGGCGCACCCCACGCGCCTCCTGATCGTGGAGCACCTCATGGAGCGCGAACTCTCGGTGGGCGACCTGGCCGAACGCGTCGAGGCGGAACGCTCGAACGTGTCGCGGCACCTGGCGGTGCTGCTCAAGGCGGACGTGGTCGAAAACCACAAGGAAGGTCTGCACGTGGTGTACCGACTGAAGACGCCCTGTGTGATGGGGTTCATGTCGTGTCTGACGCAGGTGCTGCGTGCGCGGATCGAAGGGGCCACTGCCCTTCTGAAGTCCCTGTAAGGAGTTGCGTCGTGGACTGGAAGCGGGAGTGGTGGAAGCTCGGGCTTATCGTCGTGGTCTTCCTGGCATGCATCTGGCTGCCGGTGGGGTCGCCCCGTTTCGATAACGCCCTGACCGAAGCGTTCCAGCTGGTGAAGTGGTACGCGCGCGAGCACGTGCTGCTGTGCCTGGTGCCGGCGTTCTTCATCGCCGGGGCCATCGGGGTTTTCGTGAGTCAGGCCTCGGTGATGAAGTACCTTGGGGCGGGTGCGAACAAGGTGCTGGCCTACGGGGTGGCGTCGATCTCCGGGGGGATCCTGGCGGTGTGTTCGTGCACGGTGCTGCCTCTGTTTTCGGGCATCTATCGGATGGGTGCGGGGTTGGGACCGGCGAGCACGTTCCTGTATTAGGGACCGGCTATCAACGTGCTGGCGATCGTGCTGACCTCCCGCGTGCTCGGACTGGAGCTGGGCATCGCCCGCGCGTTGGGTGCGATCGTGTTCAGCATCGTCATCGGACTCCTGATGCACGTCATCTTCCCCGATCACGGCGAGCCGCGACCCGCTGCGGTCACGCCCGACGTCGAGACCTCCGACGGAAGACCGCTGTGGAAGACGGCGGCCTATTTCGCCGCGATGATCGGCATCCTCGTGTTCGCCAACTGGAGCAAACCCGAGACCGAGGCGTCCTCCCGGATCTGGCAGACGATCTATTCGATCAAGTGGTTCGTTACCGGCGGCTTCGCCCTGGGGCTGGGCCTGATGCTGGTGCGCTGGTTCGGTCAGGCGTGGTGGAAGGTGCTCCTTGTCGCACTGTCCGCGGCGGGGCTGGCCATCGTGTGGCCGAGTCAACCGGTCCTGGCGTTCGCCGCGGGGGTGCTGGGTCTTTCCTGGCTGACCAGCACGGGGTCGGGTGAAAGTCGGGAGTGGTTCGGGTCCTCGTGGAGCTTCGCGAAGCAGACGCTTCCGCTGCTGCTGCTGGGTGTGCTGGTGGCGGGGTTCCTGCTGGGCCGTCCGGGTCACGAGGGGGTGATCCCGTCGGGGGGGGGGGCGCGTGCGGTGGGAGGAATCTGTGTGGTG
>CAZVTD010000128.1:4961-7019 GCA_964629945.1 uncultured Planctomycetota bacterium | reverse complement strand
ATCCAGTTCACCCCCAGGATGTCGCTCGGCAGCAGGTCGGGCGTGAACTGGATCCTCTGGAAGCTGCAATCCAGCGACTTGGCCAGGGTCTTGGCCAGGACGGTCTTGCCCACGCCGGGGACGTCCTCGATGAGCACGTGTCCCCCGGCCAGGAGCGCGACGACGACCTCTTTGACCGTCTCGGGCTTCCCCACGAACACCTTCTGAATGTTCTCGACCAGCCGTCTGATCTTCTCGCGAAGGTCCTTGTCCGCCATGTCACCCTTCCCACTTCTTCGACCTGTTTAACTGCTTATCCAGACACCTCATAACATCGACCAGCCGACCGGTGCGCCTTTGGCCCTTTTGGGCCCGGTTTCTTCCTTATTACATTGTAGGTTCTCCGGCCTGCTTTTCAAGCCATCCCTGCGTCCCGACGCCTCGTGTGGGGCACGTGTCCGACCATGCCAATGCGGACGAAAACCCGCCCGGGTCGCTCCTCACATTTTCTTAAAATCCCCTGTTCTTCTTTCGCGTCGCGGTCCGATATAAAGGGTAGAAGGACATGAGGGTGTTTTGAGGAAATAAATCCTCGCCCCGTAAGCTGTTCGATTGAGCGATAAAAATTGAGAAGGGGCTAACCTTATTCCGTGTCGTGGCACGGTTCAGGACTCCCCACCTTAAATAAGGCTCAATTTTCGAACCTTACGGCTGCGCGGGGATTTTTTTGTACACTTTTCCCGCCTGGCAACCACTACTATCTTCAGAGATGGTTCCGGATCCTGATCTTGGGGGGACGTCCTCATGTCTCAGCCCGGCCCGCAGTCCACGACGGTGACTCCCGTGCTTCGCGATTCCGACCGGTCCTGCTTCACTTTGCTCGCCTGGGGAGTTTTCCTCTATCCGATCCTCATCGGGCTCGTCCTCATCGCCGTCGCCGCCCGCCGGCTCGCCCACGTCCATCCCCACTTTCCCCGCATTCGCACCTTCGCACTCGCCGCCGCCTCGATTTTCTCGCTCCTCGGGTTCGTATCCCTCGGCGTCCTCTCGCAAATCTGGTTCGGATTCCCTGACGTTCACCTCGATGAGTTTTTCACGCGGCTCATCTACCTCTCCTTCTTCTTCCTTCTCGCCTTCGGGGTGCTTTTCTGGGTCCAGCTTCTCTGGTATCTCGCAGGCGTCATCGGCGACCTCGCCCGTTCTCAAAATAACCCTGAGCTGGCCACTTCCGCCTCCATGGCCCGATTCATGCTCGCCGTCCTCACCGCCGGAATTGTCGCTTACCTCCTCCTCTGGACCGCCGGAGCCGTGATCGAACTTCCTCATCTTCCCCGCCCCACCCTGGTTGACCTGGGCAACGGCTACAGCCTCTGCGTCACGTATGCGCCCTTGATTCCCTTCTCCGAGAATTTTTTCGGACTCTTTGCCTGGCTCCTCGTCCTGCCCCTCGACGTCGCCATCATCTTCCTCTACGCCTTCATGGTCGTCTTTTCCCGCCGAGCCCGAAACCAGCTCTTCCCCACGCCTGTCCCGATCCGTCAGAGCGCTCCCACCTCATCCCCGCTTCTTTCTTGACATCCCGCTCTCATATCGCTACACTTTCCTGCGGTTTGTCCCTCGCTGTTTCGTGCGGGAGTGGCGGAATTGGCAGACGCGCCAGGTTGAGGGCCTGGTGGGGGAATACCCCATAGGAGTTCAAATCTCCTCTCCCGCACCAGTTTTTCAGCACACAGCACTTAGCGCTCAGCGCTTAGCCAACAGCAGACAGAAGAGACAGGGGAGGGTTTATATGCCCTCCCCTTTCTGCTTTCGCTTCCCCATGATGACGATCAGTGGACAGAACTCATGGTTCCGTCTCTTCCCCCAGCGTTTCCCACTCCTGCCACAGGTCCTTCAGGCGGGCGTCCTTCTCCCGGTATTCCTCGCCCAGTTCCGTCACGCCGGCCACGTCGGCGGCTTCCCCCGCCCGGGTGATCTTTTCGTTCAGGGCGTCCAATTCCTTCTCGATGGTCTCGATCTCCCGCTCCAGGCCTTCCAGGCGCCGCTTCACCCGCTGCTGCTGGTTGGCCTCACGTCGGG
>CAZVTD010000128.1:407-4951 GCA_964629945.1 uncultured Planctomycetota bacterium | reverse complement strand
GGATAAAAGACCTCGTGCCTCAGGCCTTGATAATCCTGGGGGTAGTCGAGGTCTTTTTCCTGATACTGCTCGTCTTCGCCGATAATCCCTTCCAGCAGGTCTCGCCCGTCCCCTCCGAGGGGCTGGGCTTGAGAACGCAACTGGAAACCGCCGGCATGATATTTCACCCGCTGCTGCTGCTTGGCCTCACGTCGGCGTGCCCGGCGGTCCGCCTCGGCATCCTGCCCGGCGTCCGTCTGGGCGTCGCGCTCGGCCTGTCGGGTCTCCTCGCGCAGGGTTTCCCGCCACGCCAGGTATCCCGCCCAACCTCCGTCGAGCCGTCGGATCCGGTTCCCCTCGATGGCCCACACCTGGGTGGCCACCGCCTCCACCAGGTAGCGGTCGTGACTCACGAAGAGGATCGTCCCCTCGAACGTCTTCAGCGCCTCCTGCATCGCCTCGGTGGACGCGATGTCCAAGTGGTTGGTGGGCTCGTCCAGCACCAGCACGTTCGTGCTCCGGGCCAGCAGTCGTCCCAACAGGACCCGGCTGCGCTGTCCGCCCGAAAGCTCGCTGGTCGTCTTGAGCACGTCGTCCCCGCTCAACAGCAGTCCCCCCAGGATCGACCGTGCCGTCTCCTCGGGCATCCGGTCGCCCGCCCGAAGCACCGATTCCAGCGCCGTCGCGCCGGGCTCCAGTTCCGCGTGCGTCTGCGAAAGATATCCCATCCGCACGCCCGACCCGTGCCGAACGCTTCCCGAAATCGGCTCCAGCTCCCCCATCACTGTCCGCAGCAGCGTCGTCTTGCCCACCCCGTTGGGACCGATCAGCGCCACGCGGTCCCGGTATTGGATTTCCAGTTCCTCCGCTTCCAGGAGCGTGCCCATTCCCGGATAACCGATTGCCAGGTCTTTGGCCCGCAAGACCATATCGCCTGTCCGGCTCGGCGTCGGCAGTCTCAGACGCATGGTCTTCGTTTCGAGGGGTTTGGCGATCGCCTCGTCCCGCATGAACCGTTCCAGACGGGTCCGTCGGCCCTGGGCTTCCTTCGTCCGCTGACCCGCGATGTGCTGACGGATGAACTCCTCGGTCCTGGCGATGAACGCCTGCTGCGCTTCCCACTGTCTCATGCGGGTCAGGAACGATTCCGCGCGCTGAACCTGGTAATGACTGTAATTTCCGCGGTAGCTTGTCAGGTTGCCGAACTCGATCTCCCACGTGCTCGTCGCGACGCGGTCCAGGAAATACCTGTCGTGCGAGACAACCACGAACGCCCCGTTCCGTTCCGACAGCCAGCCCGCCAGCCATTCCACCGCGTCCAGATCGAGGTGGTTGGTCGGCTCATCCAGCATCAGCAGGTCAGGTCCCGCCAGCAGGAGGGTTCCCAGGGTGACGCGTGTCCGCTGTCCGCCCGAAAGCTCTCCCAGGGGGCGTTCCAGCATCTCCCGCCCCAGCCCCAGCCCGTCCAGCACGCGCTCGATCCGACGCTCGATGTCATAGCCGCCCCGCTGCTCGAACCGCGTGTGCAGTTCCCCGTAGCGCGTCATCACCTCCGGGCCGTGGTCGTCGGCCATCTTTTCGGCCAATTCCGCCAGTTCCCGCTCCATGGCTTTGAGGTCCGCCACCGCGGCAAGCATCGCCTCGTGCACCGTGCGAACGCCCTCGAACGCGGGCGGGTCCTGCGCCAGATACCCGATCGTCAGTCCCCGTCGGCGATGCACCGACCCCGATGTCGGCTCCAGCATCCCCGCGATGATCCGCAGCAGCGTCGTCTTCCCTTCCCCGTTGGGACCCACCAGTCCCACCCGGTCGGCTTCCCCGATGCTGAACGACGTCCGGTGCACCACCTCGTTCTCGCCGAAGCTGTGCGAGATGTTCTCCGCAATGATCAGTGACATAACCCATCCTGCTCCACGCCGTCTACAATCTCCCCGGCTGACAAGCCGCACATGATACGACATTTCCTCCCGTTTTCCCAAGCACTTTCCGGACGTGCGCCTGCGTTCCCGCCCTTGCCGCCCGCGACGGACCCGTACATGACACAGGGGAACGCGTCGGCGTTCCCCGTGTTTCCTCGTCGTGCCCGTCGCTTCAGCCGGCGCGAACCGTGCCGATCCTACTTCCCCGGAAGCGTCACGATGCGTCGCGTCGGCGTCTCGTCCACCGCCAGCCGGTCCGTGCGCTGGCCCTTCATCACTTCCAGCAGCGCCGGACCCATCCGCTCCCACGACACCGCCCAGCCGTCGCGGTCACCCGGAAGTTCCAGGGTGATCGTCGGAATCTGCTGCTCCACGCCCGCGTAGGACCCCAACGACCCCGGACGTGCTCCAAGCTGCTTCACCGGAAGCCCGGCTCGCTTCGACACCCGGTTGGCCAACCCCATCGCCGGCCCGTCGTAATCCACGCATTCCAGCGGACCGTGCAGGGTCAGAATCACCTCCGGCTTCTGCTCCCGGATCAGGCTGCACAGGGCCCGCGTCTCGGGCTCCGAGTTCGCCGCGTACCCGTGCTCGCCCCCCGCCTTATAATTGTTCGTCGGAAAATTCCGGTTCAGGTCCACGCCCCGTCCGTTCACCCGCGTGCCCTTTGCGAACCCGTCCGGGTTCGCCACGGGAACCACCACCACCTTCTTCCCCTCCAGCAGTTCCGGATGACACTCCAGGTGCGCCACCAGCTTTTCCAGCAGCTTGCGGCTGGCGACCTCGTCCCCGTGCACGCAGCCCAGGAAGACCACTTTCTGGCTGCCTTCTCCCCGCTGCCACGCGCGGATCGGACGTCCCTGGTTGCTCGTCCCCACGGTCTTCCATTCCCCCGCGGGCAGCGTCTTCTTCGGCGTCGTCGACGTTGCTTGTTCCGGACACCTCCGCTCATAGGGCGTGTAGCGGGCGGCCTGCTGCGTCGCGCATCCCGCCAACCCCAGCACCAGTCCCGCCATCCCCGTCGCCAGCACTCGCTTCATATGACCCCCTCTCCCGGCTCCCGTTGCATCACGCGTCCCATTATCACCGTCACGCCACCTCGCGCAAGACCTTATAATCCCATCGGCAATTTCTGCGTCTTTCTGCCGATGTCCCCGCCCCCACCGTCCCCGCAACACCCGCCGCTTCCGGACCGATTTCCCTTTTCCATTTGGCATCCTCTTCCCTCTCCCGTTACTATGACCCGCAACCAGGGAGAATCGCGCGTGCCCATCCGTCTCGACAACCTCTCGCTCCCCTACGACCGCGACCCGGATGACCTCCGCACGCTCGCCGCTTCCCGTCTCGGCGTCCCGCCTTCGCGCATCACCCGCCTCCATCTCACCCGCCGATCCATCGACGCGCGCAGCAAACCCCGCATCCTCTTCATCTGCGCCGTCGAGATTACCCTGGACGACCCCGCGCTCGAAGCCGACCTCATCGCCAACCTCGCCAACGCCGGGGTCTCCCCGGCCGTCCCGACCGACGCACCCATCCTCAAGCCGGGCTCGACCCCGCTGCGCCATCCGCCCGTGGTCGTCGGCGCCGGTCCCGCCGGACTCTTCGCCGCCTTGCTGCTGGCCGAGCAGGGCTGCTGCCCTGTCCTCATCGACCGCGGCGCCCCCGTTGATGAACGTGCTGCCGACCACGCACGCTTCCTCGCCTCACGCACGCCCGATCCCGAAAGCAACCTCCTCTTCGGCGAAGGCGGCGCCGGAACCTGGTCCGACGGCAAGCTCCTCACCCGCATCCGTTCGGCCTGGATTCTCTATGTCCTCAACGCCTTCGTGAGCGCCGGTGCGTCACCCGACATCCTCATCGACGCCCATCCCCACCTCGGAACCGACCAACTCCACACCCTCATCCCCAACCTCCGACGACGCATCGAAGCCCTGGGCGGCACCGTCCGCTTCCACACCCGCCTCGACGCACTCCACCGCACCGACGACTCCATCCATCTGACCACCTCCGCCGGCCCCCTCACCACGGACGTTCTGGTCCTCGCGCCGGGCTCTTCCGCACGCGACACCTTCCACATGCTTGCCGAGGCGGGTGTCACCCTGACCAGCAAGCCGTTCCAGATGGGCTTCCGCATCGAGCACCCCCAGTCCCTCATCGACCGTGCCCAATACGGTGCCGCCGCCGGTCATCCCAATCTTCCGCCCGCCGAATACGCCCTGGTCCATCGTGCCGGCGAATATTCTGTCCACTCCTTCTGTATGTGTCCGGGAGGAGTGATCGTGCCTACCGTTTCCGAACCGGGCCGTCTCTGCATCAATGGCATGTCCAACGCCTCGCGCGACGGACACTTCGCCAACGCCGCCCTCGTCTGGACCCAACACCCGGACTCCGATAATCCCTTCTCCGCCATCGAACTCCAGCGGGACCTCGAAGCACGGGCCTTCGTCCTGGGCGGCGCCGACTACTGCGCCCCCGCCCAGCGTGTCCCCGATTTTCTCGCCTGCCACCTCCCCCGGCGAAAAGCTCCACTGAGCGGAGGGATTCTTGTCCGCTCATGCCGGTCGTCCGGACAGGGATCGCGGCGTTTCGGTGAGTGCAGCCTGCACGCTGTCGGCACATGCGGTGAGATCGCGTCGGATGTCTGAC
>CAZVTD010000128.1:0-397 GCA_964629945.1 uncultured Planctomycetota bacterium | reverse complement strand
CCCGCCCAGAGGGTCCCCGATTTTCGCGCCAGCCGACCCTCCACCGGCGCCATCGACACCTCCTACTCCCTCGGCGCCCGTCCGACAGACCTGTCGCCGCTCCTGTCCCCGCAGAAACTCAAAGCCATGAAGAACGCCCTGCGCGCCTTTGACCAACGCATCCGCAACTTCGCCGGACGCCACGCCGTCCTCCTGGCCGCCGAGACGCGCGCGAGCTGTCCCGTCCGCATCACCCGCGACCCCGACACCCGTCAGTCCGTCTCCTTTCCCGGGCTCTACCCCGTCGGCGAAGGCGCAGGCTACGCCGGCGGCATCACCTCCGCCGCCGTCGATGGACTCCTCTCCGCACAAACCATTGTCTCCACCTTCTCTCCTCTCACCCCGCCCCGATAAACCC
>CAZVTD010000127.1:0-7165 GCA_964629945.1 uncultured Planctomycetota bacterium | reverse complement strand
CGCGGGGGCCCCCCCGCGAACTCTACCGTTCCCCCGCCAACCCCTTAGTCGCCTCCTTCCTCGGAAAGGCCACGCTCCTCGATGGACGCGTCCTCGCCCTCAACCCCGACGCCACCGCCCTCGTCGAAACTCCTCTCGGAAACGTCCTGGCCGAAGCCCCTCCCGGGCTCCAGCTCCACGCCCACGTCGTCTGTGCCGTCCGGGCCGAAACCCTCAAACTCTCGCGTCCTGGTCCCGCCTCTCTCCCCAACACTTTCCCCGCAACCGTCTCCGCCAGCACCTACCAGGGCGACACCGTCCAATACGAACTCTTCGGTCCGCAGCGGACCGAGCTGGTCAGCCTGATGATGGGCGACGCCGATCCCGCGCTCAGTCCCGGCGACCCCGCACAGGTGACCTTCGAGCCCCGACATGTGGCACTCATGCCGGGTTGAACGACCCTTTGTGAGGTGCGAACGATGTCCCGCAAAGTCATCGCCGTCATGCCCGCCTACAACGCCGAGTCCACCGTCGAGCGGACCTTCCGCGACATCCCCGCCGGCGCCGTCGACGAAGTCATCCTCGTCGACGACTGCTCACGTGACCGCACTGCCGAAATCTCCCGCTCACTCGGAATCCACACCATCGTCCACGAAAAAAACCTCGGCTATGGCGGCAACCAGAAAACCTGCTATCGCGAAGCCCTCAACCGAGGCGCCGACGTCGTCGTCATGATCCATCCCGACTATCAATACGACGCCCGGCTCATCCCCTTCCTCGTCGGCTTCCTCGGGACCGGCGTCTGCGACGTCGTACTCGGCTCCCGCATCCGCTCCCGCCGCGAAGCCCTCGAAGGCGGCATGCCCCCCTGGAAATACCTCGCCAACCGCTGCCTCACCATCACCGAAAACCTCGTCCTCGGCCAGAATCTCGGCGACTTCCACTCCGGAATGCGCGCCTACACCCGCCGCGTCCTCGAAACCATCCCCTTCGAAAAAAACTCCAACGACTTCGTCTTCGACTCCCAGTTCCTCGTCCAGGCCGTCTACTTCGGTTTCCACCTCGGCGACGTCCCCGTCCCCGTCCGATACATGGAAGAGGCCTCCTCCATCAACTTCCACCGCTCCTTCACCTATGGCGTCGCCACCGTCGCCACCCTCGCTCGTTACGTCCTCCAGAAGGCCAATCTCTCACAGCACCCCATCTTCGACCGCACCAAGCTCAACGCCCTCTCAAAATCCTCCTGACTGATCGAGGCCGACGAGCATGACATCTTCCAGGTCCTCAAGGTGGCTCTTCTGGTCCGCGATCATCGCACTGGCCGCCTATTTCTTCTTCTTCCTCATCTATCCCACCTTCCACGTCCTCATCGGTTCCGTCTTCCAGAACGGCCGTTTCCATCTCGGGTTCTATCGCGACGTCTTCCTCTCCGTCTATCACCGGCAGTGTCTCGTCAACTCCCTCCTCATCGGTCTCCTCGTCACCCTCTTCACCACCCTCGTCGCGCTGCCACTCGCCCTGGCCGCCGTCAAGCGTGACTTCCGCGGAAAAATCTGGGTCCACGCACTCGTCCTCCTCCCCATGGTCATGCCCCCCTTCATGGGAGCCCTCGGCCTCAAACAGATGCTCGGCGTCAACGGCTCCGTCAACATCCTCCTCGCCAGGCTCCTCCCGCTCCTCTCCGACCCCCTCGTCCGACTCGGAATCCTCCACGCCCACTGGTCGCCCCCTGCCGTCGATTGGCTCCAGCTCGCCCCCTTCTGGGGCGTCGTCTTCCTCGAAGTCCTCCATCTCTATCCCATCATGTACCTCAACGTCGTCGCCTGTCTCGCCAACGTCGATCCCTCCCTCGAAGAGGCCGCCGCCAACCTCGGCGGCTCACGCTTCAACGTCTTCCGACGCGTCACCTTCCCCCTCATGCTCCCAGGCTTCTTCGCTGGCGCCTCCATCGTCTTCATCTGGGCCTTCACCGACCTCGGCGCGCCCCTCGTTCTTCAGTTCGACCGCGTCATCCCCAACGTCATCTACGACATGCGCACTCAGGCCAACGTCAACCCCCAGGGCTACGTCGTCGTCGTCATGACCCTTCTCCTCACCGCCGTCCTCTATCTCCTCGCGCGACGCTTCATGTCCCGCCGGACCTTCTCCATGATGACCAAGGGCACCGTCCAGTCCGCCCCCCCGCGCGCCTCGCGCAAGCTCACCCTCCTCATCTACGCCTTCCTCGCCGGACTCACCTGTTTCGCCCTCATGCCTCACTTCGCCGTCCTCCTCGCCTCATTCTCCGCGCGCTGGCAGTCCACCGTACTCCCCTCCCAATACACCCTCAACAACTTCGTCGAGGTCTTCTCACGCTCCTACACCCTCTCCGCCATCCTTCACTCCCTCCTCTATTCCGCCTGCTGCACCTTGCTCGTCCTCGTCCTGGGCGTCGTCATCGCCTATCTCCTCGTCCGCACCCCCTTCCGGGGAGCCTCCATCCTCGACGCCTTCACCATGCTCCCCCTGGCCCTGCCCGGACTCGTCCTCGCCTTCGGCTACCTCACCTGTTATTACGATGTCCCGCTCCTCGGCGTGCATGCCAACCCCTTCATCCTCATCGTCGTCGCCTATTCCATGCGGCGGCTCCCCTACATGGTCCGGGCCGCCGTCGCGGGGTTCCAGCAGGTCTCCACCGGACTGGAGGAAGCCTCCGTCAACCTCGGCGCCTCCCGCCTGCGCACCCTCGCCCGGATCACACTCCCGCTCGTCGCCGGAAACCTCCTCGCCGGCGCGCTCCTCACCTTCACCTTCTCCATGTTCGAGGTTTCCTGTTCTCTCATGCTCCTCCAGACCCCCGATGTCTTCTCCTTCTCGCCCGCACTCTACAAGCTCCTCAACGACCTCTCCACCCTCCCCGCCGCCGCACTCGCCGTCTCCGGGATGGCCGTCCTCTCCATCGGACTCTTCATCGCCTCCCGCTTCCTCGGAAAGCGCATGGGCGAACTCTTCCGCATCTGACCCCGCCGTCTTTCTTCTTCTGTTTCTGCTTTTTCTTTGCTAAGCGCTAAGTGCTAAGCGCTGAGCGCTGTGTGCCGGGTGCTGTGCGCTGTTTCTTCTTGCTGTTAGCTGAGCGCTAAGCGCCGTGCGCTGCCGTCTCTTGACTTCCCCCGTCCCCCTCGTTACACTCTTTTATCCCGTTCCGACTGGGTGAATATGGCTCACAAAGACCACCATACCGCTGCCTCAGGCCGGCCCTCCGACTCCGAAGCCATCGTCCGGACCATGGCCGCAGGCGTCGCCCACGAGTTTAACAATCTCCTCGGGGCCGTCCTGGCCTGTGCCGAGGAAGCCCTCGAATCCACCAACGAACTCCAGCTCAGACGCAACCTCCGAACCATCATCAGCCGGGTGGACCAGGCCTGTGTCATCACCGCCAACCTCCTCTCCTTCGCCTGCCAGGAATACATCCCCCGCCGTCCCGGCGATCTCGCCGCCCTCCTCGACGACGCCCTCACCGTCATGGAACCCCGCATCAGCGCCGCCTCCGTCGTCCTCGTCCGCGACTACCACGAGCTCCCCCCCATCCCGCTCGATGCCTCTCGCATGGAGCGCGTCTTCCTCAACCTCATCGCCAACGCCGTCGAAGCCATGACCGCCCCGGGCGGTCGCCTCACCGTTTCCCTCTCCTCCGATGCCGGCCACGCCATCGTGCGTGTCTCCGACACCGGGACCGGCATCCCCCTCGAAATCCTCGACCGCGTCTTCGAGCCCTTCGTCACCACCAAGGGCGTCTTCGCCGGCGGCGACACCTCCGCACTCGGACTCGGACTCTCCGTCTGTCAGGGCATCGTCCGAATGCATGGCGGCGCCATCACCATCGACTCCTCTCCCCAGGGCACCATTGTCACCGTTTCCCTGCCTCTCAACCCTCCCTCAGATGAAAGGGGAGGGGACCATGAATCCTGCTCCCTCCCGCGCACTCACCATCCTCTACACTGGCCACGGAAAAGGAAAAACCACCGCCGCCTTCGGACTCGCCTTGCGCATGATCGGCCGGGGCTGGAAGGTCCTCGTCCTCCAGTTCCTCAAGGGACCGCTTCCCACAGGCGAACGTCTTGCCGCACCTCGACTCGCCCCCGAACTCGCCGTCCGAACCCTCGGCACCGGCTATCTCTGTCTCAACAGACAGCCTCCCGCTGAACAGGACCGCCTCGCCGCACGCCGGGCCTGGCTCGAAGCCGTCCGCGAAGTCCGCTCCGGCCAATGGAACGCCGTCATCCTCGACGAACTCAATATCATGACCTCGCTCGGCCTCATCCCCGTCGCCGAGGTCCTCGAACTCATCCAGTCCCGTCCCGAACACGTCACCCTTGTCCTCACCGGACGCGACGCCGATCCCCACCTCATCCACGCCGCCGACATCGTCACCGAGATGGCTCCCGTCCGACACGTCTACAACACCGGCCGGGCCGACATCGAAGGAATCGACCGATAGACGTGTTGCTGACCGTTTCTTTGCTGTTGTGGCTGTGTTGGTCAACCTGGGTTATGCTGTTCTTTGTGCCCTTTGTGTCCTTTGCGGTTAAGGAGCCCTCGTGAAAAACTTCGCCGACCGTCTCAACCGTCTCATCACCGACCGCGACTCCGTCGTCTGTCTCGGCCTCGATCCCGTCCTTGAGCGCATCCCCGCCGAAGTCACCGCCCAGGTCGTCGGTCAGCGCGGGCTCTCCCTCGAAACCGCCGCCGAGACCGTCCTCCTCTTCTCCTGCCAGCTCATCGACGCCCTCGCCGATCTCGTCGTCGTCGTCAAGCCACAGGTCGCCTACTTCGAAAAACTCGGTTGGCACGGAATGAAAGCCTATCACGAGGTCTGTCTCGCCGCCCGGCGTGCCGGGCTCCTTGTCATCGCCGACGTCAAGCGCAACGACATCGGCTCCACCGCCGCCGCCTACGCCGCCGGTTGGCTCGGCTCACTTGATGCCGACGCAGGTCCCGTTCGACCCTGGCCCGTCGATGCACTCACCGTCAACCCCTACCTCGGACACGACGGCATCGACCCCTTCATCGTCGAAGCACAGTCCGCAGGCGCCGGTCTCTTCGTCCTCGCCCGAACCTCCAACCCCTCCGCGCGTCAGTTCCAGGACCTCACCTCCGACGGCCGGCGCCTCTTCCAGCACGTCGCCGCCTTCCTCAACGACGCCGCACCCAAGCTCCTCGGCGACTCCGGCTACTCCTCGCTCGGCGCCGTCGTCGGTGCCACCTATCCCGAGGAACTTGCCCAGCTTCGCGCACTCATGCCCACCAACCTCTTCCTCGTCCCGGGCTTCGGCGCCCAGGGCGCAGGGCCCAAAGAAGTCGCCGCCGCCTTCAACCCCGACGGCCTCGGCGCCGTCGTCAACGCCTCCCGTTCCATCATCTACGCGTCCGAATCCGCCCCCGACACCTCCTGGAAGGACGCCGCCAGACAAGCCGCCGCACTCATGCGCGACCAGCTCAATACCATTCGACACGGAAAGTGAGACACCCTTGACCACCCTGACCGCCTTCGACCCGGCCCGCTTCCGTAATGCCCGTGTCACCGTCATGGGACTCGGCTCCTTCGGGGGCTCCCTCGGGGCCATCCGCTTCTTCACCGCCTTGGGCGCCTCCGTCACCGTCACCGACTCCGCCCCCGCCGAAAAGCTCGCCGACTCCCTCGCCCAGATCGCCGACCTCCCCGTCCGTCTCGTCCTCGGATCTCACCAGCGCACCGACTTCACCACCGCCGATCTCGTCGTCGCCTCCCCCGCCGTCCCGCGCGACAACCCCTTCCTCCTCGACGCCCACGCCGCCTCCGTCCCCGTCACCTCCGAAATGAACCTCTTCTTCCTTCTCTGTCCCGCCCCCATCATCGCCGTCACGGGCTCCAACGGAAAATCCACCACCACCGCACTCATCGCCCATCTCCTCCACGCCTCCGGTCATCCCACCCACCTCGGCGGAAACATCGGCCGTTCCCTCCTCCCCGAGCTCTCTCGCATCGCCCCAACCGACCACGTCGTCGTCGAAATCTCCTCCTTCCAGCTCGAAGACCTCCGCGAGCTCCGCCTCTCCCCCCACGTCGCCCTCGTCACCAATGTCCAGCCCAACCATCTCGACCGTCATGGCTCCATGGAGAACTACACCGCCGCCAAGCAGGAGATCCTCCGCTACCAATCGCCCCGCGACCTCGCCGTCCTCAACGCCGACGATCCCGTCGTCCGCGGCTTCGCGCACCTCACCCCCGCGCGCACCCTCTGCTTCTCCCGAAAGTCCCGTCCCGACCTCGGCGCCTGGGACGCCGCGGGCGTCGCCCATTTCCGCGACGCCGCACGCACCTTCGACCTCCCCCTGGACCGTTCACCCCTCATCGGCGGACACAATGTCGAAAACATCCTCGCCGCCCTCTGTGTCGTCGGAGCACTCGGCCTCGATCCCTCCGCCATCGCCTCTGCGCTCGCCACCTTCCAGCCCCTTCCTCACCGTCTCCAGCTCGTCCACACCCTGAAAGGCGTCCGTTACGTCAACGACTCCATCGCCACAAATCCCGACTCCGTCCTCTGTGCCCTCGACGCCTTCGACGCACCCATCCTCCTCATCGCTGGCGGCTACGACAAAAAGCTCCCCTTCGATGCACTTGCCGACGCCATCGTCGCCAAGACGCCCCCGCTCCGCAAACTCCTCCTCATCGGCCAGACCGCCCGCGCCATTGCCGACGCCGTCGCCTCCCGCACCCGACGAACCGACCTCATCCTCCTCGCCGAGGACCTCCCCAGGGCCGTCTCCCTCGCCCACCAGCACGCCCGTGCGGGCGACGTCGTCCTCCTCTCGCCGTCTTGCGCCTCCTACGGACAGTTCCGGAACTTCGAAGAGCGGGGAAACCTCTTCGCCTCGCTCGCCAAAGCCCTCTGACACACACGCCTCCCCGGAACGAAGTCGGCGCACCGGAATCGGTTCCGGACGTCCCATCACGCCCCGGCTTGACCGGGAGTTCGTCCTGTCTCCCGTCCTCCCGATGTTCCGCCGACGGTGTTCGCCGGCGTTCCTCACCTTACCTGCTGTGGTTCGTTCCGATCCATCGGAACCCTTCACCTCCTGCCGTTCACTTCTTCTTCTCCTCCTCCTTCTCCTTTTTTGTTTCTTCTTTCGTTGTCATGCAATAACGATATTTTTTCATATCTGTTTT
>CAZVTD010000126.1:0-7189 GCA_964629945.1 uncultured Planctomycetota bacterium | reverse complement strand
CCCCGCCCCGATATCTGCCCCACATCGTCGGCATCCTGCTGATTGTGCTGCTGCTGGTGATCATCATCTTTGTTCTGGTCGGGCGGAAACACAGAGCGGCAGCCCGGTGGCGCAAACAGACCGAACAGGAGTATCAGCAGGAACTTTCGGAACTGGACCGCCAGTTGAACGACCCGCCCCCTACTTGCAGCAGCTGCTTGCCCGGCCCTGCGATATGTCCAGACGGTCCAGGACTTTGTCGATGGCCAGTCCCACCACGCCGCTCAGGACATACATCCCGAAGAGGATCGGCAGCATCAACTTCAGGAACGCAACCACCAGGAACAGCGTAAGAATCAGCCAGATAAAGAAGGGAAATGAACGTCGGTTTTTGAACAACTCGTGCATCAGGTGCACGTAACGCAGCTTGCTCATCATCAGGGGACCGATGAACAGGACCGTCACCGGCAGGATGTAGCTCCCGATCAGCTTAGTCCAGACGACGCTGTCGCTCAACTGTCCGAAGAGAATGATCAGGGAGGCCACGATCCCGGCCGCCGGGGGGCTCGGCAGACCGACGAAGTATCGGTGCGCGGATTCGTCATGCTGATTCGACGTGTTGAAGCGTGCCAGACGCAGCACCGCACACACCACATACAGGGCACAGATCAGCCAGACCACCCGTTCGATCCAGTCGAAGGGAAAATCTGAAGACTCCTTGATCACCTGCCAGGCCAGAAAGCCGGGGGCCAATCCGAAACTGATGGCGTCCGACAGACTGTCCAGATGTCCTCCGAAGTCCGAAGTCTGCCGGGTCAGACGCGCCACCCGTCCGTCCAAGGCATCAAACACCATGGCCAGCAGAATCAACCACGCCGACCACGTCAGCCACACGAACCTGGAGGTCTCATCGCTGCCCGCCCGTGCCGCAAGACAGATGGACCCGAAGCCGCACACCGTGTTCCCCAGCGTGATCAGCGAAGGCAGGACGGGAACCCGTCGAGGGGGTTCGCTGGCCTCGCCGTTCTCCTTTTCGCCCGGCACTTCCTCTTTTATCACATCCTCAGTCTGCGACGGCATGGACTCTCCTGATACCCAAGTCTTTCACGGCACTCAGTATACGCTGTCGAGTCCGGAAGCGCCACATCTTTCGTCCCCTGTGGGACGTGTCCCGCTTCCGACCTGAGGGGATGACCGTCTCATCGAAGTCTGCCCAGGATGGAGACGCCCGCCCTGACCCGCTGTCCCTGGGTGATTCCCAGTTCGCTCACGGCGTTGGTCGGAACGTACAACTCCGTGCGGGAGCCGAACTTGATCATGCCGAAGGGCTCTCCCCGGTCCAACGCATCGCCCGCAACGCAGTCACAGACGATCCGTCGGGCGATGATCCCCGCGATCTGTCTCACCAGCACGGGAACGCCCTTCCGGGTGACCAGCAGCACGTCGTTCGATTCGTTCTTCAGCGAGGCCTCAGGCTTGAGTGCGTTCAGAAAACTGCCTTTCTGATAGGTGACCGTCTGCACGGTGCCGCCACAGGGTGCCCGGTTGATGTGAACGTCCAGGACCGACAGGAAGATGTCGATCCGCCAGCACTCTCCCTCCAGCGCTCCCTTTCCCTGGACCTTCTCGACCCCGACGACCTTCCCGTCGGCCGGCGCCACCAGCAGGTCCTCTCCTTCCGGTATCCGGCGGTGGGGGTGACGGAAGAACAACAGGACGCCCACCCACAGGATCAGCACAACCGGCAGCGCTGGAAGACAATAGAACGCCAACAGCACCGCCAGGACCCAGGCCACCATGGACACACCGAACAGGCCACTCCACCCGTAATGCGCCAGTCGACACCCCATCACCCATCCCGTCTAATCTATATTTTCAGACCGAATCCTGCTGCACGTGTCGATGGACCTTCCCATCAGCGTCCGGGGCCCTCTCGGCCCCTGGCAACTCCATAACCCTAGCCCATCAGGGCGTCTCGGGCAAGTGAAATCGTTTTGCGGGGGCGGCACGCGTCCCCCGAAAAGGCCCCTCCAGCGTCTCCCGCTCCCCCAAAACCAGAATCCCTTTGACAAGACGCGTTCCGGATTTTACCCTTTGCAGACTTTCTGCCGGAAACCATTCAAGTGCCGGTGTTTCGCTTGTCGATACCTTTTATGTTGGGGGGAAGTCATGTCTTCAATTGCCACAGTTAAAGCCAGAGAGATTCTCGATTCCCGCGGCACGCCGACCGTCGAGGTGGATATTATCACCGAAGCGGGAGCCCTGGGTCGGGCGGCCGTTCCGAGCGGCGCCTCCACAGGTGCGCACGAGGCGGTGGAGCTTCGCGACGGCGAAGCCAATCGCTACCTCGGCAAAGGCGTCACCAAGGCCGTCAAGAACGTCAACTCCGTCATCGGTCCCAAGGTCGAAGGGATCGAGGTCAGTGAGCAGGACGAAATCGACAGTCTGATGATCCACCTGGATTCCACGGCCAACAAGGGTGATCTCGGCGCCAACGCCATTCTAGGGGTCAGTCTTGCCGCAGCCAAGGCCGCCGCGATCGAAAGCGGCATGCCCCTCTATCGGTATCTCGGTGGCATCCGTGCCAACATCCTGCCCGTCCCCATGATGAACATCCTGAACGGCGGCAAGCACGCCGACTGGAACATCGACCTCCAGGAGTTCATGATCATGCCCTTCGGCGCCGGCAGCTTCCGCGACGCGCTGCGCTGGGGCTCCGAAGTGTTTCAGACGCTGAAGAGCGTCCTCAAGAAGCGCTGGCTGAACACCAACGTCGGGGACGAAGGCGGCTTCGCCCCGGCCCTCAAGGCCAACGAGGAAGCCGTCCAGGTCATCCTCGAAGCGATCGAGAAGGCCGGATACAAGCCCGGCAAGGACATCTTCATCGCGCTGGACCCGGCCAGCACCGAGTTCTACGAGGACGGGAAGTATCACCTGAAATCCGAGAACCGCAAGCTGACCAGCGCCCAGATGGTCGACTTCTATGCCGCGCTCGTCTCCAAGTATCCCATCGTCAGCATCGAAGACGGTCTCAGCGAAGACGACTGGGACGGCTGGGTCGCCCTGACCCAGGCCATCGGGGACAAGGTCCAGCTGGTGGGCGACGACCTCTACGTGACCAACACCAAGCGGCTTTCCCAGGGGATCAAGCGCAACGCCAGCAACTCCATCCTCATCAAGGTCAACCAGATCGGTTCACTGACCGAGACGCTGGAAGCCATCGAGATGGCCGATAACGCCGGCTGGACCGCCGTGGTCAGCCACCGGAGCGGGGAAACCGAAGACACCACCATCGCCGACCTGGTGGTCGCCACCGGAACCGGCCAGATCAAGACCGGCTCCGTCTGTCGGACCGACCGCATCTGCAAATACAATCAGCTGCTGCGCATCGAAGAGGAACTGGGTTCAACCGCCCGGTATGGAAGCGAAATATGGCGCAAACAGGCGGCAAAAGACTGAGTTGGGGTGAAACCCTGCTCTTCTGGACCATGGTGCTGGCCAGCTTCGTGCTGGTTTTCGCAGTCGCCGTGCTTCCGGACTGCCGTCGCAGTCTCGCCCTGGAGCAGCGTCTGGACGAGATGCGTCAGGCCAACGACCAGATGGCGGCTCACGTGGCCGAGCTCGATCGTGAGAAGCAGGCGCTCGAAAAGGATCCCTTCTACGTCGAGAAGATGGCCCGGCGGGCTCTGAACCTCCGCCGCCCCGGGGAAGTCACCGTGATCAGCCTTGTCCCGTCGGACCCGGCCGATGACGAGACCTGTGTCAAGCCGCACGATCCCCCCGGAAGCGTCCTTTGCGAGGTGATGAGCAGACTCGAGCCTTTCGCCACCAACAGAGCTGTCCGCCTGCTCGCGGTGGTCCTGGCCCTGGCGAATCTTCTGGTCGCCTTCGTCCTCTTCGGACGCGACGACAGCAGATCGGCGGTCCCGACTGACGTTCCCTGAATGAGTGCCGGCCCCGGATCCAGAACCCGGGGCCGGTTTTCTGTACCGAAAGCTTCGTGATTGCCTGCCTGATTTCGATATAATGCCTTTGAATCGTCGGCAGACCTGGAGGGTACCCATGAGAATCAGCATCTCCTACAGAACACTTCTCATCGTCGGCGTTGCCGCCGCGTTACTGTTGGGAACGTGGCTGCTGGTCGATTGGCTGGTGGTCACGGATTCCGAACGGATTCATCAGATGCTGGACGAGGCGACAGAGGCTGTGGAGCGGCAGGACATCGACTTCATCGTGGATCAGTGTCTCGATCCCGACTTCCAGCTCGGACACCTCGACCGGGAGAAGACACGCGACTGGGGAAAAGGCGTCATCAAGACCTATGAGGTCCAGTCGGTCAGGGCGTATTCCGTCGAATCCACCGTGGATGGGGACAGCGCCCAGACTACCATGCGGACCTTCGTCAAGGTCGGAATCATCCCCGGCGAGCAGCGTCTGGACTGGAAATTCCAACTCAAACGACGCGACAACCGGTGGGGGATCGTCCGCGTCCAGGTCTTCCACTTCTTCCAGGGCAAACTTCACGAGTTGCCCCTAGAAAACGTCCCGGGCTATGACAGGTATTTCTGACCCAGGAGTCTGTCCCAATCCACTTCGGACAGCCTGCCCATCGCTTCCCTGTCGGTGAGGTCGCAGTGCAACGGGGTGACCGTGATCCAGCCTTCCGACAAGACCGTCCGGTCCGTATCGGGTTCGAAGGTCATCTTGCGTGAGATGTCGTCACCGATCCAGAAATAGGACCGTCCTCTCGGATCGGAGCGTTTCACGTAGACCTCCGCCGGCGCAAGACGGCTCTGCGGAACCACCCTGATCCCCCGCACCTCGCGCAGATCCGCCGGCAGGTTGATGTTGAACGCCCGACCCGCCTCGTCCCCCAGTTCCGCGATGCCCTTCAGGATGGGCACCACAAGCTCCGCTGCCCGGGCGAAATCCGGCGCCGATTGTCCCATCGCGTCATGGTGATGAACCAGTGAAACCGCCACCGACCGAATCCCTCCCATCGTCCCTTCCAGGGCCGCCGCCACCGTTCCGGAGTAGAAGACGTAGGTGCCGACATTTCCGGCCGGGTTGATCCCCGAGACCACCAGGTCCGGTCGCTCCGGCATCAGTTCCGCCAGGGCGATCTTCACACAATCCGCCGGTGTCCCTTCCAGAGCATAGCCGAAGAATTTCGCGTCGCGTTCGATCCGGTGACACAGGACGGGACGGTTCAGGGAGATTCCGTGTGAACAGCAACTCTGCTCGGACTCCGGCGCCACCACGGTCACTTCGGCAATCTGTGTCAGACGGGACCACAGCGCACGAAGTCCCTGGGAGAAGATCCCGTCATCGTTCGTCAGAAGAATCCGCATCACCATTCTCCCTGTGCTGTCCCATCAAGCATGAAGGCGCCGCACTGACCGGTCGGCGCCTTCTGTTGATCTGATTCCGCAATCTCAACCGTCTATGCGTCCTGTCCTTCCACCTTCTCTGGCGTCGCCGATTTCTCCCAGAGTTCCCCTTCCTCCAGATCTTCCTCAAGGTAGACCTCGGTGGTGTCTGCCCCGTCGACCACTCGCCTCAGGAGCAGATACACCTGGCTCTGCAGCGAGAACAACAGGCTCACGATATACGAGAACAGCAATCCGACCAGACCGTAGATGGGAATGGCGATGATGACGGCGGCTGCGGTGGTTCCGGCCGGACTGTCCTGACGAAAGCCCTGACTGCTCGGCTCCAGCCGCTGGACCCATCCCTGAACCTGCCACATCGCCCGCTTGCACAGGTTCCCCACGACATCCGTCGGATCCATCGAAGCGACAGTCGAAGCCACCTGCTCGACGCCGCTCTCGACCGGCTTCACCAGGGGATTCACATAGGCCAGGACCCGCGGGGCCACGTGTTCGTCCCACACCTCTCCGCTTCCGACGCTCAACGCGCTGGTCGAAAGCCACAGAATCCCCAGGACGAATATGGTCACGAAGAAGACACACGCGACGCCGTAGATGAACGCCACCAGATTATAGAACAGGAAACGCCAGGGACGACCATACACATAACTGTATGAACGGCTGATCGCGTCAAACGCGTCATTCCCTTCGGCCGATACCGCCGGGAGCATCAGTGGCGTGCCGGCAACAGCTCCCAGGGCCACCAAGGTCGCCATGAAGCCCGCGATGAGTACCAGGAAGAAGAACAGCGAAAGGATGATGTTCACCACGGGAAGCCTGAACAGCAGGCCGAACAGGAAGCACCCGAACAGGAAGACAGAAACCGCAACGAAGGGCAGGAGCACCGCACCCAGATACGCCGTATATTTCCGTCCAGCGTAGCAAACCGCTTCCCCGATCCCCAGACGGTCGTCCGTGCTCAGCTCGACAACCGCAATCCTCGATATCGCTCCACCGAAGAAAGACCAGATCAGCACCAGCACGAAGATCACACACACCGGAACGATCACCCCGGAAGAATCCTCAGTGGCCTTCAGTCCGGGCATCAGCGACAGAAGCACCGTCAGTCCCGCCAGGATGGCTGCCACCCCAAAAAGCCCGATCGTCTTTTTGACCGTCAGTCCCGTGTCCGAAGTCGCAAACCGGATCAGCAGTCCCACCACCACCAGTCCCGCCAGAAGACTTGTCGTCAGCGGTGCCGGCATCGACTGCATGGCCCACAGACACAGGACGGTCACCCCGAGCCCCAGGAAGGCCAGAACCAGCTTCCAGACGTCAAAGGCGATTTTGAAGCCGCCGAACAGGTCCCGCCAATCCTGCCTGATCACTCTCATTGTCCTCTCCTTTGACAAGAGACAAGCCAACCTGACAGGTGTCCCCTGGCATGGCCCCCTGTTCCCGGGGCTTCACCGCATTCACCTGGACAATTTATGCTACGCCCCGCTTCCCGCTCCCGTCAAGAACTCTTTTCGTTCGCCCCCACCCCGGCCCCATTCTCATTCTCGTCTTAGTCGCCTAACTCTTTTCGGCGGATAATGTAAGAGTCATTAAGCCATCATCCCAGATCCACCAGCTTGCACCGCTCCGAACAGAACGGGAAGAAAGGCGGCCACGTCTCTTCCGTCGTGTGTATCACTTGATGACATGTCGGACACCGGAACGTCTGCATGGCGCAGGCACACCTAATCGTTTGATCCCTTGCTTCCATACGATTTGCTTTCGCCCGAACTGCTTGACGAGCCCGAGCTTCCCTCCGTTTTCGCCCGGTTCCGATACTCCTG
>CAZVTD010000125.1:0-7278 GCA_964629945.1 uncultured Planctomycetota bacterium | reverse complement strand
TCCGTCCCCCGCCCCCCGGTGAAGCCCCCCCAGCCCCTCCTGACGGGATTGACGGAACCACTTCGTTCTGAACCAGTTGCTCCAGCGTCTGACGCCGGCGGATCAGTTCCACCGACCCGTCACGCAAAATCAGCACCTCGGGCGCCTCCGGGAACGAATTGTAGTTCTTCGCCGCCATCCCGGCACAATACGCCCCGGCGCCCCCGATGATCACCAGATCCCCCGTCCGCGTCTCCGGCAGCACACGGGCCTTCGGGGCCTCGGGGTTCCCCGGAGCCGTCGTCAGAAGGTCCCCGCTTTCGCAGCAGTGCCCCACCACGATATACTCCGACGCCCCGCGCTCCCCGTCCTCGGCCGGCACCACCTCGATCGGATGCTGCGCACCATACAGACTCGGCCGCAAAATCTCCGTCATCCCGGCGTTCACCTTGATGAACCGGTTCCCCTTGCGACCCGTGTCCACCACGTCGATCACGCTCGTCACCAGCGCCCCGCTGTTGGCCAGAAGATACGTCCCGGGCTCCACCTCCAGGCGCAGTTTGCGTCCGTGCCGGACCGCAAACGACCGGAATGCCTCCGCGATCGGAAGACCGATCTTCTGCAGGTCCGCCGTCTCTTCCCCGGGCATGCGTCCCACCTTGAACCCCCCGCCCAGGCTCAACACCGTCGCATCAGGCATCCGCGCGCACGTCTCCAGCGCCAGCAGTGCCACGTGCTGCCACACCTTCGGGTCGCTCCCCGAGCCGATGTGCGTGTGCAGTCCCGTGAACTTCAGCCCGTACCGCTGACCGGCCTCCAGCGCCTCTTCCAGGTGCTCGTGCCAGATCCCGAAACTCGACGAAGGACCGCCCACGTTGGTGCGATTGCTGTGTCCCGAGCCCAGCCCCGGGTTCACCCGGATCGACAAGGACCGTCCGCCGAACATCGCACCGAACATGTGAATCTGCCGGATGGAACACGCGTTGAACAGGACGCCCTGCTCCACCAGACTCTTCAGGTTCTCGGGAAGCTCCTGCGCCGTCAGCTGGATATGTCCCGCGGGAATCCCGATCCGAAGCGCACGCTCCACCTCCCAGCCGGAACTGGCGTCGATGTGCAGACCCGCCCCCGCAAGCACCCGCACCACCGCCGCCGTGGAACAGGCCTTCATCGCATACCGCGCCGTCAAACCGAACGCGTTCGGAAAATCGAGCGCCTGCTTGGCCTGCTGCTTCAGTGTGCGCTCGTCATACACGAAAACCGGCGTCCCGAACCGCTCACGGATCAGACGCGCCCTCTCTGCGTCCAGAAACGGAATCAACTCCATAAACCCTGTCTCCAAATCATGCCTCGCCGGCCGCAATCTATTCCATCTTCGGCCGACTGTCCGTCTGACCCTCCGCCAGCTCATACCTCGAACTGATGCGCGTCAGCACGCTCTTCACCGTCAACAGCAGAATCCACACGTCGAACCCGGGCGACCACCCGTCCACATACTCCAGGTCGTGCGCAAGACGTTCTCGCAGACTCGTCGCACCCCAGAACCCGTTCACCTGCGCCCAACCCGTCACACCCACCGCCACGTCGTGACGCCTCGGATACTCGGGCAGCCGTGCCGTGAACTCCTCCACCAGTGCCGGACGTTCAGGCCTCGGCCCCACCAGCGACATGTCTCCCTTCAGCACGTTCCACAACTGCGGCAGCTCGTCCAGACCACTCAGCCGCAGAAACCGTCCCAGCGGCGACGGCCGCTGCATCACCCGGTCCCCCTCGCCCCCGACGAACAGCCGCAGCGTCCGGAACTTGTACATCTCGAACTCCCGACCCCCGCGTCCCACGCGACGCTGCCGGAACAGCACCGGCTCCCCCTCCACCACCAGCAGAAACACCGCAATCAGTCCCATCACGGGCCACGCCAGCGCCAACCCCACCACGCTCAGCGTCACGTCCATCACGCGCTTCACGCCCCATCGCCAGCCCTGCTGACGTCGGCGGCTTAATCCCTGCCGCTGCTCCCCCTGGTTCGGCGTCTGTCGCGGCCTTCGCATTTCATCTTTCGCACGCCGTTCTTCGCATGCCATTCGCGCCTTACCGCCCCATGCCGTAATACGTGAACCCGAGCTTCCGCATCTTCGCCGGGTCATAAACGTTCCGACCGTCGAACACCACCGCCTCCCGCATCAGTCCCCGCATCTTCTCCAGGTCCGGGTGACGGAACTCGTTCCATTCCGTCACCAGCACCAGCCCGTCCGCCTCCTTCAGACAATCATAGTTGATCCCGCTCAGCTCGACCCGTTCCCCGAAGATCTCCCGCGCCCGCTCGCGCGCCACCGGGTCATACGCCTTCACGTGCGCCCCTGCCGCCAGCAGTCCTTCGATCACCGTCACCGCCGGCGCGTCCCGCATGTCGTCCGTGCTCGGCTTGAACGCCAGCCCCCACACCGCGATCGTCCGACCCTGCAGGCTCCCACCGAAGTGTTTCAGCACCTTCCCCAGCAGGATTTCCCGCTGCCGACGGTTCACCTCCCGCACCGCCGTCACCACGTCCATCGCCACGTTCCGTTCGCGACCCATCGCCTCCAGCGCCGAAAGGTCCTTCGGAAAACAGCTCCCCCCGAACCCCACCCCCGGAAACAGGAACGACCGCCCGATCCGGCTGTCCGAGCCGATCCCCCGTCTCACCTGGTCCACGTCCGCGCCGCATGCCTCGCACAGGTTCGCCATCTCGTTCATGAACGAAATCCGTGTCGCCAGCATCGCGTTGGAGGCGTACTTCGTCATCTCCGCCGAACGCAGGTCCATCACGATCACCGGGTTCTCCGTCCGCACGAACGGACCATACAGCTCCCGCATCATCTCCACTGCACGCTCGCTCTCCGCGCCGATGATCACCCGGTCCGGACGCATGAAATCCCCGACCGCCGCCCCCTCCTTCAGAAACTCCGGGTTGCTCACCACGTCGAACGCGTGCTGCGTCAGGCCCGACACCCGCGTCTTCACCTCCGCCGCCGTCCCCACGGGCACCGTCGACTTTTCCACGATCACCCGGTAGCCGTCCATCGCCCGTGCGATCCCGTCCACCACCTCCCAGAACGCCCGCAGGTCCGCGTGACCCGCATTCGCCGAAGGCGTCCCCACCGCGATGAACACCACCGACGACCCGCGCACCGCTTCCGACAGATCGTCCGTGAACCGCAGCCGACGGTCCTCCACGTTCCGACGCAGAAGCTCCTCCAGCCCCGGCTCATAGATCGGCGAACGTCCCGCACGCAGCACCGACAGCTTCTCCTGGTCGATCTCTACCAGGCACACGTCGTTCCCGCTCTCCGCCAGGCACGTGCCCGTCACCAGTCCCACGTACCCCGCACCCACCACGCTGATCTTCATGGTCACTTCCCCGGAGCTTCCTGCGTCTCCCAGTACGACACGATGTCCCTCAGGCTCTGTTCGAGCGAAATCTTCGGCTCCCATCCGAACCGCGCCTTCACGCGGTCCATCTTCCCCGTCACCCGGATCGGCTCCACCTTCCGCAGCTTCGCCGGATCCTGCACCACCTTCACCTCCACCCCCACGATCTCCTGGAGCATCCTCAGCATCTCGCCCATCGCAACCGACTTCCCGCGACCCAGGTTGTACACCTCTCCGGGCAGCGCGTGACACAACACCTTCTCCAGCGCCGGCACGATGTCCCGCACGTCCGTGAAGTCGCGCTCCACGTCCAGCTTCCCCACCTGGAGCACCGGCTCCTCCAGTCCCAGCTTCATCCGCACCAGCCGCCGCGCCCATTCCGCACACGCGAACGTCGGACGCTGTCCCGGGCCGATGATGTTGAAAGGCCTCACCCGCACCACCGGAAGCCCGAACGCACGGAAATACTGCACCGACGCCATGTCCGCCGCCGCCTTGCTTCCCGCGTAAGGCTCCTGTGGATGCAGCGGCTCGTCCTCGTCGAAGGGCTCCGCGCCCGCCGGGACCGGACCGTAGCTCGCCCCCGTCCCCACGAACAGCACCTTCGCCCGGGGCGACACCTCACGCAGCGCCTCATACAGGTAGATCGTCCCCATCAGGTTCACCCGGTACACCGTCGGCGCCTGGTCGATCGCCTTCCCGATGTGACTCCATCCCGCCAGGTGATACACCATATCCGGGTGCGACCGCTCCACCGCCTCCCTCATCGAGTCCGCGTTCTCGATGTCCGCCTTCAGATACACCACGCCCCCGGGAACGTTCTCCGGCGCACTCTCACCCGGCGAAAGCATCGCAAACAGCCGGTGACCCGACTGCTTCGAAAGCTGCCTCACCAGGTAGGGCCCCACGCATCCGCCCGCTCCCGTCACCAGTATCCGCATCGTCGTTCCTCCTCGGTCCTCGTCTTGCACGCCTCGTCTCACGACGTCCGCTTCCAGCCTCAACCTTCAGCCCCGCAGCCGCTCCAGGAACACCCCCAGACTCTGCCGCCACGACGGAAACGCAAATCCCGTCGCCTCCGTCAGCCGACTCGAATCCAGCACCGAATTCTCCGGCCGCTTCGCCGGTCTGGCCAGCTCCTCGCTCGTGATCGGCTCCACCTCCACGTTGCAGCCTCCCTGCCGACAGATCTCCTCGGCGAACTCGAACCACGTGCAGCTGCCCGAGCCCGCCCCGTGGAACAATCCCTTCGCGTCCACCTCCACCAGCCGCCAGATCGCCTCCGCCAGGTCCAGCGTGTGCGTCGGCGAACCCCGCTGGTCATCCACCACCCGCAGCGCCTTCTTCTCCCGCGCCTGATTCAGGATCGCCTTCGGAAAACATTTCCCTCCCACCCCGAACAGCCACGCCGTCCGGACGATCACGTGTTCCTTCGACGCCGCCCCGACCTGGTGTTCGCCTTCCAGTTTTGAAACCCCGTACACGCTCATCGGTTCCGGGACGTCTTCCTCACGATACGCCCCTTCCTTCGTCCCGTCAAAGACGAAGTCCGTCGAGAGGTGCACCAGTTTCGCCCCCACCTCCGCCGCCGCCCGCGCCAGGTTCCCCGCGCCGTCCCCGTTCACCGCCATCGCCTCCTCGCGATGACTCTCGCAGCCGTCCACGTTCGTATACGCCGCACAGTTGAGGATCACCGTCGGCCGGACCTGCTTCACGTACGTGCCGATCCCTTCGGCGTCCGTGATATCCACCTCGGGCACGTCCGCCCCCACCACCTCCATCGCCTCCGTCGCACGACGGCCCTCCAGCACCTCCAGCAGGTCGTGCGCCAGCATCCCCCTCGACCCCACCACCAGAACCTTCCTCACGTCGCTCTCCCTTGCCGTTGTCTTTGCTGTTTCGGTTGCTGTTGTGGTTGTTTACCTGGACGGTGTCGTCCTTTGCGCTCTTTGCGCCTTTGCGTTGAGCGCTGCTTCTAATGTTGTATCTCATCCGGGAACAGCTTGCTGATGCTCGTCCGATCGTGGATGCTCCGGATCGCCTCCGCGAACAGTTCCGCCACGCTCACCACCTCGATCTTCCCCGTCAGCTTCTCCGCGCGTCCTTCCACCGTATCCGTGATCAGCAGCTTCTCGATCGGGCTCGCCTCGATCCGCGCGCACGCCCCGGGCGACAGCACCCCGTGGGTCACCGCCGCCAGCACCCGCTTCACCCCGAGGTGCACCAGCGCTTCCGCCATCTCCACCAGCGACGACCCCGTCGTCACGAAGTCGTCCACCACCACCGCCGTTTTCTCCTTCACCTCCCCGATCACGTGCAGCACCGCCGGACGCTCGTCGTGTCCCGACCGATACTTGTCCCCGATCGCCGTCGGCGCGTCCAGCAGCGTCCCGTACTTGCGCGCCTGCTTGCCGAACCCCACGTCGGGCGACACCACCACCACGTCCGCGCCCACCAGCTTCTTGATCCGATCGCACAGCGCCGTCATCGCATACAGATGGTCCACCGGGATCTTGAAAAACCCCTGGATCTGGGGCGCGTGCAGGTCCATCGTCAGCACGCGGTCCGCGCCCGCCGCCTCCAGCATGTCCGCACACACCCGCGCGCGGATCGACACCCGCGGCTCATCCTTCTTGTCCCCCTTCGCGTAGCTGAAAAACGGCACCACCGCCGTCACCGCCGACGCACTCGCACGCTTCAGCGCGTCGATCCAGAACAGCAGCTCCATGAAGTTGTCGTTCACCGGCGCGCCCGTCCCCTGCACGATGAAACAGTCCGTCCCCCGCACGTTCTCCAGCACCCGGACGAACAGGTTCCCCTCCGAAAACTGGATCGTCTCGCACGCACCCACCGGCATCTTCAGACACCGGCAGATCCCCTCCGCCAATCCCTTGCTCGCACTGCCCGCAAAAACTCTCAATGGCTCTCCCATCGTTCCATCCTCGTCACTCGGTTCCGCGCCCGACGTGCCCGTTTCCGTCGTCACTCACACGTCGCACTTTGCTCCCTCTCCTCACCGTCCCCCGTACTGCTTCTCGTAATACGCCTGATACGCCCCGCTCCGGATGTGCTCCCACCACTCGCGATGCTCCATGTACCACTGCACCGTCTCGGCCAGCCCCTCCGCAAAATCATACGCCGGCGCCCAACCCAGTTCCCCGCGCAGCTTGCGGCTGTCCGTGCTGTAACGTCGATCGTGCCCCGGACGGTCCTTCACATACTTGATCAGGCTCTCCGGCTTCCCCACTTCCGCCAGAATCCGCTTCGTCAGTTCCAGGTTCGTCGTCTCCTCGTCGCTGGCCACGTTGTACACCTCGCCCGACCGACCCTTCAGCAGCACCGCCAGCACCCCCCGACAGTTGTCCTCCACGTGAATCCACTCCCGCACGTTCATCCCGTCCCCATACAGAGGCACCGGTTTGTCCTCCAGCGCGTTGGCGATGAACAACGGAATCACCTTCTCCGGAAACTGATACGGCCCATAGTTGTTGCAGCTGCGCGTCACCACCACGTTCATCCCGTGCGTCACGTGATACGCCCGGCACAACAGATCCGCGCCCGCCTTCGTCGACGCATACGGGTTCCTCGGCGCCAAAGACGTCTCCTCCGTGAACCGGCCCGTCGCACCCAGGCTCCCATACACCTCGTCCGTCGAAATCTGGTGGAACCGCCCCACCCCCTTCGACCGGCACGCGTCCAGCAGCACCTGCACCCCCACCACGTTGTTCAGCACGAACTCCCGCGAGTTCATCACCGAGCGGTCCACGTGCGTCTCCGCCGCAAAGTTGATCACCGCATCGGTCGGCTCCGCCAGCACCGCGTCCACCGCCGCCACGTCCGTGATGTCCCCCGTCACGAACTCGAACCGCCCCTGAACGTCCGCCAGGTTCT
>CAZVTD010000124.1:5355-7310 GCA_964629945.1 uncultured Planctomycetota bacterium | reverse complement strand
CTGTCTCGGCGCTTCTTCTTTCCTTTGTGCTCTTCGTGTCCTTTGTGGTTAAGTGTTTCTTCTTCTGTTCACGGTTTCCGGTCCACGAAGCGCTTTGTGGTGAAGTGTTTCTCCCACGAATATTCGCCCCTCTTCCCCGGTATTCCTGTACGCAGCGGGCGGCCTATCCCGGACGGTAAGCAGTGAATGGCCTTCAGAAATGACCGTTCAACGGTCATTTCTGTCACTGAGTGCTGAGCGCTGAGTGCTGAGCGCTGGGGACGGAGCGCTTCCCTATTGCGTCCGGAACCGCCCGCTGTTACAATGCTTCCGTTCGTCGGCACGTGAGTAATCTCTTTCAGGAGCACGGCGATGATGCTTCCCATCGTTCTGGCAGTGATTGGGCTGTTCGTTCTGGTGGTCATCGTGGTCTTCGTCGGCGGCTACAACGCCCTGGTGCGCGGACGCAACCGCGTCAGTGAGGCTTGGGCTCAGATCGACGTCCAGCTTCGACGTCGCTACGATCTCATCGGGAACCTCGTCGAGACCGTCAAGGGCTACGCCACCCACGAGCGCGAAACCCTCGAAAAGGTCACTCAGGCCCGAAACATGGCCATCAATGCCTCCACCGTCAAGGAGCAGGCACAGGCCGAAAACATCCTCACCGGCGCACTCAAGTCTCTCTTCGCCGTCTCCGAGGCCTATCCCAACCTCAAGGCCAACGAGAACTTCATGCAGCTTCAGGAAGAACTCACCGGCACCGAGAACCGCATCGGCTTCGCGCGTCAGCACTACAACGACGTAACTCGAATCTACAACAACCTTTGCCAGGTCCTCCCCACCAACATCATCGCCGGCATGTTCAGCTTCGCCACCCGCGACTACTTCGAACTCGAGGACGCCGCCGCCAAGGAACCCGTCAAGGTCAAGTTCTGAGTCGCTTGCCGCACGCGAACCAGTCGGCCACGTAACAACCCGATGGAGTGTAACTGTGTCTGAAGCCACCACGTACAGCATGCACCGGATGATTTCCGCCAACAAGCGCAACACCTGGCTGCTTTTCGGGCTCTTCATCCTGCTGCTGACCGCGCTGGGCACCGCCATCGCAAGTTATTGGGGCGCCTGGTGGTTCGGGTCCATCATCACGGGGATCGTGGCGTTCTTCGTGGTGATCTTCGCCTGGGGCTCGGGCGACAACGTCATGCTCTCCATCAGCGGCGCACGCGAAATCACGCATCATGATGCCCCGCAACTGTTTAACGTCGTCGAGGAGATCGCTATCGCCGCGGGCATCCCCATGCCCAAGATCTACATCATCGAGGAGCAATCCCCCAACGCCTTCGCCACCGGACGCGACCCGCAGCACGCCTCGGTGGCCATCACCCGCGGACTCCTGGAAAAGCTGGATCGTGATGAGCTGCAAGGGGTTATGGCGCACGAAATCAGCCACATCCGCAACCGCGACACGCTGTTTGCGGTCATGATGGGGATCCTGGTGGGGACGGTGGTGCTGCTGTCGGACCTGTTTTTGCGGAGCCTGTGGTACGGCGGAGGCAGGTCAAAACGGTCGCGGTCCAAGGATGGCGGGGGAGGGGCACAACTCGTTATCCTGTTGATAGGACTGGTGTTAGCGATCCTGGCGCCGCTGTTCGCCAAGCTGCTGCAGTTCGCGGTGTCGCGCCAGCGGGAATACCTGGCGGATAACTCAGCGGCAGAACTCACCCGCTACCCGGAAGGACTGGCTAAGGCGCTGGAAAAAATCAGCAGCGACCCGACGCCCCTGCACGCTGCAAACCGTGCCACACAACACCTTTATATCGCAAACCCGATGAAGAAACTGAATGAGAAGAACTCGGTGTTCAGCACCCACCCGCCCATCAAAGAACGCATCCGACGACTGTACGCGATGAGATGACAGCAGCGCTTAGCACTTAGCGCTTAGCACTTAGTAACTCCAACAGAAACAACGGGTTACA
>CAZVTD010000124.1:0-5255 GCA_964629945.1 uncultured Planctomycetota bacterium | reverse complement strand
CAACAGAAACAACGGGTTACAACATAAAGCGCATCGCACACTGCACGCCGGACGCCGTGGCAGAAACGGAAGCCCTGGCGAAGGGGCGGCGAACGCGTACGGCAGGGGTCTGAATCGCCCCATAACGCCGGAATTCGCATACAAGACCCGTCCACTCCCGTTCTCCAGATGCGTTATACGGTCAGTACGGGGCAATCCATTCCAGAAACCGACTCGCCGATGGGCTTGAATCGCCCAATACCGGCCCAGTTCAACGTTCAGACATAGACTGAGACTTGTCGGAAACCGCGTTTTTGAGCTAAAAACGGGGGTTGGGCGGCGGGGAACTCGCCAAAACCGATCGAATTCGGTGCGAATTTGGTCAAAAAGTGAGCGAATTTGGGCTGTTTTTGACATGGTTTTCGAGGCCGCCTTCCGCTGACCGCTTTTGGCCTACCGCTTATGAAGAAAACAAAAGAAACGCTCAACGCAAAGGCGCAAAGAGCGCAAAGGACAGCACAACTTGGGCAAACAACAGCACGAGAAACGACGGAAGGACAGAAAGGGCGCAAACCTCGGAGCGGGAGTGCTTTGGCGGTACGACTGTTGAGAGGGTGAAGGAAAGGCATAGCGCTCAGCGCTCAGCTCACAGCAGGAAGAAACCGCACGGCTAACACGGAGAAACAAGAGGAAAACAGGAGAACACGGAGAACGGCCAAGACCTGGTAAACGACAGAAGAAACCGCACAGCAACACGGCGGGAGCGGAGACAGCGGAGGCCGCAGAGAACAGCGAAGATCTGGTAAACGGCAGAGGAAACAGCCACAACAACGGAGAGACCACGGAGAGGAACAGCAGCAGAAGAAACGGCGGGAGCCACGGATAAACACGGATAGGGGCAGGGAAGAAACAGCAGGAATCCACAGATTACACAGCCCGCCAGGAAGCCGGCGGGTAAAACTGCACAGATTCGGTAAACGGCAAACGGCCAAGAGACAACAACGATTTACGGCGGATTTCACAGATCAGGATGGAATGGTGGGAATCGCAGAGGACGCAGAGGGCGGCAGCGGCCGGGTAAAGGGGAACAAGATGAGTGAGGTTTTGGCTTTGAAAGGGATGGGGGATAGTTTATGATATCGGACATCGGAGACCGTCGACCGGAAACAGGGGCGGTCGTTGGTGAGGTCGTGAGCGGCAGAACGAGCGAGTGGATGAGCTGAGGGTAGTTCAAATGGAGGGAATGCCTGAGAAGTGGCATGTTCCCTTTCTCTCAGATGTTAAGTGGCGATAGGAGATGCAGAAGGAGCATACAAATGCGAATACGAACAATGAATATCATAAGGCTCTTCGGACTTTTTGACTATCATTTGGAGTTCAATGTGTCTGAAAGGATAACTATTATTCATGGCCCCAATGGGACAGGGAAAACAACTATTCTCCGAATCCTGAATCTCATTTTTGGCGAGCGTCTCGCGGAGGTGGCGAGAATACCCTTTAAAGCGATAAGTGTGGTTTTTGATGATGGCAGCGAATTGTCTTTAGGGAGAGAAATGGGCGATACAAGCCAGCGAAGATTCTGGGATATCATGGGCAAACGGAGCGCTTCGGCAAGGGAACGAATTGCACAGAAATACCCGGAAGGAGAGGACTCCGAGCCTGTGTTGACCGTGAGACTTGACAGCCCTGGGCAAAAAACGAAAGAGGGGACGCTTGGTGGAGGGGTTGCGGGGCGTGGGGCACGACCACTTTCCCCAAGTATGATTGAGCGGTTAGTCCCCTGGTTAGAGCGAGTGGATGAGGATATGTGGATAGACACGCGTGACGGTGAGGGGTATGACTATGGCGAGGTGGTAGCGCGTTTTGGTGCTGGGTTACCAGTCAATATTCCGCAGGAGATATCTGATTTTTTGTCCGGGATACGGGTTCATTTTATTCAAACTCAGCGTCTTCTTGTCAATCCTGAATACGGTCGTCACGGTCGCACCCGTGAGGGTTACCGTAGTGCTGTTGCAGAATATGGAAAGGAGATGGTGGAGCGAATCCAAGAGGAACTAGCAGCTTCATTTCAGGAGTATCAGAAGTTAGCGGCTCAGTTTCCCAACCGAGTTCTTCGACAAGGCCCCCTGTCTGTGGCAGTGACAGATCAAGTAATACGCGAGATGTATGAAGCACAACTGGCGAAAAGTCAGAGGCTCGTAAAGGCGGGATTGTTGGCTCCAGGTTATCCGGTCAGCCTCTCGCCAGGTGAACTCGATGAAATGAAGCGGCGCGTTCTGTGGTGTTATCTTCAAGATCAGGAGCAGATCCTCGGTCTGTGTGATTCCTTGCTGGAGCGGATTGAGTTGATGCAGAATATGGTAAATGGGCGTTTTCTACACAAAAACTTTGCTATTAGCCGCGAAGAGGGATTCGTTTTTACGACGCCTTCAGGTACGCAATTACCGTTGAGTGCTTTGTCTTCGGGAGAACAGCATGAAGTGATCCTCGCGTTCGAGCTTCTATTTCGGGCTCAGAAAGGAACGATGATCTTAATTGACGAGCCGGAGCTCTCGCTGCATGTGAGTTGGCAACACAAGTTCTTGGATGACCTCTCTAACATATCCAAGCTTGTTGGGCTGGATTTTATTGTTGCTACGCACTCCCCGCAGATAATCAACGAACATTGGGATCTGACCATTGCCTTGGCTGAGGATGAATGATGCGTCAGCACTTAACAGCACACGATCTCTACAACCAAATCCGCATGATGCAAACAAACTTTAGAGGCACTGTGCTCGTATGTGAAGGGGACTGTGACTGCAAGTTTCTGAAAAAATTTGTGCGAGCAGGAGAGTGCATCACGATTCCTGGTCACGGAAAAGATAAGGTGTTGACGGTGATGGAATGGGTGCACAGGGATGGACGTCAAGGAATTGTTGCTATGGTTGATGCCGATTTCAGTCGACTGGGAGGTGTTGTTCCGGAGAACGAGAACATAATTGTAACAGATCATCATGATGTTGAAGTTACGCTTTTCTGCTCCCCGGCATTGGATGCCTTGCTTGTTGAGTATTCTTCCGAGTCGATGACAACGAACTTCTTGGAGAGTAACGGGCAGGAAAATGTTCGCGCGTCAATCTTTGATGCGGCGATCCCAATTGGGGTGCTGCGGTTCATGGCATTGAATGAGCATCGCCTTCTCAGATTCAAGGGGTTGGCCATTGACCATTTCATTGGGGCTGGGAATCTCAAGTCAGATTTGGTTAAGATGGTAGAGGAGGTTATCCATAACTCTCCAAAAGCAGGTGCTTCTCAAGACGATCTTTTGGAGGAACTGAACAAGTATCTGCAGAAGAAATATGACCCGAAGCAGGTTTGCAGTGGTCATGACCTCATAGGTATACTTGCAATCGCTCTCAGAGGCGTAATAGGGAAATGTTGTGGGGTTATTGCTGAGCGGAGGAATTTGGAGAGGGTGCTTCGGCTTTCTTTTGGTCTGGAGCATTTCCAAGAGACCGAGATGTACAAGGCGCTCAAAAACTGGGAAGAGGGGCATACCCCTTATCGCATTATTGCTTAGTCGGAAGCGAACCAGGCGGGCCGAGTGGCCCGCCCGGGTTATGTACGGATTGGTGTGATGGTTTCACTTCAATTTCTTGGTCCCGATTCTCAACGCTCCCGAGCCTTCACTTGTCGTTGGCCCGGGATCTCGCTTCGCGCTCGACTTTGCGCTCGATCGGGATCTCGCCCTCCAAGAAACCGGCGGGTAAACTTGCCGCTCGACCCTGATTGTCGAATATCTCCTGAGCTATCGAAGTTTCCTGGCCACGTCGTCGGCCATTTGGTAGAGGGCAGCGTTACGGGATTCGAAGCCTGAGGACTGGAACCAGGCGTGTCCTGCGACGCCCGGCTGGAAGATCCATTTCCAGGGGGCGGAGTAATCGTGGGGCTTGGTCATGTAGTCGGCGACGCCCTTGAGGTCGTAGAGGATGCGTTCGTCGAGGAGGTCCTGAGCGCGTTTGGCGAGGTCCGGGCCGAGCCTGGCACGGGCTTCGGGATCGGTGAGGGCCTGCTCGATGAAGATCTTGGCTTCGCATTCCTGGACGCCCTGGAGGAGCTGCTCGAAATGTGCGGTGGTGAGGGCGCCTTCGGGTCCGGGGGCGAAGAGGGAGCAGCAGAGTTCGAGGTTGTTCCAGATGGCCCAGGGGTAACGCTCATAGACGCGACCGACACGCCTGCCCCGGGAGTCCTTGAGGACGTACCAGGAGTCGCCACCGAGACGCCCGAAGCCACGCTGGCCTCCGGAGAGTGTGATTTCGTTCATGGAGGCCCACATGGTTGAGGGGAGCATGTCCATTTCGCCACGCCAACCTGGACGGAGGAGCTGCTGGGCCCAGATGGAGGCGGTTTTGCGCCAGCCATAGGCACGACCCTTTTCGGGATTGCCGGGGTAGTGGGTGTCGTGGATGGAGGTGCAGTAGCCTGGGATGATTCCGGAGTCTTTGCCCTGGATGAAGCGAGTGAGGTTCCAGTGGGCATGGGAGATCCAGGGGAGTTTGCCGGTGACGTCGTTCCAGAAGTCGGCGTCGGCCTGTGTGCAGCGGAAGTCGGTGAACCAGCCGAGCATCATGGTGTCCTTGAGGCCTCGCTTTTCCATGCGCAGTCGGAGTTCGGCGAAGAGCTTTGTCCAGGCGGCCTTGACGGCGGGGTCCTTGACGTAGTCTTTGAATTCGATGCGGTCGATTTTTCCAGTGGCGGGATCGACGGTGGTGACGAAGGGATTGGTCATGCGGTTTTTGAGGTCGAGATGGAGCTTGCCTTCGTCGCCATGGCCGCCGCCGATGGAGGCGTTCTTGGAGGGGAGGAGGAAGATGTCCCAGACGACAAAGCCGACGACGGCGGGATTGCCGAGGTTTTTCTGGACGGTGTCGAGATAGCGGTCGAAGACGGAGAAGTCGAAGTCATAGGAGCCGTCGGGCTTGGGAATCCAACGGACCATGGACTGTTCGTTGCCGTGGTTCGTGCAGCAGATGAGGGGGACGTAGACGACCTTGGAGCCGACTTGACGCATGATTCGGAAGGAACGTGCGATGAGTTCGAAGTGCTTGTCGGACCACGCGGGGACGTTGTATTCGAGCTGGAGGGTGTCGGGAGACTGGATCATGGAGACCCAGGTCTGGAAATGGTCGGGGTCGGGGAGTGACCAGTCGACGACGGAGAGATTGACGGGGACGGAGATGGGGGCGGCGCCATGACTGGAGACGGTGAGGGTGGGGGTGTAGGGTGCGGGCGGG
>CAZVTD010000123.1:0-7397 GCA_964629945.1 uncultured Planctomycetota bacterium | reverse complement strand
GTGAGGACCAATGATGACCAGGAACGTGATGAGAAGCGCGTGGGTGTGTGTGGGGTTGCTGGAGCTGGCATGGGGGTGCACGGCACAGGAAGCCGAGAAGGAGAAACCGAAGGCGACGGTCATCGATGGGGTGAAGATCCTGCCGGATCGGGGCGGTCTGGAGATCGCGGGGAAGGTGTGCCAGCGGGAGGGGATTCTGGACTTCCTGTCGGTGAGGACGGGTGGTCGGGAATATGAGAGCATTCTGGCAATGGACGTGAAGCCTTCGGCCCTGCACGCGGCGCTGCTGGTCATGGGGGCGCACGCGGGCCCAACCGATGCGTACGTGGAATGGAAGAGGAAGCAGGACGTGGCGGAAGGAAAGCCCGTAACGGACATCAAGGCGGGGACGAAGCTGAAGCTGACGGTGATCTGGACGACGGAGGATGGGAAGACGCGGGAAGTCCCGGCGACGTCGCTGCTGTTCAACCGACGGACGAAGCAGATGGAGCCGGAGACGAACCCGTGGGTGTTCACGGGCAGCTACTTCGGCAAAACGCTGGAGGACCAGACGATCTACGTGGCGGACGAGGACGGGGCGGTGGTGAGCGTCAAGAGCGAACCGTCGGCCGTGATCAACCTGGCCGTGGACGCGGGGAACCCGTATGATTCGCAGGATGAGGGGTTCATCCCGAACAAGGATGTGGTTCCGAAGGCGGGGACGGCGGTGGTGCTCCGGATTCAACTGGCGGAGAAGAAGGAGGAGCCGAAGCCGGAGAAGAAGTAGTCCGTCACACCGAGGTTTTGGCAGGTTCATTTGACTTCAAGCACGCAGCCGAACGCACTACGTGAGACTCACGTGGTGCGTTCTTCCATCACTCCCGCTTGTAGAGCCCCGGGTTTTCGTCCACATCCTTGAAGTAGTGGTCAATATCATAAGTGGCTTTCTTCTTTGCCGCCTCGCGGAACGTTTTCGCCCTCTCGGTCATGCCCCGCTGGACGTAGAAGGCGTAGATGTCGCGCGGCTCGGAGGAGGAGTAGTTTCCCACCTTCTCCATGGCGTCCAGATAGCGGTCCAGCTTCCCGGAGCGGACCACGGCGGCCGGCTGGGCCTGGAGGTATTTGAAGAGGATTTCCCACGCGGTGAAGGCCGGGAGTTGTCCACCCCAGAAGTTCTTCGGCTCCACTTTGTCCTCAATCACCTGGGCCAGGGCATCCAGGTAATCCCCCGGTTTCTGACGGGCCAGGGCATTCAGGAAGAGGGGTTTGAACTCCTCGTTGTCGAGATTGGCCCGGAAGACGCGGGCCACGGGTTCAGCCTTCACGGAAAATGAGACCAGGCTCATGGCGGCCGACCGACGAACGTTTTCGTCGGCATCGTTCAGGAGTTTCGTGAGCACATCAACCCGGTCCACGTATTGTCCGAAACCGATCGCACGAGCCGTGCACAGACGAACTTCGACAACCGGATCACCGGCCAGCGCTGTCAAGGCCTTGGCCGTTTCAGGTCCGGGGAAATCTGCCAGGAGCAGGGCGGCCGAGGCGCGGACGGCGGGTTCGCGGTCCTTCAGCCATCGCTCGATCGGCTCCCTGAGGGCCGGTTCGCGCACCAGTCCCAGTGCCCGGATTGCAAGGGCGCGCGTCTGGGTCGGGGCTTTGCCGTCGGCCAGCGCCACCAGGTCCTTCCAACAGGTTTCGCCGCCCGTATTTTTCATCTTCGGGTCCATCTTGCCCAGTCCAGGCATGTCGCCGCTGCCTACGGTGGCCAGCCAGCAGAGGGCGCGTTCCTCGGAGATATAGGGGTTGTGGGACCCGACCACAGCGAGAGCGGCTTCGGCGATCTTCGTGCTGGGGCTGGTCAGCATTCCCCGCACCGCCGCCACCACGTCCTTGCGGTCGAAGTCCGACAGGCCGTTCCAGATCACTGTGCCCGCGCTCATCTCGTCGAGATGTTGGATCGCGTAGGTCACGTCACCTTCCGTGGGGCTCTTGAGCATCACGGTGAGTTCCGCCCAGAGGACAGCCTTGACGGTCTTGCCCGCTGTCGGTTTCGCATCCGCACACTGCAGGACGCCCTGGTCCTTCTTCGTCGTGTGGTTCGGCCAGAGCTGGCGGAAGCCTCCCGCTTCGTTCTTTCTGGCAAAGACGATATAGGTTTTCCCGACCTCGAAATGATAGTTCTGAGGCATGTACCTGATGCCCTGGGGCTCAGGGGCGCTGTCGTAATGTCGGAACACCAGCTTGTCCGGGAGAGCGTCTCCCTTGATGACCGAGATGACCTTGAACTGTGTCTCCAGGACGATGAATTCGGGGACCGGTTTGAGCCCTTCGTCCTGGACCGGTGCGGAGGAGAGGGCCGTGCCCTTGAAGATGATGTCTGCTTCCCCGGTCATCTCTTCGAGAGGGACCGCTGATCTCACCATGTAGCCGTGTGCCATACCCATGCAGGCCATCAACACCATCACGACCACCGCGCATCGCCAAGCCTGTCTCATCGCCCCGCCTCCTTGGTCAAAGACAGAAAAGTCCCCCTCTAGCCGGTCTTGACGTTAGACGAATGAGGTCCTGGCCGGTTCCTGAAAACCGGGGCGTCGTGGGGCATTTCGCGTGGAGGCGCTGGAACTGTTCAGGCGTCCCAGTCCGGTGCGATGTTTTCGGGATTGAGCATGCGGAGGCCCCGTGCGAGGGCGAAGATGCTCTGCATTTCGGAGTCGGTCAATTCGAAGTCGAAGATCTCGCAGTTCTCCCGGACACGGTCCACATGGGCGGATTTGGGGATGGCGGCCACGAGCGGCTGCTGAATGAGCCAGCGGAGCGTGACCTGTACGGGGGACTTTCCGTAGCGTGCGCCGATCTCCTGGAGGACCGGGTCGCCCGTGACCCTGGCGCGGGCCGACGGGGCGTACGCGGTGAGCATGACCTGTCGACGACGACAGACCTCCAGGACCTTCTGCTGGGCCAGGTAGGGATGATACTCGACCTGGTTGGCCAGGATGGGGATGGGGGAGAGGTCGCAGGCCCGCTCCAGGAGCGTGGAGGTGAAGTTGGAGACGCCGATGTGACGGACTTTGCGCTGCTCGTGGAGATGAGCCATGGCACGGAGCGTCTCTTCGAGGGGGACGTCCTTGGCGGGCCAATGGATGAGGAGCAGATCGACGTAATCGGTCTTCAGCTTTCGGAGGCTTTCGTCGGTGGTCCGGATGACGTCGTCGTAACGGCCCTTGTCGAAGGCGATCTTGGTGGTCAGGAAGATCATTTCACGGGAGAAGCCCGAGTCGCGAAGTGCCCGACCGACTTCTTCTTCGTTAAGGTAGAGCTGGGCGGTGTCGATGTGACGGTAGCCGATGTCGATTGCGGCCCGGACGACGTCGTAACAGACCTGACCGGCGAGCCGCCAGGTGCCGAGTCCCAGGCGAGGCACCTCGACGGCATTGACCGTGACATGCTTCTCAACGGCAGTCATGTGGTTCCCTTTCCCGGACGGGACCTCAGCGGACCTGTTCGAGCAGCTTCGCGATGCGGTCCAGTCCCTCGTTGATGCGTTCGGTGCTGGTGGCATAGCTGAGCCGGAAACAGACATCGTCCCCGAAGGCGATGCCCGGGACGACGGCGACGCGGGCCTTGTCGAGCACGGCGGCGCAGAAGTCGAGCGAACCGGTGATCTTTGCTCCGGCGAGTTTCTTCCCGATGAGGTTGGCGAAGCTGACGAAGAGGTAGAAGGCCCCATCGGGTTCGGGACAGGTCAGTCCGGGGATGGCCCGGACACGCTGGATCATGAGCTTGCGCCGGGCGTCGAACTGACGACGCATGTCCTCGACACACTGCTGGTCGCCGGTGAGGGCAACCAGCGCCGCCTCCTGGGACATGGTGCAGGGTCCGGAGGTGGCCTGGCTCTGGAAACGGCTCATGGCCTGGGCCACGGGTTTGGGTGCGGCGGCGTAGCCGATGCGCCAGCCGGTCATGGCATAGGCTTTGCTGACGGCATTGACGACGACGGAGGTCTCCATGAGTCCGGGGACGAGCTTGAGGATGGAGACGTGTTCCTTGCCGTTGTAGACGAGCTTTTCGTAGACCTCGTCGGAGATGACCCCGACGCCGGCGTCGAGGAGTCGGCTTCCGATCTGGCGCAGGACATCCGGCTCGATGACGGCGCCGGTGGGGTTGCAGGGACTGTTGAGGACGAGCAGCCGGGTCTTGCCCTTGCGGATATAGGAATCGAGAACATCGGCACGGAGACGATAGCCGTCTTCGGCGGTGGTGGGGATGAAGACGGGAACGCCCCCGGCGATCCGGACCAACTCGGGATAGGTGACCCAGTATGGCGAGGGAATGAGGACCTCGTCGCCCGGTCGAACCATCGTCATGATGATGTTGAAGAGGGAGTGCTTGGCCCCGTTGGAGATGATGACCTGCGAGGGATCATAGTCGAGTCCGTTTTCGGTCTTGAACTTGCGTGCGACGGCGGCGCGAAGCTCGGGCGTTCCGGAAGCCGGGGTGTATTTGGTCTTTCCGGCCTTGAGGGCGGCGACCGCGGCCTGCTTGATGTGTTCCGGGGTGTCGAAATCGGGCTCACCGACGCCGAACCCGACGACATCAATGCCCTGCTTTTTCATGGCCTTGGCCTTGGCATCGACGGCAAGGGTGGCGGACTCGGCAATCGCGGCGATGTTCGGACTGATGGGCACTTCCTGCATGTGCAGCCTCCCAATGAGAGACAAGGATACCCGTCTTCGGACCGACACGGTCAACGAACGGCTTGATCCGGGGACGGCGCTTCAAGAGCCCGATATGGTACATCAGAAGAACACCTCTGACAACTCAAAACCGTCAGCAGGACGAGCCGCGAAGCACCCGGCCGGATGGAATTGACGACCCGCCGCGATTCCGCTTGCCCGGTTTGGCGGGCTTTCTTACAATGCGCGGGTCGTCGCTGCGTGACCGGGCATTCGGTGTGACGTGCGGTCGTTCGGAACGGGAAGGAACCCCATGACGGGAGGCGTCTCCATGAGGGGAAGTCTTTCCGGCAGGACGAGGGATATCACAGGAGGAGTCGGTCGCGGCGCCGACGGCAACGGGACGACGCGGGGAGGTCGAGGATTGGCAAGGTCGTCGATGAAGGGACTGCAACTGACCTTTGCGGTACTCTCCTCCAGCGAGGACGCACAAGCCGAACGGATCCTGGTGGAAGCCCTGAAGGAACTGGACGCACGGGTCCAGACCGGGGCGCTCGAAGCGATGCTGGCCCGCGGGGGAACGGACGCGGGATGGGTCGAGGCGGTGGCATCACTGCACCTGCTGAGCACCCAGGCGGCCGGCTTCCTGGTCGAGCACATCGACGACATTCTGCCTGTCCTGAGAGACCTTTTCGGGTCCGTGCAGGTCCAGACACGAGCCAACGCGGTGGAGCTGGCGTGCCGATCGGGGAAGGCGAAACTCTCCTATCTTCTGGTGCGTGCTCTGGAAGACGAGGACGAACGCGTGGCGGAGCGGGCCCTGTCGGGTCTGGAAAAACTGGCCCGTCGATATCACCAGCAGGTGGAACGAGCCCGTCTGGAGCGGACGGAGGAGGACGGGGGCACGCTGGAGGGCAGGAAGTTCGCGCTGATCGAACCGCTGCTCGAAAAGCTGGGACCCGTGCACACGGGAACCTGCACACGACTGAAGATGACGGGCCGACTGCTCGAACTGTCCATGGGACTGGATTGGCGCACGGACGACCTGATCTTCCGCATCCTGATGAACTCGCACGACAGTCGAAGTCCCCTGGTGACGAATCTGCTGGACACGTCCAGCTCCGCACAGGGGGTGAGCTTCATCCTGGAGATGCTGCGCAGTCGGAACGCCGACAAATCGGGACGGGCACTGGCGTTGCTCGAGCGTCGCGAGGACGCCGCGTTCGTGCGGGAACTGCTGAGGACGGATCGGCTGTTTACGGACGCCGGGCTGCGCCGGGCACTCAAGGGATTGCGTCGGATCGGCTGGCTGGAGGGGTACGGCGGCGCTTCGGCGGAAAGCGGGCCATCGTCGGAGATGAGGACGGTGCTTTCGGAAAGTCGTGCCATGATCCGCGCAATGCACATGCTGGTGTTGAGCGGGGTGGAACCCCGGACGGTGCTGGAGGGAATCGTGCAGGAGGGTCCCAACCAGGAGGCACGGGAGACGGCGGCTGAGGTGCTGGACGCTTTGGCGTCGGGAAAAGACGTGGAGCAAATCTCGGCAGCCTTGACGGAGGCCGAGCAGCGGGCGGCATCGTCGGAGGAGAACGCGGGAGGCCATCCGGCGAGGGGCCGCCTGGCGTGGGCTCGTGAAGGGATCGAGGAGATTCCGCGCGACGCATTCCAGCAGTTCTGTGAGGCGTTCGACCACCTGGACCCGGAGACAAGGACACGCGCCGGAGCGACGCTGCGACGGCTGGAGGAGAACCTGGACGAACTGCTGACGGAGGCGCTGACCCGTGAGGAGGCGGAGGTTCGTCTGAAGGCGGTGCGCATGGTGAAGGCCCTCGCACGAGAGGGACGCCACGAGGAAACCCTGGTGGCCCTGGTGGACGATCCGGACGAGCGGGTCCGCGCGACGGCGGTGAAGGTGCTGAGCACCCTGGGAAGCGAGTCGGCGGTACGTGCCCTGGTGAAGGCGACGACGGACCCGGACCGGCGCGTGGTGGCCAACACGACGGAGGCGATCGAGGCGACGGGATTCCCCGAGCTGACCGGCCTGACCAGGATTCTGGCGCGACACCCGAACAACCGCATCCGTGCCAACGCGGTGAAGGCCCTGCTTCAGACCGGTCAGCCCGGGGCCGGCGAGATGCTGGAGGACATGCTGAAGAGTCCGGGGGAACTCATGCGCCTGAGCGGGGTGTGGGTGCTGGGCGAGGTCAACTGGATGGGACGACTGTGGTGGCTGCGGAAACTGTCACGCGATGACCCGAGCACCCGTGTGCGTCAGAAGGCCCGCGAAATCCTGGGGGACATTGGATGAACGCCTGGGAAGCGATACGACTCGGCGGAGAACATCTGCTGGCCCAGTTGAGCCGGGATGAAATCATGAAGGGCATGCGCTGGTCAGAGCCCTCGCGGGGACTGGACCGTGTGACGGTCGCGGTGATCGTCGGGGTGATCCTGGCGGGACTGGGATACGCGGGCTGGAAACTGCTTCGACATCCGGCGGGGTCATCGCAAGACGAGACGTCGACCGGGGAACTGTTCAGGGTGTTGTCAGATCGGCACGGACTGGATGCCCGGGAGCGGGGACTGCTGTCGGACGCGGCCCGGAGGATGGCTCTGGAAGACCCGGCGGTCCTGTTCGTGCGTCGATCCCTTGTCGAGCAGGGGCTGTCCGGGGCCGGAGCCACGGAAGCGGAGAAGCGGATGGAAAAACTTTTCGGGGAGTAACACACACCGGTGACGTACAAGGAA
>CAZVTD010000122.1:0-7482 GCA_964629945.1 uncultured Planctomycetota bacterium | reverse complement strand
TGACGGACAACTGATGGAGAACGGGCAGCCGATGGGCGTGGGGAAGTCGATCCTGGCGAGCCTGTTCCAGTCGGTGACGGCCCGGACAGCGGGGTTCAACACGCTGGAGACGGGGGCATTGTCCACGGCGACGCTGCTGCTGTTGATGTTTCTGATGTTCGTGGGGGCCAGTCCGGGCTCGACGGGAGGCGGGATCAAGACGAGCACGTTCGCGATGCTGGCGCTGTACGTGCGCGCGGCGGTGCGGAGACGGGACGAGGTGGAGGTGTTCCGACGGACAATCCCACGGGGGATCATCACGCGGGTGATGGTGGTCCTGGTCCTGGCGATGGGGGTGGTGACGGTTTCGGTGATGGCGCTGGCGGTGACGGAACGGAACAACGCGTGGCTGGCGCAGGGTGGAGAACGATTCATGCAGATTCTGTTCGAGAGCATCAGTGCGTTCGGAACGGTGGGGTTGTCGACGGGATTGACACGACATTTGACCTCGGCGGGGAAAGTGGTTATCGTGGTAACGATGCTGGTGGGACGGATCGGACAACTTGCGCTCCTGGCGTCGATGGGTCAGCAGCGCATCCGGCAGGCGTTTTCGTATCCGGAAGAGCGTCTGATGGTGGGTTGAGGCAGGGGGCCGGACAGGCCAGGGACGGAGGACGATCATGAGCAGCTTTGCGATCATCGGACTGGGACGTTTCGGGATGACGCTGGCCAAGAGCCTGGCAAGGACCGGACATGAGGTGATCGCGATCGACGAGGACGCGGAACTGGTAGAAGAGGTGACCAACGACGTGACGCTGGCGGTGCGTATGGACGCGACCGACGAGCGAACGCTCCGCTCGCAGGGCGTGGGGAAGGTGGACGCGGCGGTGGTGACGATCGGGGATAAGTTCGAGAACAACGTGCTGGTGACGGCACTGCTGAAGTCGATGGGGGTGCCGAGGGTGATCGCACGGGCATCGACATCGATCCGACAGAAGATCCTGCGTCACGTGGGGGCCGACGAGATCATCAGTCCGGAAGATGAGAGTGCGATGAGACTGTCGCAGAGACTGATCAGTCCGGGGTTGATCTCGATCCTGGAGATCGGGGAAGGCGTCAGCATGATCCAGATCAAGGCGCCCGAGAAGTTCCACAACCGTCGACTGATCGAGCTGGACCTGCGGAAGAAGTATTCGGTGAACCTGGTGGCGATCAAGAAGCACATCGTGAGCAAGGACGACCCGAACGTTTTCGAGGAGAAGGTCCAGGACATTCCGAAGCCTGACGACGTGATCGAGCCCGAGGACATCCTGATCCTGATGGGAAGCGACCGGGCCCTGGCGGCACTGCCGACGAGTCAGTGAAGACGGGTGGACGGAAGACGAGAGGTCATTTCGACGGGTCCATGAAGATCATCGATTTTCACACGCACATTTTCCCTCCGGAACAGATTGCGGCACGTGACCAGTTGGCCAAGCAGGACACGTGGTTCGCACACCTGTACGGGACCAAAAACGCCCCGATGGCAACGGTGGAGACGCTGTTGCGGGTGGCCGAGAAGAACGGCGTCACGCGCTCGGTGGTTTTCTCGTTTCCGTGGCAGGACAGCGGACTGCTGCGGGAGGCGAACGCGTACGTGTTCGAGAGCACGTCACGTCATCCCGACCGGTTGAGCCCGTTTCTGACGCTGCACGTGGGCGATGAGAAGACGACGGTGGAAGAGCTGGAGCGTGCGCGTCCGGTCGAGCCGGCGGGAATCGGGGAGTTGATGCCCGACGGGAACGGGTATCGTCTGAAGGACGTGGAGCTTTTGAGGACGGCGGCCGAGTTCGCCGTGCAGCGGAAGCTTCCCCTGCTGACCCACACGTCGGAGCCCTTCGGACACGATTATCCGGGAAAGGGACGGACGTACGCGCAGGAGGTCCTGGCCCTGGCGGAGGCGTATCCGGAGCTGGTGATCGTGTGCGGGCACTGGGGCGGGGGATTGATCTTCTGGGAGCTTCAGCCCGAACTGAAGACGCCCCTCAAGAACGTGTATTACGACACGGCGGCGACGTGCTACCTCTACAGCAACCGGATCTACGAGGTGGCCGAGACGATTGCGCCGGGAAAGGTGCTGTTCGGAAGCGACTACCCGGCGTGTCCCGTGGCACGACAGATCCGCGGGGTGCAGGAGTCGGACGCATCCGCCAAAATGAAGAAGGCGGTCCTGGGAGAGAATGCACGGAAACTCCTGGGACTGAAGGAAGATTAGCCGTGCGTCCGTCCGGAAGACGCCCGGATTTCCGGGTCGAGTTCCGTGTCACGTCGTGAAGTGTTCCGCGAGCAATCCGGCGATTTCCCAGGGGGCAAGCGATGGCGACGCGTCCAAACGTGCTGCTCCTCCACACGGACCAACAGCGCTACGACAGTCTGGGCTGCAACGCACCGGCGATGGCCGAGGTCCGGGTGTGCGTGACGCCGAACATCGACGCCCTGGCGGCGGAAGGGGTGAACTTCGCCAACCACTTCGTCCAGAACCCGGTGTGCATGCCGAGCCGGATGAGTCTGTTGACGGGACGATATCCGTCGAACCTGGGGATCGCAACGAACGGGATACCGCTTCCGGAAGAAACGCCGACGCTGGCGGGGATGCTGAAGCGATGGGGCTATGAGACGACCTTGGTGGGGAAGCTGCACTTCCAGCCCCACGCGCTGCGTGACCACCGCGGGGCTCACCCGATGTACGGGTTCAACACGCTGATTTTGTCGGACGAGCCGGGCTGTTATGAGGACGCGTATCGCCAGTGGGTGGCGCAGCGTGCGCCGGAAGCGCTGGAGGCGGTCCATTGCGGCTTGCCCGTGCCGGCGGTTGCTTGGCAGAAGCTCATGGGGATGCGGCCGGGAACAACCAATGCGCCCCAGCGGAATGATTACGAGCCCAGGGTATTTCAGGCGGACGAGAACCTGACGCACGCAGCCTTCGTGGCGGAGGAGACGTGCCGATGCCTGAGGGAGCGTTCGGGGAAGCCTCTGTTCCTGTTTGCGGGGTTCTATGCCCCGCACGCGCCGCTGATGCCTCCGGCGAGCTGTCTGGCGATGCTGGACGAGAAGGCGATGCCGATGCCGGTGCGTGGGGAACAGGAGCGTGTGCGTGCGGGATTCGAGGGGTACCGCGAAGCGGACTGGAAGCGACTGCGGTGGCACTACCAGGGACTGGTAACGGACGTGGACCGGAACGTGGGGAAGATCCTCCGGACGCTCCGCGAGGAGGGGATGGATAAGAAGACGCTGGTCGTGTTCACAAGCGACCACGGGGAATACCTGGGAGAGCACGGACAGCTTGGCAAGGGGGACCCGGGATACGACTGCATCATGCGCACGCCTTTGATCATGAGATATCCGGGCGTGATTCCGGGCGGGGGGAAGGAAGCAGGTCTGGTGGAGAGCGTGGACGTACTGCCGACGATCCTGGATTTCTGTGCGGTCCCGGCGGACCCGTCGGTGCAGGGACGGTCGCTGGTGGGACGGCTGAGGGGACGGGAAGGCGCGGGACGATCGTCGGTGTTCATGGAGTCGCGAAACCCGGGTCATTCGACCACGAAGGCGGTCCGCACGACGGAGTATCTGTACGCGTTGACGGTGCGGGAGGGTGAGACGCTGGAGTATCTGTTCGACCTGAAGAAGGACCCGCAGGAGGTGAGGAACGTCGCCCGGGAAGCGGGGTACGCGGGTATCGTGGGACAGATGCGCCAACTGCTTCTCGAACGGACGATGGAGGCGGAAGGAAATCGGTACGAGAAGGTGGCGCCTTTCTGAGGGCGAGGCGAGCGGTTCACGGATGCGAGGTTACTTTGCCGGTGCGGCGTCGGGCGCATCGGGGACGGGCGCCGGGGGAGGCTCCGGATTTTCAGGGACGGGGGCTGTCTGAGCGGGTTCCTGGGGCGGAGCCGGGGCGGGGGGTTCAGCAGGGGGTGCCGGTGCCGGCTTTTCGGGTGGGACTTCCGGAGCAGGGGTTTCAGCCGGCGTTCCCTCGGCGGGTTTTGCGGGCTCGGTCGACTTCATGTGTTCCTGGTAGGCCTTGAACCAATCATCATAGACCTGGAGGAAAGTGGCTTCCGGGGCGGTGAGCTGTGCACCAGCGGCCAACCGAGCGGCAAGGAGGTCACGCTTGCGGGGAGACCAGCCTTCGCTGGGAGGGAACGTCTCCAGGAGGACGACGTCGCGATGGTCCAGTTCCCACTGTCTGAGGGATTCAAGCTGGGTGCGGGCGATTTCCCACTCGGGATAGAAGCGGACGAAGTCGGACTCGGCCGCATCGGGAGGCAGTCCCATGAGAACCCAGCGGCGGCGAATCTCGGCGAGCCTTTCGTTCCCCCATTGGTCGGGAGGGAAGGTGCGAAGCAGCATGATCTGTCGGTCGGAGAGCACGGGGCGCTCGTCCGTTTTGCGTCCGGGTTCTTCGGGTGTGTCGGTTCGGGCACGCACCTGCTGAAGGGCTTTCTGGGCCTCGTCCTGACGCTGCTTGTGGACGGCCTGGACCGTCTCGGCCGGGACCGGGGTCAGCAGCTCGATCTTCTTGATGATCGAAGCACGGAAACCGATCCAGGCGTTGAGTCCGTCGGGTTCGTCGGAAAGATCCAGACGGAGGGCGTCCCTGGTCAGCAGGGTGACGGTCCCGGTGAAGACGCTGCCCGAGGTGCGCGTGAGCCGGATGCGCTGACCAACTTCGAGCTGGTCGAAGGAGAGTTCACGGACCGTGGCGGGCTTGTCGTCGGCAAAGACGGACAGGGAACAGACCAGGACGAGCGAGACCAGCAGGAGCGGGCGATAGGACCGTCTGAGCTTCATGGCACGTCACCAACGAAGGGCACTAAAGAGATCCGACCCGCCATCACGCAGACGGCGGGTCGGCTCCAATCATATATCACTGACCTGCGGGGACGATGACGAGCTCGACGCGGCGGTTCTTGTCCTTGGGGGCTCCCGCAATGGGATGCGTTTCGCCCCAGCCGGCAGCAAAGACGGCGGTGGCGGGCACACCCTGTTCCTGCAGGGCCAGGGCGACGGCACGGGCACGCATCAGCGAGAGATGGAGGTTGTCCTTCCAGCCGGACCGACTGATGGGGTCGGAATCGGTGTGACCATCTACACGCAGGACGACGGACTTATCGGAGAGGATCTCTTTGAGCGTGGGTGCGACCTCGGTGATGGCAGCCTTGGCTTCGGGCTTGAGATCGGCCTTGCCGGAAGCGAAGAGGATATCGGCCTCGGCCCGCAGGACGGTGCCCTTGAGCTCCCAGTGGCTTCCGGTGCGCGCAATGGCCATGAACTTGGCCAGGACCTCGGGGGAAACCCCGCCGGACGGAGCGATCCCACTGACACCCAGGTATTTTTTGTGCCAGCCGTCCGCATCGGCACGGGCAAGATCACACTCGGTGCGCATCGCCTGGAGATCCCCTTCGAGTCGCGTCTTTTCGCCTCGCATCTCGGTGAGGCTGGAGTTCAGGCGGGAGTTCTCATCCCGTAACCCCTGGACCGTCGAATCCGTTTCGAAGCAGCCGGTCAGAAAGACGGAGCAGACAACGACCACCAACAGTTTCACAACCATCCCTCTCATGACATCCTCCCCTGTTCACAAAATCCCCTGGACCGACCGGGGCACGTTCCGCCTGTCCACAGGTCGGAAACGAGGCAACGGACCGTCTCAACCCCAAGGCACTCGGCCGATTTTCAGTGCGACAATCAACATTCCGGCGAGAAGGAGCGCCGTAAAGGAAACCACGACGGCGATGGTCATGGGCAGTGTGCTGGGTCCCTTCTCGGCGGTGATGGCGTCGATGCGACTGGGCGTGGCGGAGGTGACGTGTCCGATGTCCTCGAAGGCGGAACTCGGGGCCTCCTCGGTCATGGACGAGAGATCGACCTCCTGAAGGGAGGCGACCTCCTGGGGCGCTTCGGCCGACTCTTTGAAGATGGAAAGGTCAAAGTCATCGGCGGGAGCGGCTTCGGCACCCTGAACAACGGGAGCTTTCTTGGCGGGAGGCGTCTCAGCCTCATCACCGAAAATGTCCGCCATCTCCTCATCCACGGACTTCTCGATGTCGGCCATCCCGGCTGAAGCCTCGGTGACCTCCTCGAGTTCGACGATCTCCTCCTCGGCTTCGGCCGCTGCGGGCTTCTCGGCCTCCTCGGTTTCCTCCTCAAGGTCATAGACCTCGAAGATATCCTCGTCGGGCTTCTGCTCCTTCTTTTTCTTCTTCTGGTCTTCGGACACGACGAATTCCTCCTCAGATTTGAGCTTGTCCCGTCCGGAAACGGTCGACTCGGCAAAGGAGGCGGGCTGCACCTCCGGCTCCGAGACGTCCTGCGGTGCACCGTCTCCGACAGGGATGGCCGCTTCGGGGGCGACCTGCTCTGTCTCTAGCTCCCTCTCTATTTCATCAAACAATTCGTCCGCTTGCAAGTCCGACATGGCGGTTGAAGCGGGAATTTCCACAGATTCGATTTCGACCGGTTCGGGCTCCACAGCCGGCGGTTCCGGGAGAACCTCCTCGGAAACGGGCTGCACAACCGGCTCAGGAGGCGGCTCGGGGAGGACTTCCAGGACCGGCTCGGGTTCGGGAACCACCTCGGGTTTCTCGGGCTCGGGCAGATTTTCCGCCGCGACAGGCTGCTCCTCGGGGAACGCGGGAACCTCGACGGGGGGTTCCAGCACGTCCTGAAACTCCTCGTCGGTGGCCTGTTCGGCGTGTTCGGTCACGTTGATGGCGGGAAGCGCTTCGGTCAACTCATAGGCTTCGGTCGGCTCAGGTTCCGGCTCGGGCACTTCGACGGGTTCCGGAGCCGCTTCAGGTGCCTTGGGCGGTTCGGGAGCTTCGTCCACCATGAAGACGAGAGGCGCAGGAGCTTCCGGTTCGACCGACTCGGGAACAACCGGTTCTTCGGCCTGAACGACGGGTTCGGAAACGGGCTCAACAGGAGGCTCGAAAGTCTGGACGACTCCCGGCTCGGGGGTCGCGGGAGGCTCAGGTTCGGGCTCAGGCGCGGATTCCGGTTGGGGAAGATCAAGCACGGGGGGTTGAATTTCGTCAGCGGCTTGTTCTGCCGGTGCAGACGATTCAGACAGCGTCGGGGCTTCGAGGTCCGCGTCGAACGCGGGTCGTTCGGCCACCTGGCGTCCCATCTCGGAGACGCGGGACAGGTCCATTTCGGAGAAGAGCTCTAAGGCTTCGCGCTGCTCGTCGGAAAGGTCCATGGGGGACACGAAGTCCTCGCGCAGGGCGTCTTCGTCGGGGGTTTCCACGGTGGAGGTGGGCAGATCCCCATCGTAGGGCTCCCCCTCGATAGAGGCCTCTTCGTCCTCATCGACGAGGAAAACGAAGCCGTAATCGTCCTGCTTTCTGTCCGAACGGGGAAAACAGGTCGGACAGCTTGTGGGGGCGCCGGATGGGGTGGGGAAACCGGGTTCGGGAGGTCGGGTTCCGGCAGGTCGAGATGAAGGGCGGCAACCTGCTCGTCAAC
>CAZVTD010000121.1:0-7482 GCA_964629945.1 uncultured Planctomycetota bacterium | reverse complement strand
CTTCAAAAACGGCGTCACGGACATGACCGAGGACAACAGCAGCCGCCGACAAGGCGGCTCGCTCGGCTGCATCCCCATCGACACCTTCGGACCGGAGTTCCAGACGGTCGTCGCAAAGCTCGGCATCGGAGAATATTCCGAGCCCGTCGAATCCCCCTACGGCTTCCACATCGTCCGGCGGGACATGCTGGAGGACAAGGACGTGCTGGAACTCATCCGCGAGGAGTTCCTGGACACACGCCGCGCGGAAGTCCTCAACAGGATATGGATGACCAGAAAGGTCGAATACCCCGGGGGCGAAAACACGCAGCCGGCCCCCACGCCCGTGGACTGAAGTACACGCCGCCGCACCGCCCGACCGCCCGGAAACAGGTTGCCAGACGGCCGCGCACCCGCTAAAGTGCCTCTCGCCGACTGCAGGGATGGACCGGTGTTCTACGTCTTCCTGTTCCGGGAGAGGAGGAAGCGCATGAGCGGTTCAGGCGTTTCGGTACGTCGTGTCGTCGTGTGCTTGTTGGTCTGGGTGGGCCTGGTCTTGGCCGGTTGTTCCGGGAAATCCGAATCCCCGCCGGTCTCCTCGTCCGAAGCGCCCCCGGCCGGACCCGTCAACCCGCCCGTCGAAATTACCGTCACCCCCATCACCGATCTGGACGGCTTGCTCAAGCCCGAGCAGGATGTCCACCTCGTTGCCGCCGCGCGTCTGGAACCCGACGGCACCTGTTTCCCCGCCGGGGTTCAGGTGGTCTGGCCGCTGCCCCAAAGTCGTCCCGCGGGCACGCGTCTTTACGTCGCCGTCCTCGACGAACGCGAACGCTGCTGGCGCGACACCGGCTGCACCGCCGTCGTCGATGGTTCCGGACTCAGCGCCGCCGGAACCGTCTATCACTTCTCCGTCAACGCACTCACCGATGTCCCGCCCACCGCCCTGGTGCCCTCCGGAAAACCCGTGCCGCTCGACCCCTCAGGACGCTTCAGCACCCAGGAGTACACCGAGCCCCGTCCTCGTCTCTACGTCCGGACCCACAAGCTCTCCGTCGTCAGCAAAACCAGCAAAGCCGACACCCTCAAGGTCTATCAAAGCCTCAAGCTCGCCCCCGAAGCGGACATGACCCTCGACCAGTTCAAAAAGCTCGTCGCCGGAACCGACTACGCCTCCCTCAAAGCCCTCATCGAAGACGGCAGCATCTCCATGAAGCACAACTGGCAGCTCGGCGACTGGCGCATCCACCTCCTCGTCGAATCCATCCGCGACTTCTGCCGAAAAAACCCGGGCACAAAAATCTACCGCTCCGACACCGGCAACCAGAAAAACGCCTACCTCAGCGACGTGGACCAGACCGTCTTCGCCTACCGCTACGAGGACGGAAAGTGGGTCCGTTGGGCCGAAGGGGACGTGGCGCTCAAGGAACACGTCGCCAAATATCTCGAAGCCCAGGGCGTTCCCATGGAAAAAATGGAAGTCGAAACCATGCTCGGACGCGACCGCTTCATCGACGAACGACTCCTCGGCGTCGGCGTCCAGAACTCGCTCCCCCCCGAGCTCCGTGGAAAAGATCGCGGACTTGTCATCAGCTTCACCAACCTCGCTCTCGGACGACAGCCCGGCGCCTACTTCCTCGCCGGGACCGTCAAGCTCCAGCAGCAGCTGCGCGTCAAGCGCCAGTCCGAAACCCACCTCAAGGGCAACATCCTCCCCGACGACCGACCCATCACCGTCCAGGAGGTCAAGGACTCCATCGGACGGCTTAACGGACAAGTCTGCCTCGAAATCGGTCCCGCCGACGACAACCCCCGCGGCGAAGTCGGCGTGCGCGAGGGAACCTACGACGACGCCAAACGCGTCCTCATGGACGGCATGGATCCCGACCTCCAGCGCGGCTGGGCGTACGACGCCTCCGTCGACAACCTCTTCAAATGGAACGAGAAGGTCAAATACGCCCTCGACCCCCACAAGATTCCCGCCATCAAATATCCCCTCCGCGCCGTCAACGACGGCCCGGGCATCCTCCGCGCCATCGAAGAGAAGCGCCCCCCAAAAATCTACGAAGATCTCGATGACGCCGGACGAAAGCAGTTCCTTCGCGAAACCTATGGCGCCGATCTCGACCAACCGCGAAACTTCCGCTGGGGCGCACGTGACGGCTCCTCCCTCCTGGACCGCTGGAAGCTCGCACTCGATGCCTGTGCCTACCTGCGCAACGTCAGTGCCGTCGAAAAACGTCCCGTCACCGATGCCGACCTCGAAGCCGCCTTCAAACCCCTCGCCGAAAAAATGGCCGGCCCCGGAAACGAAGCCCGCTGGAAGGAATTCCTCGGACAGGCCCGACTCGAATACACCATGCGCTGCCAGGAGATCATGACCCACAACATCGTCGCCACCGCCAGGGAGCGCGTCCTCGGCTGGCTCACCGTCGACCCCAACGAAACCGCCCGCCACGAAGAGATGAAAAAGCACGTGGACGAGGGGGAAATCCGAAAAGCCCTCGGCATGGAAGGACCCGACTGGGATGCCCGCTGGGAAAGCGTCCGCGGCGAAATCTACGGCAACTACGCCGACACCGCGCGCGCCCAACTGCTCTTCTCCTTCCGATACATGAGCGACGACGTCAAAAAAGTCATTCTTGCACAGGTCGAACGCAACCCCAAGCTCAGCGATGCCGACAAAGCCAAGGTCCGCGAGCTCGCCGCCGAATCCTCCTCCTGGTTCTTCCACTACCGTCGTGCCAAGGAGTTCCCAAAGCTCTACACCCACATCATCGGGGCATGGACCCGCTTCAAAATGGTCCAGCTCCTCGGTAACATCCATCAGTGGGTCCTGCACGACATCGGTTGGCTGGAAGGACCGGCGGGAAAAAGCCGAGCCGAACCCCTCGTCCGGCGCATGGGACTTCAGGAGTTCGACGGAAAGGTCACCCAGTTCTTCAGAAAATACAACAAGACCGCCGGCTTCGGCGCACGCTTCATCAAAAACATGGTCTATGACGTCGGGAACATCGACGGCGTCGTCCAGGTCGTCCGGGCCTATTCCGAATCAGGTGGCGATCCCGATGCACTCGAAGAGGCCATGATTCGCGAAACCCTCTACGCCATCCCGGTCGTCGGACAGGTCTACTCCCTCAGTCAGGTGGAAACACCCTGGCAGGCCGGTCAGGCCGGCGTCCTCATGGCCTGTGCCATGGCCTCGGGATACGGTCGCGCCGCTATGATCCTCTTCAACATCGGTGAGGCCGGCGTCGCCATCTACCACAGCGACTACCGCGCCCCACTGGCCAACGCCGTCGCCGATGCCGTCTATCGCGGCTGGACGGGACCCTCGCTCTACAGCTTCGCCCAGACCCCCGCCCAGTTCACCGACGACGACCAGGCACGCCTCGACCAGATCGCCTCCGATCTCCGGATGATGAAACTCACACGCGAAGACTCCGGCGCCCTCGCCGGACTGCTCTACCAGCAGTTGGTGCTCCAGGACAGGAAGGAACGCTGGAAGGGCTTCGTCGCCGAGCAGTCGCGCTACCAGGGTGGCGCACTCACCGGCACCGGCGCCCAACTCACCCGGAAGGTGCTCACCTTCCCCGCCGCCGATGAATCCCTCGCCGAGGGACATCCCGTCTGGGCGGCCGGCCCCATGCTCGCCGGCGTCAAGCCCTGCATCCTCTTCACCGCTTCGAAAGAAGGCCCCGTCGAGTTCTACCTCGAACCCCTCAACGACGAAGAGCTCGCCCGAATGCACAAGCTCGAAGCAATGGTCGAAACCCTTCAACAGCCCATGAACCAGCTCGACGTCGCCCAGGAGCTCCAGCGGCTCAAGACCCGGCACGAAGCCGTCGAGCGGGCCGGACGATACCTCGAACGCGCACGGACCAATCCCGAGCTCATGCACCAGATCCGCGTCGATTCCCTCTGGCCCTTCATCGCCCACGACGAATCCCACGAGATGGTCAACGCCGAAAAATACGTCACCGATTGGCTCACCTTCCGCAAGGAGTCCCTGAAGACCGTCCTCGAAGCCGCCGGCGTTACCGTCGATGCCAAAACCTTGGAAGACGCCAGGCTCCAGCTCAAAGAACGCCTCCTGGCCGACACCACCTCCAGCCGTGAGCGCTGGGAGCAGTTCGTCAAATTCAAAGAGGGACGCGAAAGAGCCGTCGAGCAGTGGTACGAAAACGCACGACTGCGTCTCTCCGTCGAAGCCCTCATGACCGCCGTCCAGGACGGCGACCATCGCTTCTCCGACGAAACCGTCCGAACCCTCGGCGAAGCCGGCGTCGACACCGAATTCATCGGCTATCTCGGCATCATGGGCGAAGCCATCGCCAACCGACACCGGCCCCTCTCGCCCCCGGAAGTCCTCATCACCGGGACCGTCCTCAAAGGCGACCCCGACGCTGAATCCGAGCAGGACCGTCAGCACCGCCTCTGGCCCTCCGTCCGTGTCGTCGCCGACCAGGACATCTACCTCCAGCCTTACTCCTATGCCGTCTACCAGCTCAACCACGATGCCGCCCGCAGCGCCGTCGCCGCACGCCGGTTCCGCGGCCTGCCGCTCGACGACGAAATGATCAAAAGCCTCAACGAATATCTCGAACGCATCCCCGCGCCCACGGGCGACCAGGGGACCGACGTCCCCGCCTTCCTCGTCTACGCCTTCTGCAAGGATGTCCGCATGCCCGACCGCGTCGTCCAGGCCACCGCCGCCAGACTCCCCGACGTGAAATCCTATCCCATCCCCGACCGCTCCCAATCGGGTTGGCTGCTCGGCGGCGCCGCACTCTGGACCGAGCTCGAACCCGTCATGCCGCCCGGACCCGTGCAGATCGTCCTGCGCAGACCCAAACCGGGCTCCGACTGCACCGAGATCGTCCTCACCAGCGAAAACCTCGCCAGGCTCGACGAGCAGAACAAGGACACCTTCCTCCTCTACAACATCTACATCGCACAATCCGCCGACGGACCCTGGGTCAAGCTGCGCGACGTCTCCTACAAACCCGGCACCGAGATCGTCCAGGAAAGCGACCAGGTCAACAACCGTTGGGACCGCGTCGCCACCGACAAGGTCATCTTCGAGGACGAGCATGTCGATGTCCGGATGAGCGACAACAATTGGCCGCCCAAACCGCCCTATTTCCGCGTCGGTGAGCAGTGGTGCACCGGATACGACGAAAAAGACCGCGGCAAGGAAACCTTCTCCAACGTCGTCGGACCCCGGGATGGGTTCATCACCTGGCGCGGCGCCGGCGCCACCGTGGACGGCAAAACCCCGCTCTATGACGCGGACGAGGTCCTTCTCAAATGGCCCGGCTGGACCACCACCGTCCACTTCGGCATGGGACCCAAAAACCAGAACTTCGGCTTCCACAACGCCGAACTCCTCATCAAGGACGGCGACCGTGTCAGGCACTTCTGGACCCCGCGACGCGAAGGGAAAATCCGCTTCGGAAACACCGTCTGGATGCGAGGCGACACCGTGATCATCTACTACCCCGTCCGCGGAAAACGCACCACCCTCGAAGCCCAGGGAACCGCCGAAGGCCTCTACGCCTCTAGGACACTCACCCTCGTCATGGACGTCCCCGACGAAGCCGTTCAGGAGCGACGCAGGTGGATCGAGAACGCTCAGCAGAAATATGACCAGTGGTTCGCGGGAAAAAAGGACTATGCTGTCGCCAGTCAGAAGCGCCTGGCCGACATGCAGAAAAACCTCGATGCCCTCACCAAAAAACGCGCGGAGCTCGCCGCGGCTGCCACCCCCAACCCCCGCGATATCGGCGCCGTCGAAAACGACCTGTTCCGCCTCCAGCGCGACGTGATCCGCCAGAAAGTCGACGTCCAGTTCTTCACTGAATTCGAGCTCCCCTATCGACAGGCCGAGCTCGCACGCAAACGCTGCATCTGTGAATTCGATTTCGCCGGCGCCGATCGGCAGACCAAAATCATGGTCGAAGCCATGCGCAAACGCTCCCTCATTCTGGAGGCCGGCTACAAGGAACAGGAGCCCGTCGTCGCCCAGATCTATAAAAACGGCACAGGTTCCCTCGGCGCGGAAGCACAGGTCGAAGAATGCCGCCAGAAGGCCCGAACCGTAAAAGCGGAATTCTGGATCTGGATCCGAAACGAAAGCGAATGGCTCTGCAATGACGCCTACCTGGCCGGAAGCGCCGTCAGTCTCAAGGAACGATACCAGCTCTGCATCGACGCCAAAAAAGAGGAAGTAAAAGAGCGGCGCGACGAGGTCTCGACCTTCAACGCCATGCAGACCATCGGTGAATTGACGATGCAATACGCCGACAAAATGGTCGAGCTCACCGGCAGCCGCAGCACCGCCGCCGCACTCTACAAGCGAGGCTGGCAGCAGGTCCAGGATGTCAGGGCCAGGCGGGGCGATAAGACCCAGAAATGGGAAGACCTCGATCGACTGCCGGGATGGTGGCCCCCGGGAACCGCAGGACAGATCTGGCAGCCTCCGCCCCCCAAACCGAAATCGCCGACCGACACCGGCTCCCAGGCGAAACCGGAGGACGACGAGCAGTTGCCACAGCCGACGGACGCCGACGGAGCACCCGGCAAACCCGATCGGAAATGACGTTTAAACCGGGTCCTCGAAAGCGATGCCCAGGTTCCCGGCCGCGCGCGTCACCGCCTTGACCGACGCCTCGAAGCCCAGTCCCTGCTCACGGATCGTCCCGCAGCGTGCCTGGCGTCCCAGATGTCCACCGGCAAGGACGTCGTACGTCTCCACCTTCGCCCCGTCCCGCGTCGCAAGTCTCCCCACCAGCCCGATCGCCGCGACCGCACTGTGCGAACAGCCGTTGGGACAGCCCGAGACCCCGATCATCACGTCCTCATCAACCTTCCCGGCCAGTTCCGCACGAAGCCGGTCCGCGATGCGGTTCGTCTCGACCAGCGCACGCGTGCACCAGCGCGTCCCCGGACACGCCACCACCATCGGCTGACGTCGCGCCGCCCGCCCAAGCACCGCCTGAGCCCCCACAGCTCTGACCGCCTGCTTCTCGTCACGTCCGAACACCAGCACCCGGTGATGCGTGTCGATCCGCAGCCGAAGCCCCGCGTCCTCCGCCAGCGCCCCCAGCGCCTCCGCCTCCTCGTGCGTCACGTCCCCGTTGGCGAACGTCAACGACACGCATGCACTCAAGTCCGCCTCAACCGTCGGCAGCTCCGCCTTGGGCCACGTCTTCTCGTTGCGTGCCGTGTAGAACGCGTCACTGAGCAGCTTGGTGAAAGTGCCTTCCCCCAGTCGTTCGCGCACGTGACGCAGTCTCGCCGTGCTGCGCTGCTTCCGATCACCGTGAGCCGCAAACACCCGCACCGCCGCCACCGCCAGGGGCAGCACCTCGTCGGCGTCGATCCAGTCGAAAAGCGGCATCCCTACTCCCGGCTTGGCCCCCAGCGCCCCCGCCCGCATCCCCGCGCACCCCCCCCGCACCCCGCCGGGATCGCGCGCCAGGCCCAGGGCGTGCTGCCGCC
>CAZVTD010000120.1:0-7491 GCA_964629945.1 uncultured Planctomycetota bacterium | reverse complement strand
CCCCTCGCTCTCCGCCGGTCGGCCGCCTTTATGAAAGATCACCGACGTCGTCACCACACCCACCTTGAACCCTGCATAGCGTGCCCGTCGGCACAGGTCCAGCTCTTCACCATAGAAAAAATACGTCTCGTCGAAGCTCCCAACTTTCCGGATCACCTCCGACCTGATCATCATCGCCGCACCGATCACCCATCGTGTCTCCACTACCCCGCCGCCCAGATTGTCCACGTCGTGCCCGTGCCAGCGAAGCAGTTGCGCAAACTCGTCCTCCACCGCTGTCCCCTCGTAATTCAACTGCATCGGCGACGCGACCCCTAACCCCGCTTCTTCCGACTTCTCCAGCAGTTCCTTCAGCCACCCCTTTTCCACCCGCGTGTCCTGGTTCAGAAGCACCACCACTTCCACACCCGCCTCCACCGCTCGGTGCACTCCCACGTTCACCGCGCGTGCGAATCCCGCGTTTTCCTCCAGACGCAGGACTTCCACCCCCGCGAACTTCTCCTCCACCAGACGCACGCTCCCGTCCGTCGAGCCGTTGTCGATCACCTCCACCGTCATCCCCGGCTCACCGTGCCGCATCAGCGAATCCAGACACGTCTCCAGCCATGACGCACCGTTATAGCTCGGAATCACCACCCGGATTCCCTGCCCCGGCTTCCCGTTCCCGGACGTCATCTTGCTGCCCTCACTTGCCACCGCACTCATCCCTGTCCTGCTCCCAGTTCCGCGTACAAGGCTTCCAGCTTTTTCCCCGAACCGTTTTCCCAGTTATACTTCGTCTCGGCCGCCTGACGACCGTTCTCCCCAAGTCGCTTGCGCAGCTCAGGATCGTTGGCCAGTTGAACCACCTTTTCCACGTAGTCGTCTATGTCCCCTGCCCGGAATACAAGACCCGACCCCGTCTCCTCTACGATATCTTTGATGCTCCCACAATCACTCACCAGGTTCGGAATACCCGCCGCCATGTGATCGAACACCTTGTTCGCCAGCGTCACGTCATGGTGGGGCGTATGGTCCAGCGGACAAATTCCGATGTCGCTCGCTGCCAGGTAACTCGGCAGGTCTTCATATGCCACCCAGCCCGGAAAATCGACCGCCCCCGTCACACCTTCTTCCTGAACCAGCTTACGAAGCTTGTCTTCCAGCATCCCGTTCCCACCCAGCATCAGCATGGCGCTCGGCACCGCCTCGCGGATGCGCTTCATCGCCGAAATCACCATCTCCAGACCGCGACATACGAAAAACAACCCGACATACGAGATCGTGAAACGCCCCTCATACCGCTTGATGACCTCTTCACGGATCGGATGCGCGTCGAACTCCCGCAGCACCGGGGTCAACTCCATCACGCGGACCTTCTCCACGTTCACACCTTCGTTCGCATACATCGCCCGGATCCGGGGCGACACTACGATCACCCCATCCACCGCTTCAAGAACCTCGCGTTCATACACCTTCCAGCGTGCTGAACTCATAAGAAAACTGTTCTTGAACGCCTGCCATCGACTGAGTCGACTCCAACCCGGGACCAATCCCGGGTAATACTCGTGAAAATCGGCCACCACCCGCACACCGGTCTCCCGTGCAATCCGCAACGCACTGCGACACAATGGCAGATTCACCACATGGATCGCCGTCAGCCCGAACTGTCGCACCGCCTCTTTCATCGCACGTTCCACTTCCGGACGTCGAAACCGCATGCGGAAATAAACGTTCCCGCTCAGACGCTCCAGACGCGTGGCGGGCACATCCAGCCATCGATGAATCGGAAAGCCGTTCCACTCTTCTTCTCGAGGAAACGACTGCGGACGTGTCAGCATGATGTGGATCTCGTGCCCCGCGTTGCGCAGGGTCTTCGCCTCTTTCTGTAATCGACTGTCCAGAGAGTCGTCGTGTTCTACCAGAAGAATTTTCACTGGTGCTTCCCCCTTGCATTTCCACCTCACCGCTTCAGTTTGTGACAAATGCTCGCAGCCAGTTTAAAGCCGAACGCACATCAGCACGATCATGTCGGTTCAGATACAGGAAATACGCCACCGGAATCATCGGCACCAGCCCCACGATCCCCACCGTAATCAGCCGCGACCAGCCTGCCAGGTCGAACCAATGTCCTGCCGCCAGCGCAACCCCACCCGGAATGATCAACACCAGCACCCCGAACAGGAACTCCCGGTAGCACAGCCATGGCGAACACTTCAGAATCCGCACCGTGTAGAGCGGGAACATGATCAGGTCTTTCATCACCACCACAATGAGCAGCGCCAGCGCCACACCCGTGATGCCCCAGTCGAACACTTTGCCGAACAATATCGACAACAGCACGCTGACCACCCCTGCCACCACCGTCACGATTGCCGGCAGCTTGATGTGACCCGTCCCGATCAGATTGCTCGAACACGGATACGACAGCGTCGCGTGCAGTGCCGCGACCATCATCATCACCAGAACCCACGTCGCGTCCACATACGCCGAACCCACCCACGTCACAAGGAACGGCCTCGCCAGAACCGCGGCCACCACCACCGGAGGCCCCAGGATGATCATTGAGTAACGCACGCTGCGACTCAGCATGTTCGCAATCCGGTGCTTCGAGCCCTCCTCGTCCAGTGCCGTCGCCGTGGGCGTCATCACCCCCACCATCGCCCACACCATCATCATCACCGTATTGGGAACCTGCATCCCAACGTTGAAGTGACTCACCATCGCCGTCCCGATTAGAATGTTGATCACCATATACGGCGCGTTGAACAGCATCCGCGATCCCACCTGGGTCAGAATCGAATAGAAGCCGAACGACACCAGGTCCCGGACCCGGCTCCAGCGCACCAGACGACGCGATATCCGCAGCGTTGGAATCAGACGACGACACAGGATCAGCGTCCCCACAGAGTTCACCAGACCCGCCGCCAGAAGCCCCACCGCCACCACCACCACGTTTGCGTCCACCAGCAGAAAATACCCCACGATGATGATGACCCGAACCACCGCCCCGAGGGTGCGCAGCGTGCTGTCCAGGAACAGACGCTGCCTCGCGTAGATCCCCACACCGAACACGCTCGTCAGAAGACCCCGGATCACGTCTGCACCCATCAACCCCATCACCAGACGCCCCTGCGTCTCATACCCCGCCGGAATCTTGAACCACATCGGCATGAACACCACCAGCAGCACCAGCATGCCCGTCATCACCATGGCCATGATGATGATGATGAAAAATGCCGTGCTCATGTACTCGTTGACCGCCTCCCACTCTTCGCGCACCAGGTGCACCATCACGTACCGCCCGATCGCCGTGCACAGACCCAGCATCAGCACCGCAAGATACACCACACACGAATTCACCAGCGGCACCAGACTGTATACGTCATCTCCAAGACGGTGCAGCAGGAAGGGCGTCAGGAAAAATGCGATCCCGAACTGGATGCTCCAGGATGTGACCGACGCGAGCCCGTTGATCAACACCCGTTTCTTCGAGGTGTCGTGCGCCACCACGTTCGACCCGGGCGTCGGATTCGACGTCGTTTCCCCGCCTGTCGTTGCCGTATCCTTCACGTCCATGTCGTCTTCTTTCACCCGACCCTCACATCGTCCCGTTCGTCAACACCCCGACGATCCGTTCGCTCGCATGTCCATCTCCGTAAAGCGACGGGTCCACCGGTCCCGCCGATGGAAGATCCCTTACCGCCTCCAGGATCCGCCTCACGTCCGCCCCCGCAAGCACGTTCGCCCCCGTCTCCACCGTCTCCGCCCACTCTGTCTCCTCGCGCAGCGTAATGCACGGACATCCGGAAAAATACGCCTCCTTCTGCATCCCCCCCGAGTCCGTCAGCACCATCCTCGCGTGCTTCAACAGCACCAGCATCTCGAAGTAGCTCACCGGCTCCGTCAGCACGATCCGTTCGCTCTTCACTCGGATCCCGAACCGCTCCAACGCCATCCGCGTCCTCGGATGCAGCGGAACCACCATCACGTTCCCATACCCCGCGATCGTCTCCATCGCCTCGAAGATGTTCCCCAGCCGCTCCGCCGAATCCGTGTTCTCCGCCCGGTGAACCGTCACCAGCGTGAAGGGCGTCACCTCCCCGTTGAAGCTCAGCAGTTCCAGCGACGTTAAAATCGTCGAATTCGTCATCGCGCGTTGCGTGTTCATCACCGTCGAATCATACATCACGTCCCCGCTGAACATCACTCCGGCCGTGATCCCCTCCCGCTTCAGGTTCTCCACTGCGCCCCGCGTCGGACAGAACAGCCACCGCGACACACGGTCCACCAGCACCCGGTTGATCTCCTCGGGCGCCTTTCGGTTGAACGTCCGAACACCCGCCTCCACGTGCGCAATCCCGATCCCCAGCTTCGAACCCACCAGCGCACCGGCCACCGTTGAGTTCGTGTCCCCATACAGCAGCATCACCTCCGGACGCTCCTCCACGCACACCGCCTCGATCCCCGTCAGCATCCGCGCCGTCTGCTCACCGTGATGTCCCGATCCCGCCTCCAGCCGATGTCGCGGCTCGTCCAGTCCCAGTTCCTTGAAGAACACCCCGCTCATGTTCTCGTCGTAGTGCTGACCCGTGTGGACCACCACCTCTTCGATCGCATACCCCGTCTCGGCGCGTTGGCGGATCGCCTGCGACACCGCCGCTGCCTTGATGAACTGGGGCCGGGCTCCCACCACCGTCAGGATCTTCAACCGTCCCTCCACGTCCTCGACCGTTGCCCCGCCCCGTCCACGCTCAACTGTAAAAGCCCGCGATCGTCTCCACCACGTGCTTGCGCTGCGCCTCCGTCAGTTCCGGATAGATCGGTATCGCCAGCGTCTCTTTCGCCGCACGTTCGCTCTCCGGGAATGCCCCTTCCGAGTAGCCCAGGTCCCGGAAGCACCCCTGAAGGTGCAGGGGCACCGGATAGTAGATCGCACAGCCGATCTTCTCCGCCTCCAGGTGTGCCATCAGCGCGTCCCGTCGTTCCACGCGGATCACATATTGGTTGTAGATATGCCGGTTCTGAAGCACCTTCGGCAGCTTCACCTTTTCCGGAACCAACCCCGCCGTCTTGAACGCATCGTCATACCATGCCGCATTCTGTTGTCTTGCCTCGCTCCACGCGTCCAGCCGCTTCAGTTTCACCAGCAGCACTGCCGCCTGGAGCGCATCCAGACGGAAGTTTCCCCCCACCACGTGGTGGTAATACTTTGGCTTCGAACCGTGTGCCCGAAGCACACGCAATTTCTCCGCCAGCCCCGCGTCGCGAACCGTCACCATCCCGCCGTCCCCGAACCCTCCCAGGTTCTTCGACGGAAAGAACGAAAAGCACCCCATCTCGCCCATCGACCCCGCGCGTCTCCCCTTGTACTCCGAACCGATCGCCTGCGCCGCGTCCTCGATCACCACCAGCTTTCGCGACGCCGCAATCGACAGAATCGTATCCATCTCCGCACACTGACCGAACAGGTGCACGGGCATCACCGCCACCGTTCGGCTCGTCACCTTCTCCTCGATCGCACCCGCGTCGATGTTGAACCCTTCGGGCTCGATGTCCACGAACACCGGAACCGCCCCCAGACGCGAGATGCACCCCGCCGTCGCAAAAAACGTATAGGGCGTCGTAATCACCTCGTCCCCCGACTTCACTCCCGCTGCCATCAGGGCCACCAGGATCGCGTCCGTCCCAGACGACACCCCGATCCCCGACGCCGCCCCGCAGTACGTCGCTACCTCGCGTTCCAGTTCTTCCACCTTCGGACCCAGGATGAACTGCTGCGACTCCATCACCTCCGTCACCGTCGCAACCACCTCGTCCCGGATCGTCTCATATTGCGCCTTCAAATCCAGCATCGGAACCCGCATCGTCCACTCCTCGTCTCGGGGCATCCGCCCCTTCCGTTCACCCGTTCGTGGCCCGGACTTCGTCGCCCTGCTTCTCGTATGCCGCACCGCATTGCTCGCACCGCGCATGCGACCCCGAAAACACCAGCTTCACCCCGCATCGGCACATGTACCCCCTCAGTCGCGCCGGGTTCCCCATCACCAGCCCGTACGCCGGCACATCTTTCGTCACCACCGCCCCCGCCCCAACGAACGCATATTCCCCGATTGTGTGTCCGCACACCACCGTCGCGTTCGCACCGATCGTCGCCCCGCGCTTCACCAGCGTCTTCCGATACTCGTCCTTCCTCACGATCTCGCTGCGCGGGTTGATCACGTTCGTGAACACCGCCGAAGGACCGCAGAACACCTCGTCCTCCAGTTCCACCTCGTCATACAGACTCACGTTGTTCTGAACCTTCACGTGTCGGCCCAGACGGGCCTTGCTGCTCACCAGAACGTTCTGCCCGATCGAGCACGCCTCGCCGATCACCGCACCCTTCATCACGTGGCTGAAGTGCCAGATCTTCGTCCCAGAACCCACCTGTGCCCCCTCGTCCACGTAGGCAGACTCGTGCCAGTTGTCGTTTGTCATTCGCTTTGTCATGTTCTGCTCCTCACCTGCAGACCTTCACCGGCGCACCACCCGCCTTCAGCGACGCCTCGCCTGCCTCCAGCACACGAACCACCCTCAACCCGTCCTGACCGTCGCTCCTCGGCCGCAGCCCTTTCGCCACGCACTCGATAAAGTGCTCGCACTCCACCCTCAGCGGCTCTCCCATCTCGATGTTCGGAATCATGATGTCTCCCGAGCGCAGACGGATGAACTCCTCGTAGTTCGCATAACCGTCCCGGACCACCTGCGCACTCTTGTCGAATACCCGGATCTTCTCCGAAGGCTCCATGTCGTCGAAGCTCGCCATACGGTTCGCCCCCACCAGCACCATCCGACGCGACTTCCGCGGATCCAGCCAGCTTACGTGGATCTGGGCCATCCGACCGTCCGAAAAATGCAAATTCCCGAACACCACGTCCTCGATCCCCTTCTGCAGGAAGCTCTGTCCCCTCGCGCTCACGCTCTCGGGCTCCGCCCCGAACAGGAACAGCACCACCGAAATGTCATGGGGCGCCAGGCTCCACCACGCATTCTCATCCTGACGCACGATCCCAAGGTTCACACGCTCCGTATACAGGTAATACAGCGCACCCAGTTCACCCCCTTCCACCAGCCCCTTCAGCTTCAGCACCGCCGGGTGATACTCCAGCAGGTGTCCCACCATCAGTGTCCGCCCCGTCCGTTCCGCCAGCGCCACAAGCTCGGCCGCCTCTGCCGCCTTCAGCGTGAACGGCTTCTCCACGTACACGTGTTTGCCCGCCTCCAGCGCCCGCTTCGCCATCTCGTAATGCGTCGGCGCAGGCGTCGCAACCACCACCGCCCCCACCCCTTCGTCCTCCAGCATCTCCTCCAGACGCTCATACAACCGCACCCCGGGATACGCCTTCCGGTTCGACTCCCGGACCTCGCGCCTCAGGTCGCAGCTCGCCGCCAGCTCCGCACCCTTCAGATTCGCAAAATTCCGCACTAGGTTCCGCCCCCATCCCCCCGCCCCCCCCCCGCCCCCGCCCC
>CAZVTD010000119.1:0-7597 GCA_964629945.1 uncultured Planctomycetota bacterium | reverse complement strand
TACGCCTTCGTGTTCGCCGGTCGAACCCGAAGCTCACGGTCGAACTGGACAAGCGCTTCCTCATACTTCCCCTGTCCCAGCAGGGCCACACCGTCCTCCAGCGGACCCGCATACGCCAGTCCGAAACTCGCCAGAACGATCCCCAGGGCAACCCACGTCCTCACCCGCACACTCCTCACAGACCCTTGGCCAGGTTCTCAATGTAGGTCTTGATGGTCATCACTTCGTTGCGCAGCGCCTGGATCCTGGCGACCTCGTCGGCCATCTCCTCCGGGAAACCTCGCGCGATCTCGTTTAACTCATCAAGACTCCGTTCCATCGCCATCAGCGTCTGATACGCGGCCGGCAGCCGGGCCTTCAACTGCGTCTTCGTCTCCTGCATCATCGCCGCCTGCATCTGACCGTTGAACGCGTTGATCTGCAGTTGCAGCTGCTTCTCCACACCACCGAACCGCTGCTTGGCACCCTCAACCTGGAACCCGCGTGCGATCCCCTTCACCAGCAGGTTCGCTGCCGCAAACTCAACCTCGGCCTTGTTCAGAAGCGTCACCCCAGCCTTCCGCCCCTCATCCGTTCCATCCATCGCCTTCTTCGCTTCACCCAGAAGGTCCTTCCCTTTCAGGACCCGGGCGCTTGCCTTGTCCCGGATCGCCTGCTCCATCACCACGGGGTTCGTCAACGGCTGAAGTCCCTTCAAGGCCTCCTTCGGCGTCTTCGGGTCCTTCGCATCGATCGAGAAAATGTCTTCTTTCCCCGCCACTTCGTTGATCAGATACATCCCTCCCTTGCTTTCGGAGATGATCTGCTTGCGACACTCCAACTGCGCTTTCTGTTCCGGCGTCACCTTCATCCGAAGCACCTTGTCATACGACGCACAAGCCTCGCCCCATTTCCCCTGACGCTCGCAGATCTGCCCCAGAAGGATCTGCGCGTCCAACCGCTGGTCCGCAGGCAGCCCCATCGTCATCGACGCTTCCAGAAGCTTCTGCGCCGCTTCGTACTGCTCCAGCTTGTACCTCGCCTGCGCGTTCTCCAATCCCTCCGCCGGCGTCAGCCATTCCCCATCCCCGGCGTAGATCTTCCCAGGCGGCGCCTGCTCCCATTTCCCGTCGATCTTCACGTATCCCAGCTCGGCCCGGGCCTCGGCGTGTTCCGGGGCGATCGCGATCACCTTCTCGAACTCCGCCTTCGCCTCACGACTCAGACCATTCTCCTTGCACCACAGGCCCAGTTCGTAATGCCCCTTCGCGTCGTCGACCGCTACGGCTTTTGCCTTCTCGGCGTAGATCTCTTCGCTCGACGCCTTCTTCTCGATGCGGTCCACCGCACTGCGCGGGAACGTCGCCGGACCGAACTTCGTCTGAACCGTCACGGTGTCCGCCGTCGTGGTCACCGTGCCTTCCAGTTTCCGACCGTCCTTCAGATACACCACGTCACCTGCGCATGCCCCGGCCAGAAACAGCAGCCCCAGTACCACAACCAGTGTCTGTCTCATCTGATCTCCCCCACGATTCAGAGACATCATTTCCTCAACCTTTCAGCGGAAGCTCAACCACCTTGCCCGTCTTCGCCGACTGGTAGATCGCCAGAATGATCTCCACGGCCTTACGCCCTTCTCGACCATCCACCGCCGGGGCACGCTTCTGTGCCAAGGCCTCCACGAACTCCGCCAGTTGTCGCCGATGTCCCTCGTGCCCGATGTCGGCCGGATCCGCGGCCCCACCCTTGGCAGCCTTGGCGGCAAACCGTGCCCTAACTGCCGCGTCACCAGGTTCTTCCGTCTGGAACTGCCAGGCCTGGATCGCGCTTTCCTCCATGATTATACTACCTTTGCTTCCGGATATTTCCAGTTTTTTCAAGAACCCCGGAAATGTTGATGTTGCCCCCTCGATCACCCCCAGGGCTCCGGAAGCAAACCTTACCGCCGCCACCGCCGTATCCTCCACCTCGATTCGGTTGTGCGCCAGGGTCGAAGTGAACGCCTCCACCGCAACCACAGGCCCCGCAAGCCAGTTCAGCAGGTCGATGGCATGGATCGACTGGTTCATCAGCGCCCCCCCGCCATCCAGCTTCCACGTCCCGCGCCAGCCTCCCTTGTCGTAGTATTCCTGCGTCCGATACCACTTCACATAGGCATCCGCCAATGTGATTCGCCCTAACCTCCCTGCATCAAACGCTTTACGCACAATCGCACTGGCATCGCTGAACCGTGACGGGAAGATCACTCCCACCGTCACCCCCGCCTGATCGGCCTTGTTGATGATCGCATCGCACCGTTCCAGCGTGATTTCCAGGGGTTTTTCGACCACCACGTGCTTGCCCGCTTCGATAGCCGCCAGGGCTGGCTCCATGTGCAGACCGCTGGGTGTGCAGATGTTCACGATGTCCACTTTCGGATCTAACGCCATGCGCTTGAAGTCGTTATAGAAAGTGGCACCATATTTATCCGCCAGGGCTTTGCCCCGTGTTTCATCCACGTCGGCCACGGCCGCCACGCTGCAGCCTTCGATTTCCCGGATCGCCTTGGCGTGAAAATCCGCAATCAGTCCCGCGCCGACCAGTCCGAATCCCTTGCCCATGAGCCAAAACCCTCCCTATTTGATGTCGATTTAGACGCCAATTGACGCGTTGGAGATCACAAATTGACGCGTTTTTTTGACGTTTTCCAAGCCGCTATTATACGTCCCAGCCCCCAGACAGCAAGACTTGCTTCAAGACAACTGTTTACTGATGACCACGGCGATGCTCAGACTGTTAAAAAACATGTGCAGAGCGATCGGGGCCACCAGCGACTGCCTGCGCTGGTAAAGATATCCTAACATGAGTCCCAGTGGGAAGATATAGAGCGACACCGCCCAGGGCTGGTGAACGATCGCAAACGCGGCCCCGCCGACGCCGATGGCCCCCCAGGGGCCGATATATCGCCGCAGTCCCATCTGAATGACCCCGCGGAACAGGAACTCTTCGACCACCGGGGCCACCAGGATCGCCATCATGGCGGAAAGCGCCAGGTCCAGTCCCGACTGCTGCTTGATCTGCTCGACCACCACTTGTCTGACCTCGACGTTCAACGCCTTGAGGATCAGCCCCAGGAGGGTGTGAATCGCGGTCACGGCCATGAGTGCCAGCAAGGCCAGCGCAACGGCCAACAACACATTCCCGCGACGAAACCCCAGGCTCTCCGCCGTCACGCCATATCGGCGACGCATCACCCAGAGCGTCATCACGATGAGCACCACGCCGGCCAGCACGTCACAACCCAGCCGGTACCACATCGGGATATCACCCAGGGCGATCTTGCCGTCCTCGACAAAGAACGAGAGCGGCATGACTTTCAGGAGATACCAGATGAACCCGAGCAGGAAGACTTCGACGATCCCCCAGGGGGTGAAGTTCGGGCGGACCTGCTCGAGCAGCCTCCCACGCAAGGCCCACAACGTTCCCGAAACCAGGATCACCCCGATGCCCCCGGCAACGAGCACCTCCAGCGTGACGATGGCCCAGTGTGGCGCCTCTTCATCCGAGGCGACCGCGGGCGACGAATCGCCGGAAGTCTCCTCGGCGGAAGCCCAATGGACACCCGCCAAGAGGACCAGCGCAACCAGGAGGATGACATGGAGACGACGCATTCACGCTCCGAGAACCTGGACCTGGAGTTTGCGCGAGCGCGGGCCGTCGAACTCGCAGAAGTAGATGCCCTGCCAGGTCCCCAGGACCAGCCGACCGTCCTCGACCGGGACCAGCAGCGAGCATCCCACCAGAGAACTCTTCAGATGTGCCGCCGAGTTCCCCTCCGAATGCGCATAGCCGTCCTCAAAGGGGATGACCTTGTTGAGTTCTTTGAGGATGTCCCGGGTGACGTCGGGGTCGGCGTTCTCGTTGACCGTGACCGCCGCCGTCGTATGGGGCACCCACAACAGGCACGCCCCGCGGACCACCCCCGATTCGGCAACCACGGAATTCACCCGGTCCGTCACGTCGATCAGTTCGGTGCGGGAATGTGTCCGCACGTCAATATTTTCCATGAGATTCTCCCGGCTTCTGACCGACGATATCTTAGCAGGTCGCCGCCGCGGGAACAAGACCGTAATGACAGGCACGCCCGATTGACTCCGGGAGACTTTCAGGTTAGATTGCGTGCAAACGGAGGAAGACGTATGAACATGCTGCAGGAGATCGTGGACGGGGTTCGGCAGGAACTGGCCTGGCGCAAAAAGCACATGCCGCTGGAGAAGCTCAAGGCCCTGGTCAAGGGCGCGCGCGAGGTCCGCGGCTTCGAAGCCGCTCTGGCGAAGGCGCCCCACGTGGCGTTGATTGCGGAGGTCAAGCGTGCCAGTCCCTCGGCGGGAACGCTCATGGAGCACTTCGACCCCATCGGACTGGCCCGCACCTACGAGGCCAACGGGGCCGCCGCCATCAGTGTGCTGACGGAGGAACGACGCTTCCGCGGGAGTCTCGACGTCCTCTCGGCGGTCTCCGAAAACGTCGGTCTGCCCGTCATGCTCAAGGATTTCGTGGTCGAGGAGTATCAGATCTGGGAAGCCCGTGCGGTCGGCGCGGACGCGGTGCTGCTCATCGGTGAACTGCTTGACGACATGACGCTCGAACGGTTCCTGGCGCTCACGCACGAGCTGGGCATGGACGCCCTGGTGGAGGCGTTCCACGAGGACGTCCTGGAACGCGTCTGCCGAAGCAGCGCACGGATTGTGGGAATCAACAACCGCGACCTCGAAAACTTCAAGACCGATATCGAGACGACCTGCCGATGCGCGGGGATGCTTCCGGACGGGAAGCTTCTGGTCAGCGAGTCCGGAATCAGGACCGCCGATGACGTAAAGAAGCTGGCCGGATGCGGAGCCCGGGCGGTGCTCGTCGGCGAAAGCCTGGTGACCGCCAAAAACGTGGCGGCCAAGGTCCGCGAACTGTCCGGAGCCTGATCGAATCAGCCGGAAACTTCCACGAGCAGCGTGATCTCGACGGGAGCGCCCAGCGGAAGCAAGGCGACACCGACAGCGGCACGACTGTGACGTCCGGCCTCACCGAAGACCTCGACGAGCAGTTCCGATGCCCCGTTGACCACGAGGTGCTGCTGCGTGAAACCGGCGGCACTGCTGACGAATCCCACCAGCTGCACGACGCGCTTCACCCTGGAGAGCGAACCGAGGTGGGCTGAGAGCGCCGCCAATGCATTGATCGCGGCCAGCCGGGCACACTCTGCGGCCGACTTCATGTCCACCTCCGCCCCGACGGAGCCCGCGTGGAGCAGCTTGCCCCCGCGCATGGGAAGCTGTCCGCTCGTCCAGACCATCGCCCCGGCCTGCACCACGGGCACGTAAGCCCCGACCGGTGCGGTGACCTTCGGCAGTTCGATATGCAGTTGCGCCAGGCGTTCTTCGGGCGTCATCAACGGCTCCTTTCGATCGTTCATGGTTTGCGTGCGACGAGGATGAGGTCTTCCGAAGTCCCCGCGTCAAAGGGGGCCGCTTCGTAATCGCTGAAGGCGCCCAGGACGTTCACCCCGGCCGCCTCGATCTCGGCATGAAGCTCATGTTCGTTCACGGGATAGAGTTCATAGACGAACCGTCCCCCGGCGTCCTCGGCACGCTTGAACTCGATGGACATCTCCACGTGCGAGGCGAGACGGTGGAACGACTTCATGAAGCGTATGGACCCGTCAGGCGAGGTCCGCACGCGCGTGGGCGTGCCCGCGTCGATGGACGCCAGCAGGTGCTCGAAGTTCAGCAGGTGAAGGACCAGGATGCCCCCGGATGCCAGGAGCGCGGCGAACGTGTCGAGAACCTGCCGACGCTCTTCAGAAGTTCGCAGCGCGGGAAAGGAGTTCCCGATGCAGAGAATGGCGTCGAACGGGCCGCTCACGTGGGTCGCCAGAGAAAGAAAATCGGACTCGATGAAGTCCAGTGTCAGGTTCTTCCGACGGGCATAGCCGCGAGCCAGATCGAGCATGGACGGATCGGCATCCACGGCGGTAACCTTCAGCCCCCAGCCCGCAAACGCGACGGCATGATGTCCGGGTCCGCACGCGACGTCGAGGACGGACGCGACACGATGCTCGACGAAAAGCTTTCGATAGAACGGGAGCTCGCGACCGAGACGACGATCCCAATGGATCATCTGGTCGTAAAGGGATGCGAAGTCGGCAAAGGAGCTCTGGTCAGGCATGGGGACTCCCCCAAACGCTCAGACGCTCGCCTGCGACTGGACACACGTGACGGCCACCGCGTTGACGATGTCGGAAGGCGAGCAGCCACGGGACAGATCGTTTCCGGGCTTCGCCAGTCCCTGGACCAGCGGACCGATGGCCTGTGCGCCTCCCAGACGTTCGGTCAGCTTGTAGGCGATGTTCCCGGCGTTCAGGTCGGGAAAGATCATCACGTTGGCTTTTCCGGCAACGGGACTGTCACCCACTTTTCGGGCCGCCACCTCGGGAATGAGCGCGCTGTCCCCCTGGAGTTCCCCGTCCACGGCGATATGGGGATACTTCTTCCTGAACAGTTCCGTCGCCTGGATCATCTTGTCCACCAGCGGTCCCTTCGCGGACCCCTTGGAGGAATAGCTCAGCATCGCCACGCGGGGCTCGGCTTCCAGAAGCATCCGGCAGTTCGCCGCCGCGCAGCCGGCGATGTCCACCAACTGCTCCACGGTCGGATCGGGAACCACGCCACAGTCGGCGTAAACCAGCACACCGTTGACCCCGAAGGCGGGCTTCCCCGTGGCCATCAGGAAGAACGAACTGACCGTCTTGATCCCCGGGGCTGGTCCGACGATCTGGATCAGTGCACGCAGGACGTTGCCCGTCGAGTTCAGCGCCCCGGCCACCTGTCCATCCGCCAGCCCCATGTGCACCAGCATCGCACCGTAATAGAGACTGTCGGACAGGGTCGTCTCGGCCTGTTTCTCGGTCATGCCCTTGTGAGCGCGAAGCCGGACGTATTCGGCAACAAAACGCTCACGGTTGGCGTCGGTCATGTGATCGACAACCTCAACCTGATCGGAACGCAATCCCACCCGGTCCAGCCCCCGCCGGATGACGTCCGCGGAACCGCACAGGATGATCCTGGCGACGCCCTCCTGGACAACCTGGGCCGCCGCGTCATACATGCGGTCATCCTGATACTCCGGAAGAACAATGCGACGTGAAAGTTTGCCGGCTCGCTGACGGATCGTCTGAAGAGGGTTCACGTGGGTCTCCGACGGGATAATCTACGCACCGAGGTATTTCTTTCTCGCTTCCTCGACCTCAACCATGGTGATGCGCTGCACACCTTTGCCGCGGGCATACTCGATCAACACTTCCCGAGCCTGCTTCCTCAGCAAGATGGGGATCTTCTCCAGTTGTTTCTCCGCCTCCGGTTCCCACTCCATCTCCGTTGCCATTCAAAGCTCCTTTAACGGATTCCTGTTGACTGAGCACCCACCTCGGCACGGTGCCGACCGGCAAGCTCCGCAAGATTCGCCCCTTCCAGCACCGCAAACAACGCGTCCTGTGCTTCCAGCCACACCCCCGCGACGACACAATGGTCCGCCCGGGAACAACGTCCCTCCCGCATCAGACAGTCGTTCAGAGCGATGTTTCCTT
>CAZVTD010000118.1:0-7621 GCA_964629945.1 uncultured Planctomycetota bacterium | reverse complement strand
GACGCCGGCGGTGTGCGCCGGGTGCGCGACGGGGGGGGGCGAGAAGGGAGCGGCGGACGCGGCGCGAGACCCGCGGGGGTGCGCGGTGAAGTTCTACACGGAGGAAGGGAACTACGACATGACGGGGAACAACACGCCCGTGTTCTTCATCAGGGACCCGCTGAAGTTCCCGGACTTCATCCACACGCAGAAACGGAACCCGGCGACGAATGCGCCCGACGCGGACATGTTCTGGGATTTTCTGTCGCTGACGCCCGAGTCGGTGCACCAGGTGACGATTCTGTTTTCGGACCGAGGGACGCCGAGGACGTATCGGAACATGAACGGGTACAGCAGCCACACGTTCAAGTGGTACAACGCGAAGGGGGAGGTGTACTGGGTTCAGTATCACTTCAAGACGGAGCAGGGGATCCAGAACCTGACGCGTGAAGAGGCGACGCGTCTTTCGGGGGAAGACCCGAACCACGCGACGACGGACCTGTATGAGGCGATCGCGCGGGGGGAGTGTCCGTCGTGGCGTGTGTGCGTGCAGATCATGCCGGCCAAGGACGCGAAGACGTATCGGTGGAACGTTTTCGACATCACGAAGGTGTGGCCCCACAAGGATTATCCGCTGGTGGAGATCGGGAGGATGACGCTGAACCGGAACCCGGAGAACTACTTTGCGGAGGTGGAGCAGTCGGCGTTCAGTCCGGGGAATTTCGTGCCCGGGATCGGGGCGTCGCCCGACAAGATGCTTCAGGCGAGGATCGTGTCGTATCACGACGCGCACCTGTATCGACTGGGGCCGAATTATCAGCTTCTGCCGGTGAACGCGCCGAAGGGGTGCAAGGCGGCGAATTACCAGCGTGACGGATATATGCGGTTGGACGAGAACGGGGGGAGCGGGGCGAATTACTGGCCGAACTCGATGGGCGGCGCGGCGCCCGATGCGAGCGTGGCGGAGCCGACGATCGCGCTGGAGGGTGAGGCGGCCCGTCATCCGCAGGAGGTGACGGACGACGATTTCGTGCAGCCCGGGGAGCTGTATCGGCGAGTGATGAGCGAGACGGACCGCGAACACCTGGTGGGGAACATCGTGGGACACCTTGGGAAGGCGCAGAAGCGGATTCAACTGCGTCAGGCGGCGCTGTTCTACAAGGTGGATGCGGATTACGGGACGCGGGTGGCGAAGGGGCTGAAGCTGGACGTGAAGGAAGTGAAACGTCTGGCGGGGATGAGTCAGGCGGAACGGGTGAAGGCGACGCAGGGGTGAGCGGAAGTGGTCAGCAGAAACGAAGCGGGCGGACCGGAGTGGTCCGCCCGTTGGTTTTTGAGGAGTCTGCGCGGGGTGAGGTCAGCGGGAGGCGCGTCTTCGAAGGAGGGAGAAGAGTCCGAGTCCGAGGAGAGAGAGCGTGGCGGGCTCGGGGACGGAGGCGACGGTGGTGATTTCGAGGTCGAGGGAGGTGCTGACGGAAGTGAGGAAGTTGTAGGCGGAGCCACCCATGTCGTGCCGGTAGGGGTCGGAGGGTCCGCCGAGGATGGCGGCGTCGGAGCTGACGGAGACGGTGATGACGTCTCCGATGACGGCGGCGAAGCTCGGATAGTCCTCCGCGGTGGCGTTGGTATAGAAACCGCCCGAAGCGATGATCATGTCGAGCTCGACGGGGCTGCCATTGAGGTAGAGTTCGAGGTCATTGTCTGCGAGGTAGTCGTAGTCTTCGTATTCGGTCCCCGAGAGGAGGTTGACCTTGTGGGGTCCGATGTTGCCCCAGGTGTAGAAGAGGGCGTACCCGTCGATGGTGACGGGGTCGCCGATCTGCTCGTCGCCGGTGGGGTCGATGCGGTAGGAGAGAGAGCCGATGCTGGAGGAGGCGAGATCGAGGGCGAGGTTTTCGGGGTTCTGCTCGAAGGCCCCGACGCTGAAACTGGTCCAGGCGGAGGTTCCCAGCCGGAGGACGTTGCCGTCGGAGTCGAAGCCGAGGTAGGGGCCTTCGCCGGATTCTTTCCAGGAGAAGATTTCGGACCAAGCCTGGTGTCGAAGGGAGATGTAGCCCGCCGAGACGGAGGAGCTTTCCATCAGGAAGATATTTTTCTCATCGAAGTAGCTGGTTCCGCTGTTGGACATGTCGCCCTGGTTGTTCACGCCATGGAAGGCGGCTTCGCCGTCGGCATCTCCGGTGAAGGAGCCGGTGACGGGGGTCCACTTGGCGGCCTGAAGACCTGAAGCGGCGATGACGAGGACGAAGGCGACGACGGCACATCGACATACTGCGTTCGACAGCATACAACCCCTCCCTTAAATCGATGACGTGGTCAGAAGCCACTGTGCCGGTGAGGCCGGACCGTCACGGTCGGGACGGTGCCGGGTGATCGGTGCGGTCCGTCGTCTTGCGGGGGCGCGTCCGGATCGCTCCGTCAAGACACGACAGCACTGTGTTCTTATCAGCAAATTCCGTGCCGGATGGCGCGGCGGATTCCTCAGTTCGTTCCAGGGTGCGATGCAACCCTGAGATCGAGAAGTGGTTGTGCCTTCAAATAATTCACGGGGTCGAGATATCCAGGAAATCGAACGAAGTGTTTCTGGTGAGTATTCCCAACAGAGCCGCCGTCCCCCGTTGCGTCCGCACAACATGGAGGGATGGGCTTTCGGATAGAGGCAACATATGCTATATTAGTATGATTGTGTTTTTACGATTACCGATTGCGGGGCGAGATACGACGGTGCGTGGGAAACAACACGGGCGGACCGGAGTGGTCCGCCCGTTGGTTTTTGAGGAGGGGCGGGGGAGATCAGAAGGTGACCTGGGCACGGAGGCCAAGGACGATGGCGTCGCTGAGGGTGTCGTCGCCGCCCGGGTTTCGGATGTACTGGACGGAGGGAGAGACGGAGAGCCAGGGGGTGACGGCGGCGTTGTAGTAGGTTTCGACGACGGATTCGCTGGAGGCGGCAAGGCCGGCGTCGGCGTCGAACTTGACGCGTCCGAAGGCGACGGCGACGACATCGTCATCGCGCGAGGGGAGGAGTCCGCGGTATTGTGCACCGGCGCTCCAGAAGGAGCGGATGGGGTTGACGCCCTTGCGGGTGTTCCCCCAACGGAAGAAGGCACCGAGTCCCTGGGAGTCGTTTTCGGCGGCGTTTTCGCGCCAGAGCATCTGGTCGCAACTGACGTAGACGCCGGAGTCGTGTCCCTGGAGTCGTGATCCGTCGAGTCGTGTCCGGGTGTGGTCGTCAATCCAGTAGCCGACGCGATAGGCGCCCTGGAGGGGTGTTTTTCCGCAGGGGATCTGAGGGGTGATTCCGGTTTCGGCGATATAGAACTGGTTTTCGGAGCCGTCGAAGGCGGTGGAGAAACCCGTGGTTCGTGCGTCGGCGTCGCCGTCGGCGATGCCTCCCGAGACGTACCACCAGGGGAGGATTTCGGCGTGAATGATGAAGCCGAGTCCGGGTTCGGGGAAGGGGATGGCTGGGTTATTGACGAAGGCGGCGTTGAGGAACTGGGTGGTTTCGTCGTTGGCGAAGGTGTTTCCGTCGAAAGAGACGGGACAGCCCCGGCATTCGAAGGTTCCGGTGAGATCGAGCTTACCGACGCGAATGCGGAGCCGATCCTGGCAGAGGGACTGTTCGTAGTAGAGCTGAGTGACGTCGAGGGTGCGGTCGCCATTGGCGTCGGCGTTGGGATCGAGGAAGCTGCCGAGGGAATGGGCGTTGATGCCGTCGTTCCAGGAGCCTTCGGCGGCGAGGAGGATGGACGCGCCCCTGAGACTGAAGAGCTTGTTGAGGTCGAAGCCGAGTTCGACGTCGTAGGACCCTGAGAAGCGGTCGTGATGGGAGCTGGTGGAGAGTCCGCCATGGACGTTGGCCTGGTAGATGCCGGTGAGACCGAGGGTGAGCGAGATGCCGTTGTTCCGGAGGTAGGAGTTGATGCCGAAGAGGTCGGCGGGAGAGGTGCCTCGGTCCGTGGGGCAGGAGGAGGAGGAGCAGGAGTCGGCGGGGTCGGCCTGGGTGAGCGAGGCGCAAGCAAAGACAAAGAGTGTGGTGAACAACAGGGGAAGAAGGCGGGCGTGCAGGTTCATGTCAGCCTCCGTCAAAAGGGTTGTGCGGTCCGATCATACGAAAGAGGGTTTTGTGTACAGTACAGGGTGGGAGAGGTCAACCGAAATCGGGGTCTGAACGGAAAAAAGGCGGCCGAAGGCGGGACGTAGGAGAGGAGAAACCGGGGGAGGCGGGGGGGTTCGGGTGGGGAGGGGCAGGGTGTCGGATTGTGGCGGGGGGGGAGGTGGGTGTGGACGGCCGGGGGGTCAGGTGAAAAGATGTCGAGCTTGTGGGGCCCAATGGACAGGGCAGGAACGGGTAGAAGGAGAAGGCATGGTCGGCAGGACGCGGTACGTGGTGGTGGGACTTGGGGCGCGCAGCGAGATGTTCACGAAGGCGATTTCGGGGAAGCACTCGGGGTCGGCGGAACTGGTGGGGATGTGCGACGTGAACCGCGGTCGGATGGCGTTCACGGTGAAGCGGTTCTTCGCGAACGGGCCGACGATTGCGACGTACGGGGCGGAAGGGTTCGAGCAGATGATCGCGGAGCAGAAGCCGGCGGTGGTGATCGTGACGACGAAGGACGCGACGCACGATCATTACATCTGCCGGGCGATGGAGCTGGGGTGCGACGTGGTGACCGAGAAGCCGATGACGACGGACGAGGTGAAGTGCCGCCGGATCCTGGAGACGGCGAAGCGGACGGGTCGGAAGCTCCAGGTGACGTTCAATTACCGGTATTCGCCGGTTCGTACGCAGGTGAAGGAGATGATTTCGGGGGGCGAGATCGGAGAGGTCCTGAGCGTGGACTTCGGCTGGCTTCTGGATACGAAGCACGGTGCGGATTACTTCCGGCGCTGGCACCGGAGACGCGAGAATTCGGGTTCGCTGCTGGTGCATAAGTCGACGCATCACTTCGACCTGGTGAACTGGTGGCTGGGGGACACGCCCGAGGAGGTGTTTGCGCACGCGTCCCGGCGGTATTACGTGGAAGCAACGGCGCAACGGCTGGGTCTGGGGGGTCACGGGGAACGCTGCATGGACTGCAGGGTAAAGGGGAAGTGTCCGTTCGCGCTGGACCTTGCGGGCAAGGAACTGCTGAAGGGGCTGTATCTGGATTGCGAGGAGGAGGACGGGTATCTGCGAGACCGCTGCGTGTTCGCGAAAGAGATCGACATCTGGGACACGATGAGCGTGACGGTGCGGTACACGCGCGGGGCGCTGTTGAATTACATGCTGACGGCGTACAGTCCGTATGAGGGGTATCGGGTGGGGTTCGGGGGAACGAAGGGTCGGCTGGAACACCTGGCGTGCGAAGACACGTACGTAAGCGGGGACGGGACGGTGCCGGGAGAGCTTCAGCGACATAACACGACGCTGACGGTGGTCCCGGAGTTCAGTCAGCCCCGTCCCGTGGAGGTCCGGACGGGGATCGGAGGACACGGCGGGGGCGACCAGCTGCTGCTTCAGGACGTGTTCGCCCCGAGCGGGGCGGCCGACCCGCTGGGACGGAGGGCCGGGGCACGGGATGGGGCGTATTCGATCCTGGTGGGGGTGGCGGCGTGCCGAAGCATCGACACGGGCAAGGCGGTGAAGATCGCGGACCTTCTGGGGGATGCGCCGATCTGAGGCGGGGGTGGGGACAAGACAGCGAGGTCGAAGGCGATCCTTTGAAGTGTAAAGAACCGAAACGGGTTTGTTCAAATAACGCAACGCCTTGATTAGCATTGGTTTACGTCATTTCGTGTGCTTTTGGCACAGGCGATGGGTGTTGGGGAAAACAGACAAGGAAAGGGTTATTCAAGCACCAAGCGTCAGGGTTTTCCGAAGAAACCTGTTGTCGTAACATGTTGTTTAACGGTATGTTATGGCGTCACAACCACAGAAAGTCGGGTTTTTTTATCGAATGGCCCAGCATTTGCGTAGAAGAAGGTTAGGGAGTGGTAGCAAGTCGAGGGGGAAGACATCTGTGAGGACAGTTGAATGAGGCGGTCGATAGGAGTAGTTGTCGCTCTGGTGGCGGTGCTGGGCTTGGCGAGCTCGGCATTCGGGAGCATCCAGTATACGCTGAGCAACCTGTATGACGTTCCCGGGGGTCCCGAGGCGTACGGGGTGGGGGACGTTCTGGTGTTTGCGTCGAGCTTCGGCGAGGGCTCGGGCGTCGGTCCTGACATTCTTCTGAATGGGGTCCTGACGGACCTGAACAGCCTGGTTCCCGGCGGTTCCGGGTGGACGCTGGTGGGTGCTTACTCGGTGGATGACGTGAACAAGCAGATCGTGGCGGCGGGATTCGTGGGCACGGGTCCGGTGCTTCCTGTTCTGCTGACGCCCGCGGGGGCCGCGAACGAAAACGGGGCGGTCGACGGAGCGGACCTGAGCATCTGGCAGCGGAACTACAGTCCGACGGGCGGTCCGGATAACGGGTTCTGGACGGGCGACTGGAACGGAGACGGCCGGGTGGATGGATCGGACCTGGCGATCTGGCAGCGAAACTACTGTCCGCTGGGTCTGGGGTACAGCCTGGAGATGGTGGATTATGAGGAACCCCCTGAACCGATTCACGGGCCGGAGCCGACGAGCATGATTCTGCTGGCGGCGAGCGTGGGGTTGGTGGGGAGGCGGATTCGGAAGGCGTACCAGCGGGGATAGTACAGAGGTTTGAGGAAGCGAACAAAAGGCTCCCGAATGGGGAGCCTTTTTCTGTACGGGTGGGAATGAGGGGCAGAAGGCGTGGACAGGGGGCAGGGACGCGGGGATGATGACGCAGTTCCCAAGAAAAGGAGGGGTTAAGGACATGCTTCGAATTGCGTTTGCGGGATTCCGTCACGGCCACATCTGGGACCTGTATGATCGGGTGGGGAAGCGGGCGGATATGAAGGTTGTGGCGTGCTGCGAGGAGGACGGGGCGACGCGTGAGGCGCTGGAAAAGGCAGGCAAGGTGTCGATCACGCATGACGATTACGGGCGAATGCTGAAGGAGGCGGCGTGCGACGCGGTGGCGGTTGGGGATTATTACGGGAAACGCGGGGCGATCGTCCTGGCGGCGCTCAAGCGCGGGAAACACGTGATTTCGGATAAGCCGATCTGCACGACATTGAAGGAACTGAACGCGATCGAGAAGGCGGCGAAGGCGAAGGGGCTGGTGGTGGGGTGCATGCTGGACCTGCGGGACAGCGGGCACTTCCGGACGGCGAGGCGGTTGATCCTGGGGGGCGAGATCGGGGAGGTGCACGCGGTGAGCTTCGGGGGTCAGCATCCGCTGATGCGAGGCGTGCGGCCCGAGTGGTATTTCGAGGAAGGGAAGCACGGGGGGACGATCAACGACATCGCGATCCACGCGATCGACGGGCTGCCCTGGATGACGGGATTGGCGTTCACGCGGGTGGAGGCGGCACGCAACTGGAATGGGATTGCGAAGGACGCGCCTCATTTTCTGGACTGCGGGCAGGTGATGCTGACGATGAGCAACGGGTGCGGGGTGCTGGGGGACGTTTCGTATCTGTCGCCCGATTCGTTCGGGTATGGGATGGGCTTGTATTGGCGGGTTACGGTGTGGGGTTCGCAGGGGGGTCTGGAGGTGGGGTACAAGAGCGGGGTGGTGGTGGA
>CAZVTD010000117.1:0-7679 GCA_964629945.1 uncultured Planctomycetota bacterium | reverse complement strand
GGGGCTTCTGATGGTTTGGCGGGCGGGGGGTGGGCAGTCTGGGGGTTCCGGCGGGGCGGGGGCGGGGGCCGGAGGCAATCCGGACTTGCATTTCCGGTGTGTTTCGCTAAGCTCGGTGACGTCACGAATTCCTTTGGAACGGGCGGTCATGAGCAAAGCCGGATCCAAGACAAACACGCGCGGTGAAGTCCGCGAACTTTCACTCCTTTTCGAAATCTCCCGGCGTCTGGACGCATCGATCGACCTGCGCGACGTAGTGGGTCCGGTGCTCAAGGCGATGGCCGATCACATGGGCATGCCCCGGGGCACGCTGACCCTTCTCAACCGTGAGACGGGCGAGATCCTCACGGAAACCGCTTTCGGACTTTCCGACTCCCAGCTTCGACGCGGACGATATCGTTCGGGCGAAGGGGTGACGGGGAAGGTGATCCAGACGGGTCAGCCGGCGGTGGTTCCCAAGATTTCGGAGGAGCCGCTTTTTCTGGACCGGACAGGGGCGCGTCAGCACCTGGACAAGAAGGACATCTCGTTCATCTGCGTTCCGATCAAGCTGGGCAAGGAGGTTTTCGGGGCGCTTTCGGCGGACCGGCTGTTCGCAGAAGACGTATCGCTGCAGGAAGACGTGCGTCTGCTGTCGATCATCGCGTCGATGATCGCGCAGGCGGTTCGGCTGCGACAGTCGGCGATGGAGGAGCGTCAGAGTCTGCTGGAAGAGAACGTGCGTCTGACGGAGGCGCTGAAGGACCGTTTTCAGCCGGCGAACATCATCGGCACGTCGCGGGCCATGCAGGAGGTTTATGATCTGATTTCGGTGGTTTCGAAGTCGGACGCGACGGTTCTGCTGCGCGGGGAGTCGGGGACGGGAAAAGAACTGGTGGCGCACGCGATCCATTACAATTCGCGTCGCGCGGGCAAGCCGTTCATCAAGGTGAACTGTGCGGCGCTGCCTGAGACGGTCCTGGAAAGCGAGCTGTTCGGTCACGAGCAGGGGGCGTTCACCGGGGCGGTGGCGCAGCGCAAGGGACGCTTCGAACTGGCCAACGGGGGGACGATCTTCCTGGATGAGATCGGAGACCTTCCGCCGACGACGCAAATCCGTCTGCTGCGGGTGCTCCAGGAGAAGGAGTTCGAACGCGTCGGGGGCGTGGAGACGGTGTCGATCGACGTGCGTGTGATCACCGCGACCAACCGGGACCTCGAAGCGCTCATTTCGGAAGGGAACTTCCGGGAGGACCTGTATTACCGGCTGAACGTTTTTTCCATCCATCTGCCGCCTTTGCGGGAGCGCAAGACGGACATCCCGCTCCTGGCGGACCGCTTTGTGGAGAAATATTCCCGGGCGAACCACAAGAGCATCCGGCGTATTTCCACGCCGGCGATCGACATGCTGATGAGCTATCACTGGCCCGGAAACGTGCGTGAACTGGAGAACTGCATCGAGCGTGCGGTGGTGCTGTCCACCGACGACGTGATTCATTCGCATTATCTTCCTCCGACGCTCCAGACGGCGGAGGCGTCGAACACGATGGTGGGTTCGCTGAGTTCGGCGCTGGAGAACGTCGAGCGCGAGATGATCATCGAGGCGCTGAAGACGTCGCGGGGGAACATGGCGAAGGCGGCACGCGTCCTGGGCATCACGGAGCGGGTGATGGGACTGCGCGTGCACAAACTGGACATCGACTATCGTCGCTTCCGCGGTCGATCGGTCTGATTGTCGTTTTCGGCTTCGTGGCGCTGCGTCGGGCGATCTTCCGCGACAGGGTTCTTGTGTGCGTGGGCCTGGGACAGGCCAGGTCATCCTTTCAGAGGAGGACTTGCAATGAGGACGACAGGCTGGGTGCTTGTGCTTGTGGTGGTTGCGTTCTGTGTGGTCCCGGGCTGCGGACGGGGTGATGGCGAGAAGACGGAGCCGACCAAACCTGCAGATGGGACCGTCGGGTCTGGCGACTCGGGCGGGGACAGGATTTCGGGGGACGCCAAGAAGATAACGGTGGACTGTGGCAACGGGGTGACGATGGAGCTGGTGTCGATTCCGAGCGGGAAGTTCATGATGGGGAACGCCGATGGGAGCAAGTCCGGTCCACGTCACGAGGTGATCCTCACCAATCCGTTCTGGATGGGCGTCACGGAGGTGACCCAGGCGCAGTACACGGCAGTGATGGGCAAGAATCCAAGCCATACGAAGGGCGAGGACCATCCCGTAGAGTACATGCTATGGCTGGATGCGGAGAAGTTCTGTAAGAAGCTTTCGGAGAAGACGGGGAAGACGTTCCGTCTGCCGACGGAGGCGGAGTGGGAATACGCCTGTCGGGCGGGCACCGACACCCCTTGGTACTGGGGTGGCGACTCCAGTGAGATGGGCTACTACGCGGTTTACAGCGGCAACGGTCCCGGGCGTGACCGATCATCCGCGGTGGGGACGAAGAAGCCGAATCCGTGGGGACTCTATGATGTGATCGGGAATGTGTGGGAACTGGTGAGCGATAACGATTCTGCCAACTACAACTCCGAGGACAAGATCGATCCGACGGGAAACAAAGCAGGGGTGGGGATCAAGGTCGCCCGCGGGGGCTCCATGAATTACGGTCCGGATCAGTGCAATGCGACATTCCGTCTGGCGCAGGGCGTTGGTATCCCGCTCCGCGAAACCGGGTTCCGGGTGGTGTGCGAGAAGGAGTAGGGTGGGACGGATCCCCTTGTGATACGTCCAGGCCTCCCCAAGGGAGGCCTGGTGCTGTACGGGACTCCTGCTGGAGGGCGAGGGACAAGAAAGATACATTTATGTAGGCAATTTAACCAAATTACTACCTATTGGTGGTTTTTGTCAGTTATCCCGATTTGGCTTAAAAATTGTAACTCTTTTTTCTGCAGCATGTTATGCGATATCCGTGTTTCTTGGCACGGGATTTGCTAGTATCTCTCTCGTTCGTCCCCAAGTATGCCCCATCAAGGCATCGGGCTCGTGCCGATCAGCTTGGGGTCCTCCGGTCCAAATTTTTAGCAGGAGTTCGCTATGGTGGTCAAAGACAGAGAATGGGTCCTCAAGACGGTTAAGGACAAGAAAGCCAAGTTCATCCGTTTGTGGTTCACGGACGTTCTGGGCATTTTGAAGAGTTTTGCGATCACGGTGGAAGAGCTGGAAGGGGCACTGGACGAGGGGATGGGCTTTGACGGGTCGTCGATCGAAGGGTATGCGCGGATCGAGGAATCGGACATGATCGCCAAGCCCGACCCGAACACGCTGGTCTTCCTTCCGGAGCAGGAGAACGGGACGACGCCGGTGGGTCGGATGTTCTGTGACGTGTTGAATCCCGACGGCACGCCCTATGGGGGAGACCCGCGCAACGCGCTGAAGCGGATGCTGAAAAAGGCGGCCGACCTTGGGTACACGTTCTACGTGGGTCCGGAGCTGGAGTTCTTCTATTTCAAGAGTGCGACGGGTGCGCCCGAGGTTCTGGATGCGGGGGGTTACTTCGACCTGACGCCGCTGGACGTGGCGAACGACCTTCGGCGTGATACGATCATGGTTCTGGAAAGTCTCGGTATCGGGGTCGAGTATTCCCATCACGAGGTTGCACCCAGCCAGCACGAGATCGACCTGAGGTATTCCGATGCCCTCACGATGGCGGACGCCGCGATGACGTATCGTCTCGTCGCGAAGGAAGTCGCCATGAAGCATGGTGTCTATGCGACGTTCATGCCGAAGCCGTTGTTCGGACAGAACGGATCGGGGATGCACGTTCACCAGTCGCTGTTCAAGGGCTCCAAGAACGCCTTCTTCGACGCCTCGGACAAGTATCATCTCTCCAAGGAAGGCAAGGCCTACATCGCCGGCCTGCTGAAGCACTCCCGTGAGATCTGCTCGGTGGTGGCGCAGTGGGTGAACTCGTATAAGCGTCTGGTTCCCGGGTATGAGGCGCCGGTGTATGTTTCGTGGGGACGTCGGAACCGGTCGGCGCTGGTCCGTGTTCCGATGTATAAGCCGGGCAAGGAGAAGGCGACGCGAGCGGAGTTCCGTTGTCCGGACCCGGCGTGCAATCCATATCTGGCGTTTACGGTGATGCTGGCGGCGGGACTGAAGGGGATCGAGAAGGGCTATAAGCTGCCCGAGCCGGTGGAAGAGGACATTTTCCACATGTCCGAAACCGAGCGGGTCAAGCGAGGGATCGAGTCGCTGCCCGGAAGTCTGGACGAGGCGATCGGCCTGACGGAGAAGTCCGAACTGGTGCGCGAGGCTTTGGGCGATCACATCTTCGGCAAGTTCATTGCGAACAAGAAGATCGAATGGGACGCCTATCGCACGCACGTCAGCGAGTATGAGATTTCCCGTTATCTACCGATTCTTTGAGTGATTGAAAGACGCCCCGTCCCGGATTCCGGGACGGGGCGCTGCTGTCTGAAGCACAATGGAGGGAGCCCGATTCCGCAGCCTGAGCGGTCGGGTTACGAAAATGTAGGATTTGTGGAGGTGGTGTCAGGCAAGCGAAAAAAGAACGCCCCATCCCGAAAGCCGGGACGGGGCGTTAGCGGCTGAGTTGAGCCCTCAGACCCATCCGCGCAGCTTCATCGCCTCCACAACTCTCTCCACGGAGACCACATAAGCCGCCTGACGCATGTTGATCTTGTGACGACGGGCCGTATCGAGCACACTGTGATAGGCCGCGGTCATGATGGCGTCGAGCTTCTTGTGGACCTCATCCAGACCCCAGTAGTACATGTAGAAGTTCTGGACCATTTCGAAGTAGGAGACGGTCACGCCACCGGCGTTGCAGAGGAAGTCGGGCAGGACATGCACGCCCTTCTTGTAGAGGATGTCATCCGCTTCTGGGGTGGTGGGACCATTGGCGAGTTCGCCGAGGATCTTACAGTTGACCTTGTCGGCGTTCTTGTCGGTGATGACGTTTTCGAGAGCGGAAGGCAGGAGGATATCGACTTCGAGCTCGAGGATCTTCTCATTGGTGATGGGTTTTGCGCCCGGGAAGCCGACGACGGACCCGGTCTGGTCCTTGTGACGCTTGACGGCGTCGGGTTCGAGTCCCTTGGGATTGTAGATGCCTCCCTTGGAATCGCTGACGGCGACGACCTTGGAATTGAGGTCGTAGTGTGCCAGGTGAGCGCCGAAGTATCCGGCGTTGCCATAGCCCTGGACGGCGACGGTCGCGCGGGAGAGGTCAACCTGACATTCCTTGGCGGCTTCGCGGATCACGTAGATGCCGCCCCTTGCGGTGGCGTCGTTGCGTCCGAGGGAGCCCCCGACGGGAATGGGCTTTCCGGTGATGACACCGAACTGACTTTTGCGGGCGATGGTGGAGTATTCGTCCATCATCCAGGCCATGATCTGGGGAGTGGTGTAGACGTCGGGAGCGGGCACGTCCTTCTCCGGTCCGACGTTGTCGTAGATAGCGCGGACATAGGCGCGGCTGAGGCGTTCGATTTCCCCGGGGCTCATGGTTTTGGGATCACAGACGACCCCACCTTTTCCACCGCCGAGTGGGACACCGACGAGCGCGACTTTCCAAGTCATCCAGGTGGCCAGTGCCCGGACGGTGTCGAGGGTTTCTTCGGGGTGAAAACGAAGGCCGCCTTTTGCGGGACCCCGTGCGTCGTTGTGGACGACGCGGAAGGCGTCAAAGACCTTGATGGAACCGTCATCCATGCGGATGGGCAGTCTGACGTGAAGCTCGCGCATGGGTGAACGCAGGAAAGCGTGAGTTCCCGGGTCAAGCTTGAGGATTTTGGCGACGCTGTCCAACTGTCTCTGCGTGATTTCAAAGGGGTTAAGAGCCATATTGACCTCCTGAGAAGAACCAGAAAGACCGTGCCGACACTCGGACACGAAAGTAAGGAAAGATATCGTTGTAAGTCGCATTAATCAAGAGGGAAAAGGGGTTTGCAATCTGGCGAAGCGCACAAAGGAAATGTCCGGATTGAAACGAGAAGAAATTCTCGTTTTTCAGCTTGACGAGAGGGCAGCCGTAGGGAAAGATATTTAGCGAGATAGAATTCTCGTGACTAACGGCTGGGAGGAAAAAGAGATGGCCAGGCGCAAGACAAGGACGTTGACGGAGGTCGAGCTGGAGTTCATGGGGGTGATCTGGGCGGCCAAGGGTGAGGTGACGAGCGAGGACATCCAGAGGGTGCTTCGGAGCAAGGGACGGGAGCTTTCGGACGGGTCGATCCGGAAAGTGCTGTCAATCCTGGACGGAAAGGGGTACGTATCGCGGCGGAAAGAGGGGCGATTTTTCTACTACCGGGCGGAAGTGGGCGAGGGAAAAGCGATGGGGTCGCTGGTGACGGACCTGCTGAGGCGGGCGTTTGGGGGATCGGCGACGCTGATGGTGGCGGCGCTGCTGGACAGCCGCGAGGTGGATGAGAAGGACATGGAGAAGATCAAGACATTGATCGCAGAGCGGGAGAATCGGTCATGAACGTGCAGGCATGGCTGAAGTGGCTGGATGGGGTGGGATTTCGCGGGGTATGGCTGTTGGTGTCGCTGCTGTGGCAGTCGTCGATCGTGTTGGGTGCGGCGTGTGTGCTGGCATGGGTGCTGCGTCATCGACGTGCGTCAGTGCGAAGCATGGTGTGGGCGGCGGCGCTCTTGGCGGTGCCGATGATTCCGGTTCTGAACTGGGCGGGGACGAGGCTGGCGACGCCGAAAGCGGAGATTCCGGTGATACCGATATACGAGGCGGAAAAGACGGTGTCCGTCGCGGAGTTCATCCCCAAACCGGCACCTGGAGTAGAGGTGGAAACGTCAGAGGTGGAAATTGTCGCCTCGGAAGCGGAGTCTGAGGCGGAACGGGGAGAGACAGGACCGTCAGTCTGGGCCTATCCGTGGGCGATGGGGCTGATGGGGTATGTGACAGGAGTGGGGATATTCGTGGGGCTGGTGGCGGTGGGGCGGGTGCGGATATGGGGATGGGTGAGGCGTGGTCGAGCGGTCACGAATGCGCGCGTCAGGATGATCTTCGAGGAAGCGGGAAAGCAGGTGGGGTTGCGGCGAGGCGTGAGGATTCTGGAGAGTGAGGCGGTGCATACGCCGATCACAGTGGGGGCATGTCGGGGAGTGGTGCTTCTGCCGGCTGGGTTCGCCGAGAGGGTGACGGACGGGGAGTTGGAGAAGGTGGCGATTCATGAGTTGAGCCATGTGAAACGACGCGATCCGCTGGTGTTGGGGATAGCGTCAGTGATCCGGGCGGTGTTCTTTTTCCATCCGTTGGTGTGGGTGGGGTGCCGCCAACTGTGGCGCGTGTCGGAGATGGCGTGTGACGACGCGGTGCTGGAGGCGACCGACGAGGCGGTGGCGTATGCGAAGATGCTGGCACGACGGGCAGAGGAGTTGCCGCGGAGGGCGATTACGACGGAGTTGGCGGCGGGGATCGTGCTGACCAAAAGCGCGTTTCTGGCGCGGGTGGAGGCGATCCTGTCCGAGAGGCGAGATCGGATCAAGAAGCTGACAAAGTGGGCATTGGCAGGGACGGTCTTCACGGCCTTGGCGACGGTGGCGGTGGTGCTGGTGGTGCCGTTGGGCGAGAAGGGCACGCCGGGAGATGCGGGAGGGCCGGCTGAAGCCGCGGGGCCTGAGAAAGGGGAAGAGAGCAAGAGGGAGGTGGCGTGGGGCAAGGAGATCGACGGGCTGCAGTTGGGGGTTGGGTTCGACGGTACGGGGCGGGATTACC
>CAZVTD010000116.1:0-7700 GCA_964629945.1 uncultured Planctomycetota bacterium | reverse complement strand
GGAGGTGTTCTGATGCGGAAGGCGATCGTGGGTGTTGTGCTGGTGCTGGCGATGAGCGGTATGGCGTTGGCGGTGCCGGCAGGTGTGGCGGGAACGTTCTACGCCCAAAGCAAATGCCAGGGGATGGTGAATCAGAAGGACGGCTACCAGGTCATCTGGTATTTCAACGTGAACTCGGACTGGCAGACGGTGGACAACGACGGGAACGTGGTGACGACGGGCGCGTGCACGTATCTGGACACGATCAACACCCTCGGGGACTACACGAATCCGAACGTTCTGTTCTGGGCGGACGAGACCACGGGCAGCAACACGGACATGGGCGGGACCTACTGCAACGCAAGTCTGCTGCTGGCGTATGACGCCACGGCAGCAGGGACGTACGTGCGGTATGACGTGCGTCGTCCTGACGGGACGATCCTCAACCTGAACCCGGGGGTCTACGTGAGCGATGTGGCGGGTCTTCCCGGGACGAACGGTGGCGGCAGCACGAACGCCTACCAGGTGGTGACGAGCAGCTTCCTGCCCAATGGTGCGGCCGACGGTGCGCTGGGGATCGCGAACAACGGCTACGGGACGAACCGGGACGGCGCGGTCTGGTGCGACACGGACAGCGACGGGATGTATGACAACGGCACGGCAGTGACGGCAGTGAAGAGCGTTACGGTGTTCGATGATTACAGCGCGGAGTTCGGCATGATGGCAGGAAGGAATTCGACGGGCTTCAACGCGGTGTACAAGACTGAAACCGGCTACACGCTGGTGAGCATGACGTCAGACACCTGTGCGCATGATTACCTGGCCTATTCGAGCGGCTGCGGGATCAGGACGCCCGGAGACGTGGACGGCGACGGACTGCTGGACGTCTACTACGGCGCTTACAAGTCCAGTCCCTCCATTTACCACAAGTTTGCGCATGGCGAGGACCAGAACGATGACGGCGACTGGTGGGACGCGGGCGAGGTGTGGGACAGCGGCTGCGGGACTTCGGTGGCGAACAACGTGAAGGCCTGGGACGTGATGCAGGTGGCGCCGGCGGACGAGCTGTTCCCGGGCGGGCACTGGGTGCTGTGGACGTATCGCGGCACGAGTGCGACGGGCGCCATCTTCAAGGTGTATGGTCTGGATGCGACCGGCCAGTTCGACGGTGAGGTGCTGACGTTCCTGGATCCGACGGTGGATTCGAGCCTGGCGGACATGTATACGGCGGGTGCAACGTACCTGCGCTTCATTCCGCTGAATTCGGTGAGCAGCGAGGGCGATGTTCCGGAGCCGGGGACGATGCTGCTGGTGGGTACGGGCATCCTGAGTCTGGCGGGCGTGGTGAGACGGAGATTGATCGGCTAAGAAAGCACGATGCACGGGCTGATGTTGTGGTAAACGCCATCCCGGTCCAGTTCGGACCGGGATGGCTTGTTTTGTAAGAGACTGTTTCATAACCCCATCCTGGCTTCGGCCGACGGAGCGGGTGATGAAACAGGCTCTGAGTGTTCATTTCGGACATCGTGTGTTGGGAATGCCGCAAGTGATTTTCAATGAAGGCGTTATGTCATGACGGATAAGGATGAAGGAAGGAGGATGTTGAAATTATCAAACACGCCGGAATGGCGGGGATCGGGGGGCCGGATTTTGTTCAAATCGAACAATGCGCTATCTGGTTATCCAAAAGGAAGTTGCGACTGCGAACGTGCGTACGCACATTGAGTGATTGGGGTTTGGCATGTGGGTTGCTGCGAAAGGGTTTTTCTGCACGCCAAGGCAGAATGTCATGAAGGCGGGGGAGGCTGGGGGCCGTGAGTCAGCGAGCGGAGAAGCACAGGGGGGATGACATCAGGCCGCTCCGGTCGGCAGCCCATGCTTCACAGGACCTGGGAAGCGGCTGTCGGCCACGAACAGGAAGCCATCCCGTTTGCGATGCTTGGGCGGGGTGGCTTCCATGTTATCCGGGGAGTGCGGTCGGCAAGACCGAGGCGAGGGGGCTGTTTTTCCGTTCAAGCCGATGAGGTGGCGAGATGAGCGAGGCCGAAGGGAACCCGAAGAACGGGGAGGAACCGAGATGAGAGCGCTGGTGCATCGTCGCGAGATGATTCTGCGGTATCTGAACGTGGAGACGTCGGCGAAGGTATCGGACATCGCGAAGCGTCTGAAGTGTTCGAACATGACGATCCGTCGGGACCTGGGGCGTATGGAGGAAGAGGGTCTGCTGATCCGCACGCACGGGGGTGCGGTGGCGACGCCGAGGGTGAGGCTGGCGTTCACGATGGCGGAGAAGGTGAAGCGATCGCGTCGTGAGAAGGCGGCGATCGGTCAGGCGGCGGCTGAGAGTGTGAAGCCCGGGGAACGGATTCTGATCGGATCGGGGACGACGACGGTGGCAATGGCGCGTGAACTGCGATCTCGCGAGGGGATCACGGTGGTGACGACGAACCTGGCGACGGTGTCGGCCCTGCTTGGGGCACAGGGCGTGACGTGCGACCTGGTGGGGGGCACGGTGAGTCAGGATTCGCCCGAGCTGTTCGGACCGCTGCTGGAGGAACACCTGTCGCAGGTGCACGTGGACCGTGCGTTCATCGGGACGGACAGCATATCGGCGAACGGCGTTCTGACGGCGATCGACCCGCGGGTGGCGCGGGTGACGCGTCTGCAGTTGAAGAGTGCGGAGCACGTGGTTCTTCTGGTGGATTCGAGCAAGGCGAACCGTCACGAGTTCACGCCTTTCGGGAACCTGAGTCAGATCGAGACTCTGATCACGGACGACGGGATGCCGAGGGACGTCCTGGAGGCGGCGCGAGCCGCGGGGGTCCAGACGACGGTGGTGACCGTGAGATGAGTGCAAGGGAGCAGGCGGGGCGTCGAAGAATCTGAGCGGCAGGCGAGTTCCGGGGCCCCGGCAGCGGCCCCGTTTTTTTGGCGACATCCGTCATTCGATGCAAAGACGGGCTCACAGACGAAACCCATATATGAAGGATTTCTGCGCTCGCGACGAGGGCACGGGAGAAACACGCAGAGACTGGACAGTGAGAATCACAGAACGGGAGGCGTCATGCATTCTGCAAGAGGGACGTGGTGGGCGGTGATGGTCCTGGTCCTGTGCGCGGGCAGCGCGTGGGGACAAGACGCGGCGACACCGGCGGCGGAGACCCGCGTGATCGTGCTGGATACGTACGGGATGTGGCGGATTTTCGGTGAGCTGGCGCCCCCGATGCTGGCGAGCGGCGAGAAGGTGAAGGTGAAGCACGAGTGGATGAATTACGAGACGCCCGGTGCGGCGGAAGGCTGGACGGCCCCGGGGTTCGATGACTCGGGGTGGTACAAGGGTCCCCTGACGCTGGCGCCGAAGACGCCTTTGATGGAGCGGGAGAGTTTGCGGGGTAAGTTTATGGTGACGGACCCGGGAAAGGCGACGGGACTGACGCTGTCGGTGACGTACAAGGGCGGACTGATCGTGACCGTCAACGGGAAGGAAGTGCAGCGGGCACACATCGCAGCGGGCGCTTCGCTTGCGGAGGGGCCTGCGGGGGAGGCCCGGCACCTGGAGGGATTCGAGCTCCCGATAGACGGGGGGAAGCCCGGGGTGCCCCTTCTGCGCCTGGAGGCGGTGAGGTCTCCCGTGGCGGAGGCAGCGGGGTATTACTTCGAGAACGCGTGCGAGTTCGTGAGCGTGCGGCTGAGCGCTCCGGCGGGGTCGGGGGTGGTTCAGAACGTGGTGCGTCCGGAAGGGTTCCAGGTGTGGAACGTGGAGGCGATGGCGACGGACTTCACGCTGGATTTCGGGGACCCGTGCGAGCCGCTGAGCGCGGTGAAGATCGTGGGTGCGCGCAACGGGGCGTTTTCGGGGAAGGTGATGGTGGGCTCGACCAAGACGATCCAGAGGCTGAAGGTGACGGCGGGCGACCTGAAGGGCGACGGGGGCGTGGTCGCTGGACGGAACGTTCGGGTGCGATACGGGGCGCCCTGGGGAACCCAGCGGTTCTTCACGCGGGACAGGATCGGAGCGTATCCGACGTGCTCGAACCGGATGGGGCTGCTCCTGGAGAAGGCGCCGGCCGAGGTGGCGGTGATGGAGCCTGTTCGGGGGCCTTTCGACAGGCCGGCGAAAGCGGATTTCAGTCCGGTGCCCGGAGCGGTGGTTCCGGTGTGGCTGACGGTGACGGTCCCGAAGGACGCAGGTTCAGGCCGCTACACGGGGAAGGTGAAGATCGAGGCGGCCGGTGAGAAGCCGGTGGAGGTTCCGGTGGAGCTGACGGTGGCGGATTACACGCTGCCCGATACGCAGGAGTTCGTCTCGTGGGTGGACGTCATCGAGTGTCCGGACACGCTGGCGCTGGAGTATGAGGTGCCTCTGTGGAGCGAGAAGCACTGGAAGATGATCGAGCAGTCGTTCCGGCTGATCGGGGAGACAGGGAGTCGGACGGTGTACATTCCGCTGATCGCGCACACGAACCTCGGGAACGAGGAGTCGATGGTGCGGTGGATCAGGAAGGCGGACGGGACGTGCGAGTACGACTACAGCATCATGGAGAAGTATCTGGACGTTGCGGAAAAGGCGATGGGGAAGCCGAAGCTGGTGATTCCGGTGGTGTGGGAGACGTACATGATGCCCGCGAAGGACGCGACGGAAGGAAAGGCGGGATCGAGGCAGAGGCAGATGGCCCAGTTCCTGACGGAGCGCAAGGGCGTGGAACTGGGCAGCGGCCCGGTGGTGACGGTCCTGGACCCCGAGACGGGCAAGACGGAGAACATGGAACTTCCGACGCTGTTCGAGACGGAAGAGAGCCGGAAACTGTGGGGTCCGCTGATGAAGGGGATCCGTGAACGTCTGGCGAAGCGAGGTCTCGATAAGGCGATGATGACGGGCCTGCTTTCGGACGCGTGGGCGAAAGACGAGGAGATGGCGCTGATCAGCGAGCTGAGCGGAGGGGTGCCCTGGGTGCTGCAATCGCACGAGGGTCTTCGGGGCGGACGGAAGATGCACGGGAAATATACGATCGGGTATCAGACGGTGGTGTGGTCGGTGAAGTATTCGGACGACAACGGGAACCGTCCGCCCGGTGGGTATTACGGAACGGGTGTGAAGAGCATGATGGGGTGGGGGGCGTCGGGACTGGCGGCGGCGTTCGACCGGTCGAACGGCTGGCGTGAACTGGAGGCGACGACGCGCTGGCGTCAGTTCGAGGAGGTTCAGATTACGGGTGGACAACGCGGCCAGGGCCGGATCGGGGGGGAGTATTGGCCTGTGCTTCGGAACAAGAAGGGTGAGCGCGTGGGACGTGCGTGGGGCCGATATCCGGAAAGCGACTGGCGACAGTTGAACATCACGACGGCGCTGCTGGGGCCTGGGCCGGACGGACCGGTTGCGGTGGACATGATGGAGGCGTTCCGGGAAGGGGTCCAGGAATGCGAGGCGCGGATCGTGCTGGAGAAGGCGTTGTATGACGAGGGGCTGAAGAAGAAACTGGGAGACGAGCTGGCGAAGCAGGTGGAAGGTTATCTGTATGGACGTCACATGATGATGTGGCTGGGGATGAGCGACCAGGAACTGCACGGCTCGGAGAAGGAGCCTGCGAATTGGCGGTCGAACTGGTCGGGGCTGAACAATTCGGGCACGTCATGGTTCCTGGGCTCGGGGTTCCATGAACGGAGTGCGCAGTTGTATGAGCTGGCGGGCAAGGTGAGTCGTGCATTGCAGGCCAAAGGCGTGGAACCCCAGGGAAAGTGAAGCACAAGAAAGGGAGAGAGGCCGTGAGGGCAGGGATCGCAGGGGCGGTGGCATTTGTTCTGGCAGCAGGGATGGGATTGGCGTGGGGACAGGACACGGCGGCACCGGCGGCGCCGCCGCGCACCGTCGTGCTGGATACGTTCGGGAACTGGCGGATGTATGCGAAGCTGGCTCCTCCGGTTCTGGCCAACGGGGAGACGGTGAGTCTGAAGTATATCTGGCTGAATTACGAGACACCGGAACCGGCGGAGGGGTGGATGAAGCCGGAGTTCGACGATTACTCGTGGAGCCAGGGTTCGCTGAGACGCCTGGTGAAGACGCGGTTGACGGCGACGGGATGTCTTCGGGGGAAGTTCATGGTGACGGACCCGGGGGCAGTGAACGACCTGAAGCTGTCGGTGAGCTACCGGGGCGGGCTGATCGTGTACATGAACGGCGAGGAGGTCCGCCGGGAACACATCGAGAAGGACAAGACGGTTGCCGAGGGAGCGCCCGGAGAGGAACGGAGCCTCGAGGACCTGACGATTCCGAAGGGACTGCTGAAGAAGGGCGTGAACGTGCTGGGTCTGGAGGCGGTCCGGACGGCGTATCCGGAGCCCTCGAAGGACGGCAAGTATGACACGCTGGTGTGCGAGATCATCCAAGTGAGATTGACGGCGTCGGATGGATCGGGATTGGCGCCGAATACGGTGCGTCCGCAGGGATTCCAGGTGTGGAACGCGGACCCGTTGGTGGGAGACTTCGACCTGGATTTCGGGAACCCGTGCGAGGCGCTGCGTGCGGTTCGGATCGAGGGGGCACGCAACGGTCAGTTCACGGGGAAGGTGGTGGTGGGCTCGACGGAGGCGATCAAGAGACTGAAGGTGACGCCCGGGGCGTTGAAGTGCGACGGGGGAAGCATCGCGGCGGGGAACGTGCACATCCGGTATGGGATCGTGTGGGGCGATCAGGATCTGAACATCGCCAGTGGAAGCAAGGACAACATGCGTCGACCCTATACGGCGTTTCAGCACCTGCTGGGGGCGCTTTCGGATGAACCTCTGGAGACGTTCGAGGTGAAGGTTCCCGAGTTCAAGCAGAGTTGGAAGACGATCCGGCACGTGGCGGGACAACCGATGCCCGTTGCGGGTGCGACCGTACCGGTGTGGATTACGGTGAAGGTTCCGGCGGACGCCAAGGCGGGGGTGTACACGGGAGAGGTGACCATCGAGGCGACCGGCGAGAAGGCGGTGGTGGTGCCAGTGGAGATGCGGGTGGCGGATTACGTTCTGCCCGATACGCAGGACTATCGGACGTGGGTGGACGTCATCGAGTGTCCGGATACGTCGGCGCTGGAGTACAACGTTCCGCTGTGGAGCGAGAAGCACTGGGAGATGATCGAGCAGTCGTTCAAGCTGATCGGTGAGACGGGATCGAGGACGGTGTACATTCCGCTGATCTGTCACACGAACCTGGGGAACGAAGAGTCGATGGTGCGGTGGATCGAGAAAGGGGAAAAGTTCGAGTACGACTTCTCCATCATGGAACGGTATCTGGACGTTGCGGAGAAGGCGATGGGGAAGCCGAAGCTGGTGATCTTCGTGGTGTGGGATCACTACATGATCCCCGCGGATACGCTGGCGGACCCGAAGAAGATGGAGAAATGGGACAGTCGGGTGTTCCGCAAGGCGCAGATGGCGCAGAGCGTGATCAAGGAGGGCGGCACGCTGGGACATGGTCCGCTGGTGACGGTGGTGAACCCGGAGACGAAGAAGGCCGAGATCGTGGAGCTTCCTACGCATTACCAGGTGGAAACGAGCAAGGCGCTGTGGAAGCCGCTGTTCGCCGAGGTACGCAGCCGGATGAAGAAGCGAGGTCTGGAAGAGGCGATGATGCTGGGGATCATGTCGGACGCGTGGGTGGACAAGGAGCAGCTGGAGCTCTTCAAGGAGGTCAGCGACGACGCGCCCTGGGTGATCCAGTCGCACGAGGGCGGGCCGGG
>CAZVTD010000115.1:6645-7876 GCA_964629945.1 uncultured Planctomycetota bacterium | reverse complement strand
GATAACTCTGCACCCCAAGATACGCAATCCCCACCACCAGGACCCCCACCGCCAGAAGACACCCCTTGCCCTTCGACTTCCGCTTCTCCTGAACCTCCGGCTCCGCTGCTGCCGTCGGCGTGCTGACCTCTTCCGTCTCCATGGGCTTGTCCCTTGTGTTTCCGCTCGGACGATTTCCTGCCTCAAACGTCGAAGCGTCGGCGATGACCATCGACCTCCATCATACGCCTTCCACCCCCGTCCCGCAACGAAAACCCGTTGACTTCACCCCGCCCCTGGCGTACCCTGACCCCCATGTCAGACCCGAAAGTTCCAGAGCCAACGTTGCTCTTTCTCGTCGGACCCACCGCCTCCGGAAAGTCCGACCTCGCACTCCTCCTGTCCGCCCCCCTCCACGCGCACGTCCTCTCCATCGATACCAAGTCCGGCTACCAGGGCATGGACCTCGGCACCGCCAAGCCCTCTCCCGAAGACCGTGCCCGTCTCCCGCACCACCTCCTCGACCTCGTCACCCCCGACCGCCCCTTCAGCGTCGCCGACTATCTCCACGCCGCCTCCGCCACCCTCGACCGCCTCGCCGCCGATCGTCTCACCCCCCTCTTCGTCGGCGGAACCGTCCTCTACATGAAAGCCCTCATCTCCGGACTCTTCCGCGGACCCGCCGCCGATCCCGACCTCCGCACCTCGCTCGACCAGCGGGCACGCGATCTCGGCCCCCACGCGCTCCACGCCGAACTGGCCGCCGTGGACCCCGAAGCCGCACAGCGCCTCCATCCCAACGACACCCGGCGCATCGTCCGCGCCCTCGAAGTCTTCCACCTCACCGGCTCCCCCATCTCCGACCTCCAGCAGCAGTGGGCCGACCCCGAACGCCAGCGTCCCCACCTCATCGTCGCACCCCATTGGCCCCGTCCCGTCCTCTATCGCCGCATCAACGCGCGCGTCCTCGACATGTTCCGCCTCGGACTCGTCGACGAGGTCCGCTCGCTTCTCCAGCGCTTCGGTGCCCTCGGACCCACCGCCTCCCGCGCACTCGGCTACGCCGAAGTCCTCGACCACCTCGCCGGAAAACACTCCCTTGATGAGACCATCGCCCTCGTCCAGCTCCACACCCGGCAGTTCGCCAAGCGACAGCTCACCTGGCTGCGTCGGTTCCCGGAAATCCACTGGCTCGCCATGTCCCCCGAACGTCCCCTCCCCGAAGCGGCGGCCGAAGCCCTCGACGTCTTCC
>CAZVTD010000115.1:0-6635 GCA_964629945.1 uncultured Planctomycetota bacterium | reverse complement strand
ACACGGGAGACTGACGTGCGTTTTATTCTCATTGCCATGCTGGTTGGCCTCGGCGTCCTCCTCTCGCTCACCCCCATCATCGCCTTCGACGCCTGGACACACCTCGCCGCCGGACGCCTCATTGGTCAGAACCTCTCCGTACCCTCCCACGACCCCTTCAGTTGGGCGCTCGCCGGCGCCCCCTGGGTCGATCACGAATGGCTCTTCCAGGTCTTCGCCTGGCTCGTCTATGCCCTCGCGGGCGTCCCCGCACTCATCATCGCCAAAACCCTCGTCCTCCTGGCCGCCTTCTTCCTCCTCCTTCTGACCGTTTATAATTCCGACACCCCCGTCCTCTCCTCGTCTCTCGTCGCCCTTGCCGTCCTCGCCTCCTATCCACGCTTCCAGGTCCGCCCCGAGGTCGTCTCGCTCCTCTTCCTCGTCCTCTTCCTCTTCATCCTCGAACGCGTCCGTGGCGGACGTGCCCCTTGGCTCCTCTGGCTGCTCCTCCCCCTCCAATTCCTCTGGGCGAACATCCACGCCTACTTCATCATCGGCAACGTCGTGCTCACCGCCTACCTCGTCGGTGAACTCCTCGCCCACATCCGTCTCCACAACCGTTCCCTCTCCGCCCCGAAGCTGCCCAACCCCGCCTTGCGGATCCTCGCCGCCGTCTGGGCTCTTTCCTTCATCGTCACCCTCCTCACCCCGGGCCTCCTCGCGGGCGCCCTCTACCCCTACAAAACCCTCTTCCTCGCCTCGTCCGGACCCATGAAGCGCATCACCGAGCTGATGCCGCCTCTCGATTCCCTCCACACCACCTGGGTGCGTGTCTGGCTCGTCCTCGTGTTCCTCTCGCTCCTCTCCCTTTTCCTTCGGGGCCTCAATTTCTTCGTCTCCGATGTCCTGCTCCTCCTCCTCTCTCTCTTCGCCTCCTGGAAAGCCTCCCGCAACGTCCCCTTCTTCGCCGTCATCGCCGTCCTTGTCGCCGCCCGTCAGCTCTCCGCCGTTCTCCTGCACCTCCGCACGCGCTTCAAGCTCGATCCGCGACCCTGGTTCCGTTTTGTCCTTCGTCCTCTCGTCGCGCTCCTCCTGGTCGCCTTCTTCGCCTTCCAGCTCTTCCGCGGCGGAACCGATCGCCTCCACCTGGAAGATGTCTCCGCACGAAGCATCGGACTCGACGTCTCCGAAAAATTCTCCCTCGACTCCCTCGACTTCCTCGAACGCAGCCACCTCGACGGAAATCTCCTCAACTCCTTCGCCATCGGCGGCTTCATCGCCTTCGGTCGTTACCCCCACAACCTCGTCTCCATCGATGGCCGCGTCGAAATCTATCCCCCCGACGAATTCCTCCGCCTCAACGCGCTCCTCACCGGCGATTACCCCATGCCCACCCCTGCCGTGGGCGGCTCTCCCGATGTCATCTATCTCGGTCTGGCCAGTGCCGTCGGAAGACCCCTGACGCGGCTGCTGGCCAATCCCGACTTCAAGCTCGTCTTCGCCGACCATGCCGCCGCCATCTTCGTTCGAACAAAGACGCGTCCCGACCTCCCTCCCGCCGATCTCGACGCGCTCGCCGCCTCGGTCCAGGCACGTCTCGACGTCAAACCCTCACAGGGACTCTTCGCCACCAGGACCCTCGACTGGAAACCCCTGGCCGTCATCTCCCTCTTCCAGGCCGCCAATCGTCTCGACCTCGCCGACAAAATCTCCATCGCCTGGGTCGATCGTTACCCCTATGCCGCCACGCCACGACTCCAGCGCGCCTTCCTCCATCTCGCCTCCCGCCGGACCGACGACGCCCTCGCCTCCGCCATGGAAGCCTACAAGCTCGACCCCGATCTCCCGCGGCTTGCCGCCTGTATCGCACGCTGCAACCTCATCCTCGGCCATCGCGACGAAGGCCTGCGCTGGCTCGAACGCGCACGCGCACAAGCCCGCCACCGGCTCGACGAACTCCGTGACCTCGGCGAACTCTACCTCGCCGCCCAGCTCCCCACCCACGCCCTCCAGTGTCTCCGACCCGTCTACAACGAGGACCCCTCCCTCCCCACGGGCATCCTCTGCGTGCGTGCTCTCCTCCAGGCGGGCGACCGCGCCACCGCACAGCAGCTCGCCGCCGACCTCGCCCGCCGTTTCCCCAACGACCCGCGCCTGGCCGAATTCCGAAACCTCACCGACCCCAAACCCACCCGTTAGGACTCTTCCTCCGCCTCCACCGCGCCCTCATCCCGCTGCCCGTACAAAAGAGCAGGGGAGGGCGTTTACCCTCCCCATGTCGCTGTTTCTACGTCTGACGACGGCTCAGTTCATCCATCGTCTCCTCATCATCCCTGCCAACCCCAGCGCGCCGCTGCCCACCAGCATCATCGTCCCAGGCTCGGGCACCGATTCCCCCATCCCCGCACCCAGCGGGTTGTAATTCTGCTGCCACAGCGCCAGGTCCGCCCCGTCGATCCGCTGGTCGTTGTTCCAGTCGCCCATCGCGAAGGTGTTGGTCGCCGCGTTGATCCCCGTCGGATCGTAATTCTGCTGCCATGATGCCAGGTCCACCCCGTCTACGCGCCAGTCCCCGTTCGCATCCCCCGCGCACAGGCTCAGGATCGTCCCATTCAGGATCGTCCCGCCCTGATAATCCAGGTCGCACACGTACAGGTGCTTCCCGTTAAGGTTCAATGTGGATCCGGGCACCATCGTCAGGCTCTCCAGATACATCGCCTCCGCGCTTCCACCCACCCCGCTTCGATTGCCATTGCTGTAGTTGTCCACCAGTTGCAGCACGGCCAGGTCTTCCAGCACGATCCCGCCCAGCGCAAAGTTATTGATAAACCCATCCAGATCCCGCCCGTAGTCCTTTCCCGCAATCTCGAACGGATCATTCCCGCCTCTCTGCCCGTCGTAGATCAGCGTCAGGTTCGACAATCCTGCCAGTTTCGTCTCGTCCGTGCCTTGGATATCGAACGTCGAACCCGTCATGTGGATCGTCGTTCCAGGCACGGCTTCGAACGTCCCCTTGCTGCCGAATGACAGCTTGTACGAAACCGTGATCTCCGACTCCGCGTCAGTCACTTTAAGCTTCCCGGTCCCGGAGCTTCCCACGCGCAATTCCCTCACGATCAGGCTCCCGCCGCCCATCTCATAGCTCCCGTTTCCGGCCGACGAGGACCCCAGGGTCAGCGTATTCCCGACGTTGACCGTGCCGCCGGTCTGCACGAATGTCCCCGCACCGCTGGAGCCGACGGTCAGGCTGGTTGGCAGCAGTTCGCTGCTCAAACCCGAAATCTCATACCGACCCGACGAACCTGAAGACTGTCCCAGGGTAAGCGAATAGGAGAGGTTGACCGTCCCATCGTTTTGACGGAACGTTCCGGTGCCCCCGTATCCGACGGTCAGGCTGCCCCCGGACACCTCGCTGGCTTCCCCGCTCATCTCATATGTCCCCACGCTGCCGGTATTCTGCCCCACCAGCAGCGAGGCGGCGGTCACGGTTCCATGGCTGTGGGCGAACGTGCCCACCCCGCTTGATCCGACGTAGACGTTGGTCGCGTTCAGGAGATCGCCGCTCATGCCCGACGTCTCATCATTCACCGTCAACGTCCCACTGCCCAGATCCACCGTGCTCGTGCCCGAAATCCATGCCCCGTTATTCAGCTTGATCCAGCCGACGCCGGCGTCCAGATTCCCATAGCACTCGACTCGGTCCGAGATCGTCCCGGAACCCAACACACTGCGTCCCGGCACAATCTCCAGCGTTGTGCCCGCTTCGTGAGTCAGACCACTCGTTGCGTAGCTCGCGAAATAGGTCTCCGGTGATCCACCCGCACCGTAGATCAGCAGAGACTGATCATTCCCGTTGAACGACCATTGTTCGGTGTTGCTGTAGTTCCCGGCCGATACGTTGATAATCCCCTGGGTGAACGCCAGGGCCGCCCCGCCGCAATCGAACGTTCCCTGGTTCTCGAAGCCCATCAGGTTGAGCGTCCCACCGCTGTAATCATACCCCCCGTTCGAACCGATCGACAGGACCTGTGCATTCACCGTTCCCCCGTCTTGATGGAATAAACCGATGCCGCGGTACCCGGCGTAGATGCTTGACGCGTTTAGCTCACCCGTTCCGCTGAGGGTGTACTCTCCACTCCCATTCGAGTCGTAGGCCAGATACACATTCTGTCCCACCTGGACAGTGCTGTCGGTTTGTCTGAATGTGCCCTCGTTCTTGTATCCCACGTACAGGCTCTTGGCTACATTGACTTCCCCACCTTCAAGCGTATAGGTTGACGGCGCGTAGTAGCCTGTATAAAGCGAGCCGCTCGTCGAGTGTCTCCCACCCTCCTGGACGAATGTGCCGCTTCCGTAGTAACCCACGTAGGAGTCCCCCGTGTTCAGCACCGCGTCTCCACTCAAATCATACGCCCCGCTCGAAGGTCTCTCGCAACCTATCCAGAGATCGTCCTTAACCGTGTGGGTTCCTCCCGTTTGCGTGAACGTCCCGCTTCCGTAATTCCCCACGTAGGTCCCAACGGTGTTCAATGTCCCTGTCCCGCTCAGCGAGTAATCTCCCTCTGAACCACTGCTGTATCCACAGTACAGGCCCGAGGCTTGGTGTGTGCCTCCATTCTGGATAAACGTCCCCTTCAATCCTCCATATCCGCCTCCGACCCAGGTTTCATTGACCTCCAGTTCGCCTGTTCCGGAAAGCACGTAAGTCCCTTGCCCACCATCATTGAGACCTATTTCCAGATAGGACGCCGTGTGTTTTCCCCCGTCCTGCTCCAGCCTTCCAGTGCCCGCTGACCCAACAACGGACCTCCAGGTGACCAATTCCCCCGTGCCTCCCAGGTAATACGTCCATGTTGACCCTGTTTCTCCCCCAAGGATCACGGATCCTATATCCACCTTGCCACCGACCTGCGTAAAGCTCCCCACGCCGGTGTCACCGTACAGGCCGGTTCCCTTCAGTTCTCCACCCGAGGCCGCGATGCCTCCGCCTTCGCCCCCGTCCCACCGCACGTTCCCCTTGGCCATGTCTACCACGCCCCCGTTCGAGATCGTCACCGTCCCTCGCAGGTCCAGGTTGGTGCCGGACAGCGCCAGCAGACTCCCACCCTGGCTGTCCACGGGATCATCCAGCTGAAAGCTCGCATTGGTTATGATCGTCTGTCCGGGCATCAGCGTCAGGGTGTTTCCCCACACGTGCACGACGCCGTTCGGACTGTAGGTGCCGAAGGCGCTTGTCGGATCGAATCCCGCCGAAAAAACGGTCAGGGAGGTCGCACCGGATGTCAGTGTTCCCTCACTTGCGTCCGTGAACGTCGCATTCCGTAAGTCCACAATTCCCGCGGTCGCGTCCAGCGTCCACGGACCATGTTCGAAGTTCAGCGCACCCTGGATATCCGTTTTCCCGCCCAGCCGCAGCGTGCCTCCGCTCAGCGAATACAGACCTCCCGCGTTGATGGTGAGCGTACCCACCTCGTTGATCCCCCCGCTTTGTGAATACGTGCCGCTCGCCCCCACTTGCAGGCTCGACGTCGCGTTCGTCCCGCCCGATTGCGTCATCATCCCGGCCCCGCTCGTCCCGATCAACTCCGCCGCCGCGGTCAGACTTCCAGCACTCAGCGTGTACTCACTCGGCGTGCTCCCGGAGGTGTACACGAACAGGGTGTCTCCTACCGAGTTGCTTCCCCCTGTCTGAGAGAACGTGCCTGTTCCAGCCACCCCAATGTGCTCCCGCCATGCTGAAAGAGTCCCGTTACTCAACTCATACAGACCCGACGACCCTGTTTCATTCCCCACCCGCAGGTAGCTCGATACCGTGCTCTCACCCCCGCTTTGATACAGCGTCCCCGTTCCCAGGTTTCCCACTTTGATGTTCCCCGCGTTCAGTACTCCCGTGCCCTCCAGATACAGGCTGCCTTCCCCGTCCGCCGTGTCTCCAATCCGAACATCTTGGCCGAGCGTCAGTGTGCCCCCGCTCAGCCTTACGCTCCCGGTTTGGGCTCGTCCTATCAACAAATCCTGACTGGTCAATGTCCCTCCGTCTTGCTCGAAGTGACCTGAACCCACGCCGCTCAGCCCGACATTCAGCTCATGAACGATGACCGTTCCCGCGTGCATGCTTACCGTCACGTCATTGACGAAGAGGATCCTTCCATATCCGTCATTGGCGAAGTTCAAAGTCCCCAGGTCGAATTCGAACCCTATCAGAAACTGCCCTAGGTCCGCACCAAGCCGGATCGAAGGCGTGTTCAATGTCCCACCGTAATATTCGAACGTGCCGTGGAACCCATCGACAAACAGCTCCCTTTCCACGTTCAGGACCCCCGTCCCGCTGAGTCGATAGAGCGCGTCCGCACTGTAATCGTACCAACTTGGGTAGCCCACATACAGCGTATCCGTGATCGTGGCCGTTCCGCCATCCTGCAAAACCGTTCCACTGCCCGGGTAGATGTTCCCCGTGTAGCCAAGATACAGGTTGTTTGCAAAGGCTGCGCCCGCTCCGATCGTCGCCGTACAATTCTTGTTGATTCGTGCTGTGTCCGCATTCGTCGGCAGACGATCCAGATCCCAGTTCATCGGATCGAACCAGTTCCCGGGCGTCGCGTTATTGTGATCCCAGAGAATCTCCTCTCCCCACGCCCCGCTCCCCATCCCCATCC
>CAZVTD010000114.1:2004-7925 GCA_964629945.1 uncultured Planctomycetota bacterium | reverse complement strand
GTGGTAGGGGATGAGCTTCCAGAGACGCTTCTGAGGGCGAACAAGGTGGGGGTGATCGCACAGACGACGCAGGACGAAGGCGCCTTGAAGGAAGTGGTGCACCAGCTTGTGGACGTGCTGCCCGGTGAACTGAGGGTGTTCAATACGATATGCAGTGCGACGCTGGAGCGGCAGCGGGCAGCGGTCAATATGGCCGGACAGGTGGACGTGATGTTCGTGCTGGGTGGACGAAACAGTGCCAACACGGCGAGACTGGCGGAGATTTGCGCTGCGACGGGTGTGGCGACGTATCAACTGGAGACGAAGGAAGAATTGCAGCCGGAGATGCTGGTCGGCAAGAAGGTTGCGGGCGTAACGGCCGGGGCATCGACGCCCGACTGGATCGTAAACGAGTTTGTGAAGAAACTGGAAAGGATGCCGGGGTAGGTGAGCCCCGGTTTACACGAGGTCGACGCCGCGGGTCGACGGAAAATGGTCAAGGGATGCGTCCACGCGGAGGACGCCAATAGACGGCTCAGTCCGGTGCAGTCACCAGCACGGGATTGTTCCAGTCTGTGAGACGGTGTTTCATGCGAAAACTGAATGCGAAGGTGAAGGAACTGGGGATTTCCCAGGAGGAGCTGGAGAAGCAGCTGGCGGAAGTGGTCGGTCAGCGGACCGAGCCCGAAGTGGCGAAGGTGTACGAGGAGTCGGTGAAAGACTTCGAGGTCGGGAGCATCCTGTCCGGCCGGGTGCTGAACGTTCTGGGTGACGACGTCATCGTGGACGTTGGGTACAAGTCGGAAGGCGTCGTAAGTCTCCGGGAGTTCGGGGATTACGGCGTGAAGCCCGGGACGGCGATCGACGTTCTGCTGGAAGCGGTGGAGGACGAGTCGGGGTTGATCGTGCTCTCCAAGCGCAAAGCGGACCGGATCCGCGGCTGGGAGCGGGTGATCTCGGAGCACAAGGAAGGGGACGTGGTGACGGGTCGGGTGATGCGGAAGATCAAGGGTGGTCTGCTGGTGGACATCGGGGTTCCGGTGTTCCTGCCGGCCAGCCAGATCAACATCCGTCGTCCGGGCGACATTGCGGAGTACATCGGTCAGGACGTGACGTGCAAGATCCTGAAGATCGACGTGGAACGACGGAACATCGTGGTGAGCCGTCGTCGGCTGATCGAAGAGCAGCGTGCGAAGATGAAGGCGCGTCTGCTGATGACGATGCAGCCCGGGGAGCGTCGGACCGGCGTGGTGAAGAACATCGCCGACTTCGGAGCGTTCGTGGACCTGGGGGGGATCGACGGTCGGCTGGAGCGCCAGTCCGTTGGACAACAGCGAGGAGAAGTTCCCGGTGGGTGCGCGCGTGACGGGACAGGTGGTGAACGTGATGAACTACGGCGCGTTCGTGAAGCTCGAAGAGGGGATCGAAGGCCTGGTGCACATCAGCGAGATGTCGTGGACCCGTCGAATCAACCACCCGAGCGAGGTGGTGGCGATCGGGGACAGCATCGAGGTGGTGGTGCTGGACATCAACAAGGAGAAGCAGGAGATCTCGCTGGGGATGAAGCAGGTGGAAGTGAACCCGTGGACGCTGGTTCAGGAGAAGTATCCGCCCGGGACGATCATCGAGGGACGGGTGCGGAACCTGACGAACTACGGGGCGTTCATCGAGATCGAGGAAGGGATCGACGGTCTGCTGCACGTTTCGGACATGAGCTGGACGAAGAAGATCAGCCACCCGATGGAGATGGTGAAGAAGGGTCAGAAGGTGCGCGCGATCGTTCTTTCGGTGGAGCAGGACAAGAAACGTGTGGCGCTGGGCATGAAGCAGCTGGAAGAGGACCCATGGGAGAAGCTGATCCCGGAGAAGTTCCACCCGGGCGACATCATCAAGGGGAAAGTGACGAAGACGACGAACTTCGGCGCGTTCGTGGAAATCGACGAGCAGCTTGAGGGTCTGCTGCACATCAGCGAGCTGTCGGAAGCGAAGGTGGAAGCGCCGGAAGAGGTGGTGAAGGTGGGTGACGACGTGCACGTGGCGGTGCTGCGTCTGGACCACGACGAACGGAAGATCGGCTTGAGTCTGAAGCGCGTGCCGGTCGAATATAACAAGGAACTGTTCGAGCGGAAGGCCCAGGCTGCAGCGGCGGGTGAAACCGTGACGCCGGCTGAAGGCGGCGCGGAAGGCGCGGCTCAGGCGGAATCCACCGAGGCGTGTGCCTGTGATTCGGCCGCAGGAGCGGAGCAGTGCTCTTGCGAGTGCGAAGCCGGTGCGGAACCGACGTCCGAAGGTGAGAAGCCCCAGGACGAGGGTACGGCGCAGGCGTAAAGGGAAAGCAGCGACCGGCTCGCGCCTGGTGTGACCGGGTGCGAGCCGGCTTCACATGGGACGCGGGAAACGGAGGTGCGCCATCGCCGAGACGACACTTCAGACTTATCTGCGGGAGATCAATCGCTACCCTCTGCTGACGGCAGAGGAGGAAAAGGCCCTGGCCGAGCGTGTCCAGACGGGTGACAAGGCGGCACGGGAGGACATGATCCGTGCGAACCTCCGGCTGGTGGTGAACATCGCGCGGAATTACCTGGGTCGGGGACTGACGTTCATGGACCTGATCGAGGAGGGGAACCTGGGGCTGCTGCGCGCGGTGGAGGGATTCGAGCCGGCACAGGGCTACCGGTTCAGCACGTACGCGAGCTGGTGGATCAAGCAGGCGATCAAGCGGGCGATCATCAACAAGGCCAAGACGATCCGGATTCCGGCGTACATGGTGGAAATGATCGCGAAGGCGAAGGTGGTGTCGGTGGTGCTCCAGGACCGGCACAAACACCAGCCGACGATCGAGGAGATCGCCCGGGAGATGCACCTGCCTCCCGAGAAGATCGGGATGATCAAGCGTGCGACACAGACGATGACGGCCAGTGCGCCGGGGGATGACGAGAGTTCGTTCGGTCTGGCGGAGATGCTGGCGGACCCGAAGAGCAAGCCTCCCGACGAGGAACTGTTCGAGCAGTTCGAAAAGGACACGCTGTATCGTCTGCTGGACGCGATCGACGAGCGTGAGGCGAAGGTCCTGCGGATGCGGTATGGACTGGGTGGGGTGGAGCCTCGGACGCTGAAGGAGATCGGTGAGATCCTGGGGCTGACGCGTGAACGGGTGCGACAGATCGAGAACGAGGCCCTGGCGAAACTGAATGCCCAGATGGCTGACGAAAAGCTGGGACCCGAAGGCGGGAACGATTAGAAGGGGGGCAAGTCGTGGGCGGATCAAAGGCGAATGAGCCGGACCTGAAGCAGATCATCCGCAGGGTGAAAGACTTTCCGAAGCCCGGGATCGTGTTCATCGACATTACAACATTGATCGCCAACCCCGAGGCAATGCGTTTTGTGGTGGATAAGCTGGCCGAGGAGACCCGGCGGCGGGGTGCTGAGGTGGTTCTGGCGGCGGAAGCGCGGGGATATATTTTCGGGACGGCAGTCGCATCCAAGCTGGGGCTGCCGCTGGTGATCGTGCGGAAACCGGGAAAGCTTCCGGCCGAGACGATCAGTCACACGTATGACCTGGAGTATGGAAGCGACACGCTGGAAATCCACACCGACGCGGTGAAGCCGGGACAGCGGGTGATCCTGCTCGACGACCTGCTGGCCACGGGAGGGCCGATCGCGGCGTGTGCGCTGCTGGTTGGAACCGTTGGGGGGACGGTGGTGGGGGCGGCGTTCGTGATCGAGCTTTCGTTCCTTCCGGGTCGGAAAAAACTGGCGAATATCCCGGTGTACAGCATCGTAGACTACGAGTCAGAGTGACCTGACGCACAAGACGCATTTCGATGGGTGTTCATTTCGGCGGGGCGGGGCGCTGTCCAACGCGACGGGCGATCTCCGCATCAATATCCTCGACAGCAGAGACAGGCTGGATGTTGACGTCCTGAAGGGGCACGAATTTTTCGGGCTTCTTCGGGGTGTCCTTGCGTTCATACAGCAAGAGGGCGAGGACCAGGAACGGCGCGTACCAGGTGACCAGTCCCCCCGCGACGGGTTTCCAAAGCTGGGTGCTGAGGAGGACGGCCGTCGTGAGGGTGATGAGACGCAGCGGGGTGGGCTGGCCCGGCAAAAAGAACAGGGCGACGTAGAACATGAAGGCCAGGAGCATCAGCATTGCGCGTACGGAGGAGAGCGGGAGTCCCGCAGCGTGGACCTGTCCCCAGAAAGAGGCAAGACGGAGACGCTGCTCAACGGGAGATTCCTGGGGCAGGACGATGCGACTGAAGAAGAATGAGAGGGGAATATAGGGTTTTTTGAGCGACTGGAGCTGGCGAGAAAGACGCTGACGCTGGTCATCCAGTTGGGCTTTCCTGAGGGAGTCCATCGGCAGGGTCTTGAGCGTCTGTTCGGTGTTCTGGAGCTCGATTTCGACCTGGGACCAGGAGTATTCGCGCAGTTGTGTCGCGGTCCAGTTGTCGGTGAAGAACCAGCCCCCGGCCAGGGAGAGCAGGCCGACCAGGAGGAAGCCGAGGATAAAACGCGCCGCGCCGGTCTTGCCGACGTAATGGTTGAGCCAGAGGGGGAAGAGGAATGCCGGGAAGAAGGTGGCAGCAGCCCCCAGCGCAAGGAGGACCCCGGCAACGAAGGGATAGGAGAGAAGCACGATAGCCCACACGATCATGGCCAGAGGCACGAGGGTGCTGAGATGGGCCAGCCGATCGACGGTGTAGGGGAGCATGGCATAGATGGTGGCAACGGAAAGTCCGACACGGAGATCGACCGTCCGGGTGCCGATGATGATGAGGCCGATGAGGATGAGGGCGTCGAAGACGGCGGCGGTGACACGTGCGGCATTGAGTTGGAGTGAGCGTGCGGGTGGCAGGTGATTGATGCCGGTTTCGAGCTGGGCGAGTTCATCGCGCAACGCGACGGCTTCTTCGCTGCGTGTCCCTTCGGGCGTGATCCTGCGGAGCTGGTCGCGCAGTTGAGCAAGGCGTGTCTTCTGGTCGTCGGTTGCAGGAGCCCAGGACACGGGCAGGCCCGTGCGTTCGTCGGTGTAGGAAGGCGGGAAGGCCAGAACGGCGGGAACCTGGGCCAGGTAGAGGACGGGTCCATAGGCGATGCTCGTGCCGAGTTTGCCGTAGGGGAGTTCTCCTCGGCTGAGGATGTGCTGGGCTCCTCGGACGGACCAGACTCCCGAACCTCCGACGTCCTGTCGGAAGAGTTTCTCGCAGTGAACCAGACTGACGAGGATCAGGATGGCGACGAGGGCGGAGGTGGGAAGGTTGGGTTCGAAGTCGGGCCTGCGAGCGCGACGGAAGGCCAGGAGGAGCATGCGGATGAACAGCCAGAGGGTGGCCAGGAGGATGACGGACCATGCCGCCAGACGGACGTTGTTCTGTTCAGAACCGTAGGAGAGGAAGATGCCGAGGGATGCCAGGGCGACGATGAAGATGGAGAGGAGATCGAGATTGCGCGAGAAGGTGAGGATGCGTAGGTCGAAAGCAATGAGGATGGTGAGGACGAGGGCCAGGCAAAGCAGTGCGGACTGACGGTAGCGGGGGAGCAGTTCAAGAAGCCAGTGCAAGAGATCACCGTCCGTGTCCTGCAGGGAGGAGGATGGGATTTCCGGAGAAGGCTCATCCTCAGTGGGGATGACGGAAGGGGTGACGGTGGGAACGGTGGGCAGCGTAGAGACGGGCGAGGCGGGTTCAGGAAGTTTTGTGACGGTAAACTCCGCTGGAGGCGGCGTTCCCTGGCCATGCTTTCGAATGGATTCGCCCTGGATGCTTGCCCAGCCGACGACACGCTGTCCGCTGAGGTATTCGATGATGAAGGAGTCGGGAGCGGCACCCTGGGTGCATCGAGCAGCAGCGTCAGGATAGGAATCCAAGACCGGGGCCAGCAGTCCGGAGTTTCGGACGATGGAGTCAAGGTGTGCCAGGTCGGGAGGTGCGGCGCCA
>CAZVTD010000114.1:0-1958 GCA_964629945.1 uncultured Planctomycetota bacterium | reverse complement strand
GGATGAAGCACAACAGGAAGGCAAGGCGTCTGCCGATCATCAGTTCCCCCCGAACACGCACCGAAGGCGTGACGTCAAATGAATGTAAGGCAAGGGGTTCCGGGTGTCAAGGTGAATTGCGTGGGGTGTGGAGGCGGGGGCGAAAAATCCGGCTAATCCGCTTGCAAGAGTGAGGGGTAACTGTATGATAACACCGTTTGTCGAGGTTCCAGGGGAGGTTTTGAGCGCCCGTAGCTCAGTAGGATAGAGCGTCGGTTTCCTAAACCGAAGGTCACAGGTTCGAATCCTGTCGGGCGTACCATCCTTCGGAAAACCGGCAGAGGTGTCCAAAAAGAGTGGACGGGACGCGTGGAAAAGCCATGATAGACCTTCATAGTCATACGCTCTTCTCGGACGGGGAACTGGGGATCGACGAACTGGTCCGACGGGCGGAGGTGGCCGGCTACCGGGGGTTGGTGGTTTCGGATCACGTGGACGGGAGTCTGATCGATCTGGTGCTGCCGAGGCTGGTGAAAGAGGCGGCGCACCTGACGAAATTGACGGGAATATGGGTGGTGCCCGGCTGTGAGCTGACACACTGTCGTCGGGAGGATATTGCGAGCCTTGTGAAAGAGGCACGTGCTCTTGGGGCAAAACTGGTGACGGTCCACGGTGAGACGCTGGCGGAGCCGGTGATCGAAGGGACCAACCGGGCGGCGATCGAAGCCGGTGCGGACCTGCTGGCCCATCCTGGACTGATCCGTGCCGAGGACGTGAAGCTGGCGGTCGAGCGTGGGGTGATGCTGGAGATATCGGGACGGAAGGGGCATTGTCTGAGCAACGGTCACGTGGCCAGGACGGCCAGGGAGTTCGGAGCCAAGTTGTATTTCGGTTCGGACAGTCACACGCCGGCGGACCTTGTGAGTCGGAGCCAGGCGGAACGGATTTGCCGGGGTGCGGGGTTGAGTGGACCGGAAGTGCAGGAGATGTTCGAGCGTGCCGAAGCGATTGTGCGCAAGGCACTGGGGTGCTAGAGAGCATTGGCGTGTTGAGGAGAGAAGCTTTGCCCGATTATCGTGCTGAGAATGTCGCCGGGACGATGGGAGATTGGCTGAAACGCAACACCGGGATGGTGGCGGTGGTGGGTGGACTGGTGGTGATCATCGCGGCAGTCCTGATTTATGGTAAGGTGCGTCGTGAGCGGGACGAGTCAGAGGCTCAGAAGCTGTATTCGAACCTTCCGGTGACGCCCGAGAACCGGATGCAGGTGTTGATGGTTCTGGTGAACAATTATGCGGGAACGTCGATCGGGACCCGTGCGAAGCTGGATTACGCGGACGAGCTGTATGAGAGGAAGCAGTTCGAACAGGCCGAGAAGATGTTCGAGGACGTGCGACAGTCAAAGGGGGACAATTCGCTGGAGGGAGTGAGGGCGAAACTGGGGCTGGCCTATTGTGCCGTGGAGCGTCAGGATTATGATCGTGCTCGCGGGCTCTTCGAGGAGATCAAGACCGCCGGTTCCGAAGAGGGGAACCTTTACGCGGTGTATGCCGGGGAGGCCGAGAGGCTGTTGAAAGCTCTGGAGAACCCGCCGGCCATGCCGGAAGAGGTGAAGAAGGCTCCGGAGCCGGAGTTGGTTGCGCCGTCAGAGCAAAACCCGGGAGTGTCCGGGACCGAGTGAAGTGGAGAACAGGCGAGGACTTAATTGATGAAAGGTGAACAGAGCATGAAGGTCCTTGAGGAGATTTCGGCAAAGCTTCAGCAGGGCAGGGCGGAAGACGTGAAGAAGCTGGTGCAGCAGGCACTCGACGAGAAGGTGCCGCCGAGGGATATCCTGGGCAACGGGCTGATCGCCGGGATGAGCGTGATCGGTGGGAAGTTCAAACGGAACGAGGTGTACGTTCCGGAGGTGCTGATCGCGGCCCGTGCGATGCACGCGGGTCTGGGCGTGCTGGATCCGGAGCTGGGTCGTGCGGGGG
>CAZVTD010000113.1:7102-7944 GCA_964629945.1 uncultured Planctomycetota bacterium | reverse complement strand
CCCCCCCTGCCCCCTCCGAACTCAGCGACACCGACATCCTCCCCTCCGTCGCCAGGAGCCCGATGTCCCGAACCGGAAGCTCCCCGAAATATCGCGGATACTCCCGAAGGTACAGCCCCACCGTCCCGCCCTTCCAGTTCGCCAGCCCCGCCAGCTCGGGCCAGCAGTCCGCAGGCCTCAGCCATCCCACCCGCGAAAGAACCCCCTCCAGCCGCTGTGCCGTTTTCCGGTCGGGCTTCAGTTGTCTCGAAAGTCGCCGCCGCAGTTCGCTCGGAATCGCCAGGTCCGCACGAACCGTCCCGTCCCGGATGTCCCGGATCAGCGGTTCCGGCTGCTCTTCCATGCAGCGCATCACCGACAGCACGCTCGACGGGTTCGCCGTGCAGATCATCGACACCCGTCGGCCCAGCGTCAGTCGTGCCGTCAGGTAATATTTCGCCGCCGCGTCGTGAACCTCGTGCAGCACCAGTCCCGGAACGTATCGCCCCCGCATGATCCAGGGCTGCATGTACGCGTTATAGCCGCTGATGCTCCCGCAGGGCACGCCCTTTTCCGTCGTGCTTTCATGCCACGACGACGTCACCTGCATGATCCGATGGTTGAACGCCGCCGGGTGGTCATGGTGTGTGTAGACACCCCACACCCGCCAGCCCATCCGGTATTCTTCCAGGAACTCGCTTGTCACAGGAATGTGCTTGGGCGCCGAATGCGTCCCGCTCGTCAGAGCATACATGTGCACCCGCGTCCCCGACCCGAACAGCGCCCCCAGGCTCCCCCCCATGCACCGCTCGATGTACGACCTCACATACTCGTAGTCCGTCACCGGAAGGGCCGAACGGATA
>CAZVTD010000113.1:0-7092 GCA_964629945.1 uncultured Planctomycetota bacterium | reverse complement strand
TCGAAGTGATGCCGCCGCCCGAACTCCGAATCCGCGTTACGACGAACCTTTGAAAGAAGCGTCGCTTCCTGCACCGCCTCCATACGACCCGCCTGTTTCTTGAACCGACGGGCGTAATGCGATGCCCAAAGCCGAACGGCCTCCAGAAGCAGGTCCGGATGCATGGGAACTCCGTCTGATGAGACCACCGGGAGAGAACGTCCTTGAACTACCCCTCGACCGTGTCCCGGGACGCCGGCTTCGAACCCGAAACCGACACCACCGGAACAGGCAGGTGCGCCAGGAAAAACTCCGTCACCCGACGTCGGTATTCATCGGCCACCTGAACCACCGCCTCGTTGTGCTTGGCGTGCGGAACCACCCACAGGTCGACGAACTCCGGATTCAGACCCGCCAGATACTTCGCCTGCGTCACGTCCAGGTAGCTGTCTCGTTCCCCGTGGATCATCAGCACCGGAAGACGAAGCGCCCGGATACCCTTATCCAGCGACGCCACCCGGCTCCCCATCCTCAGCTCGCTCAGACGGATCGCAAGCCACCCCAGTCCACGGAAAAACCATTCCGGATGATTTTGATACACCCACCGAACCCGCGCGAATATCGGGACCCACTTCCGCATGTAGTCATACAGCGTCTGCTGGGCCGAATACGCCCCGTCGGTCACCACAGCCTTCACCATCCCCTTCCCCTCGGACGTCCCGCACAGCGCCACCGCCCCCCCTCGCGACACCCCGAACAGACCGATCTCGTCGTGCTTCACGTCCTCCCGGCTCCGAAGATACGACAGCGCCCCCCGAAGGTCCGACAACTCCGCCTTCGTCACCCACAACCGCGACACGTACCCCGAAGGCGCCGGACTGTCCCCGTGACTCCGGAAATCGAACGTGAAAATCCGATACCCCGACTCACGCAGAAAATCCGAATACCGCGTCGCCGAGTGCCGGTCCGAGCTGAACTCGTGACAGAACACCACCACCGGCTGCGTCGCGTCCCCCTCGCTCAGCGCCCCGGCCAGTTCCACGCCGTCCGACGCCTTGAACCGGACCGATTCCCCTTCGAATCGCCGGTCACGGTGAAGACGCGTGTTGATCGTCACGTCCAGGAACATGTTGCTGATAATCGGAAGGTACTTCGTCAGAACATACGTCACCGCCGCAAGCAGGACCAGGATCAGCAGCCATGCCCCGTACACGAACCCGTCCATCACGGTGATCCCGGCCAACGTGTTGGCAAGTGCGGTCATCTGCCGCTCCAATTCAGCGTCCCGTGTACCGCCGGATGATCAGGCTGATGTTCTGTCCTCCGAAGCCGAAGCTGTTCTTCATCGCCACGTCCACGCGATGTTTGCGTGCCTCGTTCGCCACGTAATCCAGGTCGCAGTCCGGGTCCATCTCTCGGTAATTCAGCGGCGGGGGGATGACCCCCTCGTGGATAGCCTTGACGCACATCATCAGTTCCGTCACGCCCGCCGCCGCGATCAGGTGCCCCATCGTCCCCTTGCACGAGCTCATCGGGATCTTCGACGCCTGGTCTCCGAACACCTGCTTCACCGCCATCGTTTCCACGCGGTCGTTCACCTGCGTCGACGTCCCGTGCGCGTTGATGTAATTCACCTCTTCCGGACGGATCCCCGCGTCTTCGATCGCCGCACGGATCGCCGCCGCCGCGCCCCGACCCGTCTCGTGACTGTCCGTGATCCGGAACGCGTCCGCCGTCGAGCCGTACCCGATGATCTCCGCGTGAATCCGCGCCCCGCGCGCCTTCGCGTGTTCCAGTTCTTCCAGAACCACCACCCCCGCACCCTCGCTCAGAACGAACCCGCCTCGCCTCACGTCGAACGGACAGCTCGCCTCCTGGGGCTTCTCGTTGTTCGTCGACAGCGCCGTCAGCAGACAGAACCCACCCATCCCGAACGGATGGATCATCGAGTGCGCACCGCCGCTCAGCATCACGTCCGCGTCACCCCGGCGGATGATCTCCGTCGTCTCGCCGATCGCCTGAGAGCTCGCCGCGCACGCCGTCAGCGTGTTGCCGTTCGGACCCATCGCACCCAGCCATGCCGCAACGTACCCCGGAGCCATGTTCGGCTCCTGAAGCAGTTCCACCAGAGGATGCAGACGCTCCAGTCCCGTCCGAAGGAACTCTTTCTTGTCGATCTCCCCGTCACGGGTGCTGTCGCACATCATGCTCACGTAATGGAAGAAGTCCTGTTCACCCTCCCCCGCGCCCATGTACACGCCCACGCGTTCCGGGTTCTTCAGCGACCCGGGCTCCAGTCCCGCGTCCGCCACCGCCTCCTCGGCCGCTCCCGTCATGTACAACATGTTCCGACCCGCGTGCTCCAGACCCGGATGACGCGCGATCAATCCCTCTCGGTCGAAGCTTCGGCACTCTCCCCCGATTCGGCTCGGATACGTCGTCGCGTTGAACGACTCCACGTACCCGACACCCGAATGTCCCGCCAGCAGCTCTTTCCAGACCGTCTCAACACCGCATCCCAGCGGGTTGACCGATCCCATTCCCGTGATGACGACCCGTTTCCGGGGCCCCCTCTCTCTCACTGTCATGCCCTCAGTCCATCCTCCTCACCACGACCGCCGAGGCCTGTCCACACAGACCGAACTTCCCCACCAGAACCTGCTTCGCACGCATCGCTAGCGCCTCATTCGCCACAATGTTCAACTCGCACGCCGGGGCCGCTTCCTCATACTTGATCGTCGGCGGAACAAATCCATCCCCCATCGCCACCAGCGTGCACACCAGGTCCAGCACTCCCGACGCCGCGCCTCCGTACCCCAGCATCGACGTCGCCGCACTCACCGGAACCTTGCCCCCCACCGACCCGAACACCGTCCGGATCGCCCGCGTTTCCGCCTTGTCCTCTTCCACCCCGCTCAAACCGTGCGCCGCAATGTAGTCGATCGACTCAGGACCCGTCCCCGCGTCGCGCATCGCCGCACGCATCGCCACCTGCAGTCCGCGTCCTTCCGGATGAACCTTGTCCACACGATACGCGTCGCACCCGCAGCCGTACCCCACCACTTCTGCGTAGATCTTCGCCCCACGGGCCTTCGCCCGCTCATATTCTTCCAGAATCAGCACCGCCGACCCTTCGCCCATCAGCAGTCCGTCGCGGCTCCGCTCGAAAGGCCGACTCGCCTTCGCCGGCTCGTCGTTCCGATGCGTCACCCGTTTCATCAACTCGTGATCCAGCAGGCTCAGCGGGTTGATCGTGCAGTCCGTCCCGCCGCACACCATCACGTCCGCCGAACCCCGCTCGATGATCCGCGCCCCTTCACCCAGCGCCTGAAGCGACACCGCGTCCCCGCTCGTCATCGAATTGTTCGGCCCCTGAAGATCGTGAATGATCGTCACGTGACACGCGGGCATGTTCGGTAGATACTTCAGAAGCCACAGCGGAAACAGGTTCGTCATCAGCGACTTCCCGAACCCGTCCATGTCGTACGCTTCCGCCATCCGCTGACGGTAATCTTCGATCTGTTCCCATCCCGGCTTCTTCGGCCCCGCCACCGCCGCCGCCGTCTCGTCGATCTCGCTGTCGATGAACCCCGCACCGAAGCTCACCCCGATACGCGTCGGGTCTTCCTTCACCTCGCCCACCGCGCTCGCCTGAACCGCCAGACCCGCATCGTCGATCGCCAGACCCGCCGCCGCCACGCCGAACTGCACGTCGCGGGCCATCATCTTGATCGCTTTGCGCTGACGAACCATCTTCCGCGCATCGAAGTCCTGAACCTCCGCACCGATCCGGATCGGAAATCCGCCCGTCTCGAACCGGCTGATCGGAACACCGCCCGATCGACCCGACTTCAGAGACTCCGACAGCGTCGCCGGGTCATTCCCCAGCGGACTGATCACTCCCACTCCCGTGATGACGACTCGTCTTGCGCCCTTCATCATCCCTTCTCGGCCCCGACTGCGTTCTTGTGGTTCCCATGCATCCCCAACAGCACCGCAAAATTCTCCGCAAACACGAAGTTCCGCTGCTTTTCTTCCGGAACCCCGGGCTCACGGTAATTGAAAAACATCATCTCCGCCTCACCCACCAGCTTCCCGTTCACCGTCGCACGGATCTCCGCTCGGTGTCCATTCTCGTTCGACTCGATCATCTTCGCGTCATACACGATCTGGTCGCCAGGGAACACCATGTCATAAAACACCGCGCGGGCGATCTTCGCCAGGACCACGTTCGTCCGGAAGTTCCCTCGCTTCCCCGACATCACGCCCCCCGTCTGCGCCATCCCCTCGATCATCAGACACCGGGGCATCACGGGAAAGCCCGGAAAATGATCATGCAGATGTTCTTCCGCCAGACTCACGTTCTTCACCGCCTGCGCGTGATCCTCTTCCAGCACGTTGAACCGGTCGATCCAGAACCATCTCATCCGATTAACCCATCCTCTTCTTCGCGTGGGCCGAAGCCGTTCCGACGCCTCCATGCCGGTCACGGGACGACACCCGGACCGCGCTTCCGCGGCGGCGCACCCCGTCGGCCGAGACCGGGACTCACAACCTCACGACAGCCTGCGCTCGATATACTTCACGATCATCTCGACCGTGAAAATGTCCGGAAGGTTGCTCACCACCGGGTTCTTCGAAAACTCCGTCAGGTCCGCATACGGAAGACGCTTCTGAAGCTCTTTCAGACCTTCCGCCGTCAGCCGACCGTCCTTCGCATACGAAGCGTTCGTCGTCATGTCTTCAGGAATCAGGTCCCCGCGGGGGATCTTGATCCCGAAACTCTTCTCCAGACGGAAGATGATGTCCAGGAAGTCGATGGATTCCGCCCCAAGGTCTCGCGTCAGCGAAGACTCCAGCGATACCTCGTCTTCGTCCACGCTCAACGCATCCACCAGACTCGCCGTCACCTTCTCAACGATCTCTTGCCTGTCAGGCATCTGCAACGACCTCCTTGAATATCAGAAACGTTACCAACGCTCCCTCAGCCACGAAGCGGGTGGTTCCCTCGCTTCAGACTGCGGTAGTGCAGCACGTTATACTTCAGCGCCATCAGCGTCGTATACGAAAACTTCGGTGGCCAGAATAACCGCCGAATAATCGACTTCGGCGCGTAAAACTTCCGCAACAGCTCCCAGAACCGACGATCCAGAACCTCGGGCGTCATGTCCGTCGGATGAAATATCGTCGTGTCCCCGCCATACTTCGACCAGTCCTGGTCGAACAACCGACCCTCTCGCGTGAACCGCTCGAACAGCATCGTGTTCGGAGCAGGCGTCAGAATGAAAAAATACGCGATCGGGATCTTCAGCTCCATCAGAAACTCATACGTCGCGTCGAACGACTCCTCTCCGTCTCCGTCCAGCCCCATGATCATGCTCGCCTGCGGAAGAATGTCATGCGCCATCATGTTCTTCAGCAGACGTCGATACTCCTTGACGATGTTGAAGCCCTTCTTCGCCCGTTTCAGCGCCTCCGGGTTGATCGTCTCGATCCCCAGAAACAGACTGTGACACCCCGCCCGACGCGCCGCCTTCAGAAAATCGTCATCCTCACCCGCCGAAATGTTGCACTGCGCGCCCCACACCTTCCGCAACGGCCGAACCGCCTCCAGAAGCTCCATCGTATAAGGACGGTCCGCCGCAATGTTGTCATCCACAAAGAACAGAAACGGCGTCCCCGCCGCCTTGATGTCACGAATCACGTGAGCAATCGGCTGGTGACGGTAACTCCCTCCGAAAAACTGGTGCACACTGCAAAACTCGCAACGCTTCGGACACCCGCGCGTCGTCTGGATCGGCGTCGCACGAAGCGCATACCCGTTCCGATGCAGAAGATCGAACCGCGGCGCCGGAAGGTTGCTCAAATCCGGATGTCGTTCCGCTCGATAAATACCACCCAGCTTCCCGGAACGAGCGTCCTCCAGAATCCGAGGCCAGATATCCTCCGCCTCACCCACCGCCGCCGCGTCGGCGTGCTTCAATACCTCCTCCGGCGCAAACGACGCGTGAAATCCCCCGATCACCACCTGCTTTCCCAGCGACCGGAAACGGTCCGCAATCTGATACGCACGGTCGATCTGAGGCGTCATCGCCGAAAGCGCCACCAGGTCGTGACCGTTGCGATACTCGATCCGCTGGTTGTAGTCGTTGACGATCTCCACCTCGGTCCCGGCGGGAACCATCCCCGCCAGAAGTGGAAGCGCCAAACCCGGATACGGAAGCTTCCGACTCCGGAAAACCGTCCCGTCGGCCTTAAGGTGCGAGGGCTGTACCAACAGAACTTTCATGGGCACTCCCAAGCCGGACGATCCCGCCCGACTCTCTCGTATCGCACGAACACCCGGTTTCCGGAGTACCCGCCTCGCTTCGCCTCGTCCCGTCGTCCAGAAACGTCCTAACCCTTTTGCACATCGGGACTAAAGCCGCATGCGTTCAAGAATCCGAACCGTCTTCGAAGGTGCTGGACAATCTGCTCGTCTCGCGCCTTCAGCGACGCGTCCCCTTCACCCAGGTTGAAATACTCCAGTTCCAGACGCCCGCTCACCACCGTCTTCCCGCTCACTTCTCCGCGACCTTTCACCTCGGCGCGGCCTTCTCCCATGCGCAGCAGCTCCACCCGGACCAGAATCTTGTCCCCGGGACGCACGAATTGACCATACTTTACCCCGCGCGCCTCTCGAAGGACCACCATCGAGTGCGAAAAATCCTCCGTCAGACGGACCAGCCACGCACCCGCCTGAACCATCGCCTCGATCATGAACACCCCGGGAAGAACGGGATACGTCGGAAAGTGGTCTTGAAGATACTCTTCGGCCAGAGATACCGCCTTCTCAGACTCCAGACTCTTGCCGGGCTCCACTTTTGTGATTCGGTCTACCAGGTCGAACTTCATCTGCGGTTAACTCGTCCCCTGTGTTAAAAAATACCTCGCCCGGGGATTGCCCACGACCACGCCGCCCCCGGATTCGAAAGCCGACATTATAGTATCAGACCGCCCACAAGCAAGCAAAATCAACCAAAAAACAGCCTCTCACTCCCAGACCACACCCTTCGCTAACTGCTTGTCCCCAAAAGGATTCGGACCACACCCCCACGCCCACTCACCCCCGTC
>CAZVTD010000112.1:0-8134 GCA_964629945.1 uncultured Planctomycetota bacterium | reverse complement strand
CACGCTGGCCAGCCCCAGTTCCGATTTCGCCCCCTTCGAAAACATCGTCAGTCCGCCCGTCTCGTGGTCGGACGTCACCACGATCAGCGTCTCCTCGGGGTGTTTCTGATAGAACAGCACCGCCGACTGCACCGCCACGTCCAGCGCACGGACGTCCCCCACGCACGCACGCAAGTCGTTGCTGTGACCCGTCCCGTCGATCCTTGCCCCTTCCACCATCATGAAGAACCCTTCCGGGCACTCCAGCATCTCGATGCCTTTCTGCGTCAGTTCCGCCAGCGTCACCCGGTCCGTTGGACGGTCCACCGCATAGGGCACCCACGCGTAGAAGAGCACCCGCTGTCCAGGTCGGCACAACGCCAGGGCCAGCGGCGGCCTCACCAGCCGGTACCCAACACGCTCCCCAACCTCCAGGGCATCGCCCAGTGGTCCCCGGGTCCGGCTTATCCCGCTCCCCGCAAAGTAGTCGAACCCGCTCTGGACCATCTGGTGGGCCAGTTCATGCAGGTCCGATCGGGATGGACGGTGGCCGTAGAACGCCGCCGGCGTCGCGTCGTTCAGCGACGTGCTCGACACGATCCCCACCTTCATCCCCTTCGCCTTGGCCAGGGTTGCGATGCTCTGATACGGCGTCTCGCCGTCGGGGGCCAGTCCAATCGTCTTGTTTTTCGTCTTGTGTCCCGTCGCGATCGCCGTGCCCGCCGCCGCCGAGTCCGTCGTCTGGTGGTTCGCCGAATACGTCGTCATCATGCCGAACACCGGAAAACCGCTCATCACCAGCTTCCCGAAGCCGGGCGTCGGACCTTCCTCGCTGAGGTTTCGGGTCGCGTGCAGATACGCCTCCGTCACCGCCACGTGCGCCTCGCCCATCCCGTCCCCGATGAACAGGAACACGTACTTCGGACCCGGCGCAGCGGCCGGGGCTTCCTCGCCGCGGACGAACGGACCGCTCCCAACCAGTACAATCAGCACAAGAACGATGCCCAGGACTCGGGTCGTCAAGCTACCGTTGAAAACATTCATCATGGCTCCCGACTCAAAAGGGGAGGGCAGGGCAGATCATCAGACTCACTATACAAGGGTTGGCGGGGGACGGAAGACTATTACAGCGCTTCCGGGAATGTCTTGTTTGATTGAACAGAAGTCGCGTCGTCAGCGGACCAGGATCTCAGGTCGCGGCAGCGCACGGTCTCCGATGATGATCTCCTGTTCGGGCCAGTCCGGCGTATGCGTCAGGATCTCCGGACCGTCCACCGTCAGAAGCATCGTGTCCTCGGATTTCGCCCCCGTGATCGACGGGTTCCACGCGAATCCCTGGTTCAGTTCCGCCACGTGCTGGTCCGTCGGATTGACGAGATACTCCCGGGCCTGATAGCCGATCAACCCGCCCTGGTGATGCTTCTGCCACTCGTCCGAGAACCCGGTCTTCGCATACGTCTCGCGGATGTCGTGCAGCACGTCCCGCAGGGGACGTCCTGCCCGTGTGCCCAGCATCGCTGCTGCGTCCACCTTCATCACCGCTTGGTGACGTGTCTGGATCTCCTCCGGGACCTTGCCGAAGTGCACCGACCGTGTCGCGGCCCCAACCAGCCCCTTCCGTCGTCCACATACGATCAGTTCCGCGTAACGCGTCAGTCGGCCTCCCGTTGGCAGGGGATGCCGGAATCGACGGATCCGCTCGTCCACCGCAACAAGCACCACGATCGGAACCAGCCCTTTCCGTCGAAGCTCCAGCGACAGCAGCCCCGCGATCTCCAGTTCGCTCTGGCCCGGCTCGATCGTCCTCGCCGCGTTTCCCAGCGCCTCGCCCGTGTCCCGGCACACCTCCCGGAACCGGACCACCTCGTCCTCCAGCAGGGTGTGCCGGAGAAGGTCGAAATCATGAGGCAGAAGGGGAATGCCGGCCATCCCTCCGTCGCATGCGATCCGCTTGCCCACCGTGTGCTTGCGCACCACCTCGGACTGTTCCCGCGCATCGTGCCACGGATACTGGTCGTGCTCGAAGAACTGGATCCCGTCTTCCTCTTCCAGCAGACGGGGACCCTCGATGTTGTTTGAGAGGATCGTTCGGCTGTGCGCCGTCACGAGCAGGTGGGAAGAACCGTTCGTGCTTGCCGTGTTCACGTAGTTCGAAGCGCCCCCCGTGAACCACGCAAAATTGTGCGTGCTCGACAGCAGCACCCCGTCCAGGTGGTGTGAGTGCAGGAACTGTCGCACGCGTTCGTGCTTCGTCTCGATCTCGTCATGCAGGGCCATGCGGATGTCCCCCCTGTAACGGACCCGCGCTCAGCCTTTTCCCGACTTCGCCTTGACTTCCGTCGAGTTACCTCCGGCCGACTGGTTCGCGCGTCCTGATTTCCCGTTCTGGTCCTCATCCGTGTCGCTGTCGTCGGCTGCCTTCTCGTCCTGTGCTGCCGGGCTGGTGCGCATGACGACCTGTCCATTGTCCAGGTAATCCAGAATCCGCACCAGTTCCTTCTTCAGGTCCGCACGGCTCACCACCCGGTCCAGGAACCCGTGCTCCAGAAGGAACTCCGACGTTTGGAACCCTTCCGGAAGCTCGATCTTCAGCGTGAGCCAGATCGTCCGCGGACCCGCAAAACCGATCAGCGCCTTCGGCTCCGCGATGATGATGTCTCCCAGCGACGCGAAACTGGCCGCCACCCCGCCCATCGTCGGGTTCGTCAGCACCGAAATGAACAGCCCCCCCGCGTCGTGCAGACGTGCAATCGCCGCCGACGTCTTCGCCATCTGGATCAGGCTCAGAACCCCCTCGTGCATCCGGGCCCCGCCCCCGCTCCCGCTCACGATGATCACCGGCTGCTTAAGTTCCGTCGCCAGCTCGATCGCACGGGTCAGTTTCTCACCCACCACCGACGCCATGCTCCCCATCAGGAATCGGCTGTCCGTGATCCCGAACACGATGGGATGCCCCCCCATCGTCGCCCGACCCGTGATCGCCGCCTCCTTCAGACCCGTCGTCTCCTGATACTTCACCAGTTGCTCGGCGTAGCTCTTCGTCGACTCGAAATGCAGCGGATCCGACGGCATCATGTCCGCGTCGATCTCTTCCAGCTTCCCGTCGTCCAGCAGAAGCGCGATGCGCTCCTCCGAAGTCAGCGTAAAGTGAAAATTGCATTCCGGACACACGTTCAGCGCTTCCGCAACCTTCTTCTTGTAGATCATCTTCCCGCACGAATTGCACTTCATGAACAACCCGTCGGGCATCTCCTTCTTGCGTCGAAGCGAAAAACCGTCCCATGGCATGCGAAAAACCTCCTAAAGCTCGACCACGTCCATTGCGCTGTCCTGTGCCCCGTGCTCCACGGGAACTCCGGTCCCTCGGAGCAGTCCCGCAAGGACCTGCCGCACAACCTGCGGCACCACGCACACCACCACCTCATCGCTCCTGTGACGTTTCAGCTCGGACGTCACCGCCTGAACCCGCCCGAAAATCATCGTGAACGCTTCCCCGCGCGGGGGACGGACCGATGCCGGACTCTTCACCCACCGGGCATAGACGTGCGGATGTCTTCGCTTCAGTTCCTCCGCCGTCAGACCCTGCCACAATCCCGGGTGAGCCTCGTTCAGTTCTTTTCGCGGACACACCTTCGCCTTCGTGATCCGCGCGATGATCTTCGCCGTCTGGGTTCCGTCCAGCGTCGTCGGACAGTACACCCGCGTCACACCCTCCGGCGCGAATCTCGCCGCCAGGGATTCCACCTCCCCGACGCCTCGCGCGTTCAGTGGAACGTCCAGCGCACCCTTCACACGCTCCGACGCACTCCAGTCCGTTTGTCCGGGTGAGACAAGGATGACTTTCATAGGACCACCCCGGCTCAGACCTTCGTGTCCCGCACGTTCCCCCGAAGGCCCGCAATGCGTTCCGCAACGTTGTTCGCCCCGAACAGGAACGTACCGGCCACGACGATGTTCGCCCCGGCCGAAACCGTCTGGGCTCCCGTCTCCAGGTTGATGCCGCCGTCCACGCTCACGTCCAGTTCGTCCACGCTCTTGCGCCGGCGAAGCTCACGGATCTTCTCCAGGTTCTCTCCCATGAACTTCTGACCCCCGAACCCCGGACGAACCGTCATCACCAGGACCTCGTCCACGTCGTCCAGAACGTCCAGAACCGTCTCCACGGGCGTCTCCGGGTTGACCGAAATCCCCACCCGCGTCCCGTGTCCCCGGATTTCCTCCGCCATGCCGCGCGGGTCCTCGCACACCTCACGGTGATAGATCAGCACGTCCGCGCCCGCCCGGGCGTAAGGCCCCGCGAACGCCAGCGGGTCCGTGATCATAAGGTGCACGCTCAGCGGCACGTGTGCCGCACGCTTCATCGCCTCCACAATAAACGGCCCCAGCGTGATGTTCGGCACGAAGTGCCCGTCCATCACGTCCACGTGCATCAGGTCCGCACCGGCGTCTTCCATCCGGTGGATCTCATCCGCCAGTTTCGTGAAGTCCGCCGCCAGAAGCGACGGCGCAACCAGAACGCTCGAACTCACCGTCGCTCCTTACTTCTTATCCGTCAGTGCCGCGATCCCCGGAAGTTCCTTCCCTTCCAGGAACTCAAGCGACGCACCGCCGCCCGTCGAAATGTGACTCATCTTCTTCGCCAGACCAAGCTGTTCCACCGCCGCCGCACTGTCGCCGCCGCCGATCACCGTCGTCGCCGAAGACCCGGCCAGCGTCTCCGCGATCGCCTTCGTCCCCGCCGCGAACGCCTCGATCTCGAAAATCCCCATCGGACCGTTCCACACGATCGTCTTCATCGGCGCAAGCTTCTGCCGATACAGTTCGATCGTCTTCGGACCAATATCCACGCCCAGCCAGCCGTCCGGGATGTTGACGTCCACCACCTGCGTCTTCGCACCGGCTTCCGGACGGTCCGCCACCAGGTGGTCCACCGGAAGCAGCAGTTCCACCTTCTTGCTGGCCGCCTTCGCTAGGATATCCTTCGCCAGGTCGATCTTGTCCGCTTCCAGGATCGACTTCCCGATGGTGATCCCCTGCGCCGCCAGGAGCGTGTAGCTCATCCCCCCGCCGATCAGCAGCAGGTTTGCCAGGTTCAGCAGGTTCTCGATCACCTCGATCTTGTCCGACACCTTCGCCCCGCCCAGGATGGCCGCCAGCGGACGGTCCGGGTTGTTGATCACTTTGCCCAGGAACTTCAGCTCTTTCGCGATCAGGAATCCCGCCGCACTCGGCAGATACTGGCACACCCCCGCCGTGCTCGCGTGCGCGCGGTGAACCGTCCCGAACGCGTCGCTGATGAACACGTCGCCGTACGACGCCAGTTCCTTCGCGAAGGCCGGATCGTTCGCCTCTTCCTCGGCGTGGAACCGCACGTTCTCCAGAACCAGAACGTCCCCGTTCCGCATCCGCTTCACCGTCTGCGCCACCCCCGCCCCGACGCAGTCAGGCATCTTCGTGATCTTGTGGTTCAGCAGTTCGCTCAGACGCTGCGCCACCGGCGAAAGCGTCATCTTCGGATTCGGTTTCCCTTTCGGACGACCCAGGTGACTCATCAGGATCAGCTTCCCGCCTTTCTCGATCACATACTTGATCGAAGGCAGTGCCGCACGGATGCGCCCGTCGTCCGTGATGTTCTGCTTCTCGTCCAGCGGAACGTTGAAGTCACACCGCATCAGAACGCGTTTCCCCCCGAGCTGCAGATCCTCAATGCTCAGCTTTGCCATGGTCTTCAGGTCCTTCCTCGCAAGATACAGAATATGAATAAGCCGTTTCCCGCTCGTGCGGATGCTGTCTCGTCTTCAACTCTCCTCCCCCGAACCCCCGCGCAAAAAGCGACCGGGGCGAAGCTCCCTGCTCAAACGTTGTCCCGTCCTTGATGAACAGAACCCTCGTTCTGGCACGGAGCTTCACCCCGCATCGGCTTTCCTCACCTTACTTCATCATCAGTTCCATCAGGTCCACGCAGCGCTTCGAGTAGCCGCTCTCGTTGTCATACCAGCCCAGGACCTTCACCATGTTGTCGATCACCATCGTTGACGGCGCGTCGAACACGCACGAATGCTGGTTCCCGATGACGTCCGACGACACGATCGGGTCTTCCGTATACTCCAGGATGCCCTTCAGCTCGCCCTCGGCCGCCTTCTTCATCGCCGCGTTCACCTCGGCAACCGTCGCCGGCTTCTTCAGCACCGCCACGAAGTCCGTGATCGACCCGTCCGGCACCGGAACCCGCAGCGACAGACCCGTCAGCTTGCCCTTCATCTCCGGAATGACTTCGCCCACCGCCTTGGCGGCGCCCGTCGTCGTCGGAATGATGTTCAGCGCAGCCGCACGCGCACGACGCAGGTCCTTGTGGATGAAGTCCACCAGACGCTGGTCGTTCGTGTAACCGTGGCACGTCGTCATCAGACCGCGCTCCACACCGAACGTCTCGTTCAGAACCTTCACCATCGGCGCCAGACAGTTCGTCGTGCACGACGCGTTGCTCACCAGCTTGTCCGTCGCCTTCAGCGTCTTGTGGTTCACGCCCATCACGATCGTCGCGTCCACCGGACCCTTCGCCGGAGCGCTCAGCAGGACCTTCTTCGCACCTGCCGTCAGGTGCTTGCCCATCCCCTCGGCGTCCGTGAACACTCCCGTGCTTTCCACCACCAGCTCCACACCCTTCTTGTCCCAGCCCAGCTTCGTCGGGTCCTTCTCCGCCGTGATCTCGATCGCCTTGCCGCCCACCACCAGCTTGGTTCCGTCCGTCGTCACGCTTGCCGGGAACCGACCGTGCACCGAGTCATACTTCAGCAGCGTCGCCATGCTCTTCAGGTCCAGAAGGTCGTTGATGCTCACGACCTCGAACTTCTTATTGCCCATCAGTGCCCTGAAGACCAGCTTCCCGATGCGGCCGAAGCCATTGATGCCTACCTTGACTGCCATCGTTTTCTCCTTTTTCGCCTGAATCGGACCTCGTGATTCGGGGACCGCTTGACCTGGATCGCGTTTGCTGCCCCCTCCTTGACCCCGGAAGCCGCAACGCTCCCGGACACGTTAATTTACGTCCCACACCGCATACCTGTCAAGGACTTTCTCTGCCCACCCCACCCCCACCGTTGACATCGACCACAACCCTCGTTACAGTGCCTCCTTGTGCGAACTGACGGCTCATTTCCTCTCTCCCGACGATAGGGCAGGGCGTGCTTCCGAACAACGACTTCGACAACCCCAGGGACCCCATTCCCCAAAGCACTTGGCAATATGTCAATAACCGTCACGTCGCCCTCGACTACGACCGCTACTTCGAAGGCATCGGCCTCTTCCATTTCGACACCCATGTCCTCGACGACTGCCTCCCCAACCCCGGCAGCCTCCTCGACCTCGGCTGCGGCTCCGGGCGTCACGTCCTCCACTTTGCCCGTCGGGGCTTCCAGGTCACCGGACTCGATCTCTCCCCACACATGCTCTCCGTCACCCGCGACAAGCTCCTTCGCGAGAACCTCCATGCCGATCTGCTCCATCAGGACTTCTGCGACCTCTCAAGCCTGACCCCCGCCTCCTTCGACACCGTCCTCTGCATGTTCAGCACCCTCGGACTCATCCGGGGCCGGCTCCACCGCACCGACGTCCTCCGACAGGTCCACCGCGTCCTCAAGCCGGGAGGCCTCCTCGTCCTTCACGTCCACAATCGCTGGTTCAACCTCTTCGACCCCCAGGGCTTCCTCTGGCTGCTCCAGACCCATTTCATCATGCCCTTCCAGGGCTACCAGGTCGGCGACAAGATCCTCGAACACTACCGTCACGTTCCCCGCATGTACCTCCACATCTTCTCCCTCTCGGAGGTCCGTCGGATGCTCACACGCGCCGGCTTCACTCTCGACCGCGTCGTCTATCTCAACCGCTCCCGCGATGGTGAACTCGCTTGTCGCATCTTCCGTTCCCTCCGTGCCAACGGCTTCATCGTCGCCGCCCGCGCCTGAGTTCTCACCCGCGCGCCTCGGCCCGTACAGAACACGACCCCGCAAGTGCTTCACGGGGTCATCATCATTTCCGCCGGTCGTTGCTCACTTGGCCTCATCTGAAGACGTGCGTCCGGATCGGAACAGCGAAATCACGATCAGCCCCGCCCCCACGCACAGCAGCGAATCCGCCACGTTGAACGTAGGGTAGG
>CAZVTD010000111.1:0-8153 GCA_964629945.1 uncultured Planctomycetota bacterium | reverse complement strand
GGTCGGGGCATACAGTGGCTGGATATCCGCGGGATAGCTTTCCCCTGTAACTCTGACCCGAACGACTTTCTCGACAGACATTGGAACGCACAGGTGCAGGTGCCGCGCAAGGGGGCCTACACGCACTGGCTGGTCAATCCGTTCTTGACTCTCGGCAGCAGCCAGGCCATCAACCGTCGGGAGCAAACGCTCAGCATCCTTCGGCTTGCTGTCGACCTGTTCCATCACACCCCAAAACCTCCGGATCATGTGGACACGGTGAACTACTGGTTCGGACAGGATGCCTTCGAGCATGCCGCCCGCGATTACGAGAGTCTACCGCTGCCCCAGGTCCTTGGGACCAGTCCGCGGGAGGCGGGCTGTCGTCTGGAGATGCTCTGCGACCAGATCAGTTGGCTTCGTGATGACCGCAAGGCCGCTGCATCGTTCTGCAGGTCAGCTGCCGCCGAGGGCACTTGGGATCCCGGCAGCCTGACCCAGGCTGCAGACGCGTTGCTCCGGGCGTCTGACGTGATTGATCGGGAACTCGGCGACGTGCCGGGGATGTCCTTCAGAGAGGTGCAGCATTGGTATGAGGTGGAGCACCACCGACAAAACGCCGCACGAGCATTTCGAGAAGCGGCCGCGTTGGAACGGCAGGCCATGTCGGCGATTGAGAAAACCTTGCACGGCCGGCCAGAGGGGACGAAGTAAAAAGCAGACTACAGAAGGGCACTGCACGTGGTAAACCAGTCACCATCCAGTGCTCGTGGCTCTGTCGCAGCCTCTCCTGCCTGCCTGCTCTGCCAATGAAGAAGAACCGCGCTGGCGCGGTCCTTCTTCATTGATCGGGGCGACTGTCCGAGCCCTGAACCGGGCAAGGAATTCCTCGCACCCATCATAGCTCCGTACCTCGGGGCTCTAGAACCCCATATCCTCACCGTGGACCGCCTGCTGCATCTTTCGGCGTGACCCAGCTCACGAGCTTCACCGCAGGGCTCATCGATGACGGCTGCCTCGTGACTCCCGAATCCCCAAGTGGCGGCGCGGCATATGCGCCGCCCGTTGCAACACAGGGTCAGACCGCATCATTCTCCTTCCGCCATAGCCGAGGGATAAAACGACCTGTCCGTTTGGCGTAGGCCAGATACTTGTCGCCGAATTGGGCAGCCATGCTCCGTTCTTCAGGAACGATCACGAGATGCCAGGCAAGATGAAGTGCCATGACCCAGAGAAGATAGATCCACTGGTTAAGGAAGACTGCAAGACCGGGAGCGCCCAGAGTGATGAATGACGCATACAATGGATGACGCACCCAGCGATAGGCGCCTTGCGTACACAGGCCACGACCGCGTTGAGAGCCAGGAAGTGATCGGAAAGACCAGATGACTCCCGTCAGGTTGCATATACCCGCAGCAGCGAGAACCAAGTAGCGGACCAGAGGTGAAAGACCAAGGCTCCCGGAAGGGTAATATCCTTGGCACCACGATGCAAGACCGAGAAGACTGAGAGAAAGTAGGACTCCAAGTGGGCCGGCACCGAATACACGAAAGAGCCTGCTCATAAAGTCTCCACAGGGTGACAGGATGCGAAGATCAACAGGAGACTATAGCCGCACGCGGAGAAGGCAGCTTGTCTTCCCTCTCGGGCTGCTCGTGTGAAAGATGGTCGGGGCGAGTGGATTTGAACCACCGACCCCCTGGTCCCAAACCAGGTGCTCTTGCCAGGCTGAGCTACGCCCCGACCCGCTGTCTTCTTATGGTCTCACCTCTTGGACACCATTCCCAACGGATGCCGCATCATTTTTCTTCGAGTTGTTTGACCAGCTTCGGTTTCTCCGTTTCGTACCATTTCTTCAGGACACGAAATTGGGCCAGGGTCTTCTCGTCTAGGCCGAGGTCCTCTTCTCCACCTGGCATCAGCGGGAGAAGAGCCTTCCATTCTCCCTTTTGCTTGACCAGATAAAGAGGATCTAGGTCGATCGTGAGTTTGTTTCCCGAGGACAGGTCTTGCACAACGACAACCGCCACTTGCTCCGCTTCCTTGTCAGCCACGACCTTTCCGATATCCTTCCCGCCGACTCGCTCAATAGTCTCCTTATACTGGGCAATGACCTCTTCTAAGGGAAGTGTATCGAACCGTGCCGTCAGAGCCACGGCGCGGTCCACGTCCCCTGCTTTCATTGCCTCAAACAGAGCAAGGATAACCTCTCGTGCCGGCACGGGCTTGTCGTTGGCCTTTTCCTCTTTTTCTTCCGCTCCCGTATCAAAACATGCTGAAAGCATCAAAGCGGACACAATGCAGATCACCGCCTTTTTCATGTGTTGTCCTTCAGATCAGCAGCTTTTCTGTCGAACACAGGGGCTCTTGCCCGATTCACCCGCCTCAGGCGGGCTGAGCTACGCCCCGACCTCTACACTCTACGCGCCGCACGCCCTCCTGTCAAGACGGGGCGTTCGCACTATCGTTTCTTTCTCTTCTTCTTCTCGCAGATGCACGCCGCCACCCTCGCCCGGCACACCGGACACGTCTCCACGTTCACCCCTGCCGCGAACCCTTTCGCCTCTCCAGGCCCCAGCATCGTGAACGCTGCCCGCTTCCCTTTGCCCAGGATCACCTCCACCCGGTTCCGGTCCGCCACCGTCCCCGCCGAATACAACCGGAACTGTGCATCGCCCATCCGTTCGCACGTCCACCCCTTCGGCAGCTTCAACTCCACCCGACCGACCTCTTCCCCGACCATGCTCACCCGGACCACCTTCGCCTCTCCGGGCCTCAGCACCGGCTCCCCGCCGTAATGGAACCGCACCTCGCGCTCCCCGCACATCACTGCTCCCGCGTGGATGTCCTGCATACGCGCCGACTCCGCAATCTCATTCCGCATCAGTCGGCTCATCAGGTCCGTCGGCTTCACCGTCGTCTTCCCGAACGTCCGTTCCGTGCTTGCCTTCATCGCCTTCTCGGCCACCTTCACCGTCCGTCTCGTCAGTTCCGCAATGCTCTTCGGCGCATCCAGACCCCTCGTGAACTTGCACAGCACGATCTTCGTCCCCACCGGCTTCACCCACTTCTCCGGGATGCCCTTCGTCCCGTGGATGATCCCCAGCGTCGCGCCCAGGGTCGCCCCCGTGCAGTCCGTGTCGTACCCGCAATTCACCGTCTTCAGAAGCTGGTCCCCGAAGTCCCTCCCGTACAGCCAGCCCATGATCGTGAACCCGTGGTTCACCACCGCGTTGCAGGGCTGGATCCATCCGAACCGGCTCGCGATACGTTCCCGCGCGTCGCCCCACGTCTTCTTGTTCTCCCAGCACCAGCTCGCCTCGCGGAGCGCTCGTCCCCCGTGGCTCGACACCGGGCTCATCGCCCGCCCGATCCGGATCCGCCGCCTCGGGGCCTTTTCCACGAACGCCGCCGCCTGAAGTCCCGCCCAGAACATTTCGCCCCACGTTCCTTCGCCGCCCGTGTGGTCCACCGCCGAGTCTTTCCACGCCATCCGGGCCGCCGCCTGCGGGTCCCCCGGATGCAGACACGCCCAGATCTCGCTCCGGATCGGCGAGCCCATCTCGTCCACGTAGTAATTCTCGAAGCATCCCGCAATCGGGGGCATCAAGCCCCGCTCGGTGTTCCGCATGAAGAACCCGTACTCATTCCACGGGTAGCTCGCCGCATACTTCACCCAATACTCCGAAAAACAGGGCAGGGCGGGATCCACTCCCTGTTCCTCCAGCATCTGCAGCCACACCAACTGCAAATCAAGATCGTCATTCGGCGCCGCCTTCTTCGGCAGCGGCTCATAGAACTCCAATCCCAGCGCATAGCGCTTCGCCTCGTGAGGCGCACCCAGCGTTCCCCCGATGTTCTTCCCCAGCCAGCACGCGAACACCTTGTCACGATATTCCTCACGTCCCAGCACCAGCGTCTTCAAGACACTCTCCTTGATCGAAATGAAACCCTATCGTCAGCCCTCCTGGGGCTGGTCTTCAACCGTGTTCGGCTGGGAACTGTTCCCGGTCTTCAGCGGAACCATCGTGCCCTGGCTAGGCATCCCCAGAACCAGCGTATTCCCGGACGTCCCGCCCACCGCCTGCAGCAGCCTCAATTGCATCAGCGCCGGGTTGCTCTCCACCATCTTGGCCGCGTTTGCCATATTTCTCAAGGCGGCCGTCTCGCCCCGCGCACGTTCCAGGGCGGCAAGCCCCTCCTGTTTCGCGTTCACCACCTGGGCGAACATCTCCTTCAGCTTCCCCGGGAACATGATGTCCTTCACGCCCACCGAGATCAGGTTTAATCCAAGCTCGTTTGCTTTGCCTTGGGTAAGCCCCAACAGCGTGTTCGACAGTTCCTGCCGGACCTTCAGGATGTCCTCGATCCCCTTCTCTCCGATGATCTCACGCAGCCCCAGCTGCAGCTGTGTGTACATCGCCGTCTGGTAGTCCTGAACCTTGTTAAACGCCTTGGCTGCGTCGATGATCTCGTAATTCGCCGTCACGCTCACCTTCAAGGTCACCCCGTCCGAACTCAAAACCTCCTGTCCGGGAACCGTCACAATGCGAGGCCGGATGTCGATCCGCCAGATCGCACTCGTGTTCTTCCAGTACCAATACCGCCCCGGCCCCAGCACACCCGCGAACCTTCCCCGCACGTACTTCAGGCCGCGTTCATACTCATACACCGTCTCGTGATGCAGCAGCGCTCTCACCCACACTGCCGCCGTGACCGCCGCCACCACCACAATTCCGACCGCATAGCCCATGACATCCTCCTCGAATGATGTCCCGTCTCAAGGGACCTCGGACCGATGGCGGAGGTCTTAACCTGCAGAGCCCCCGGTCCGGTGCGTTGTCGCTGGCCCCTTGGGACGGAACGTTAGGGGACGGGCCCCAAACGCGCGGAGCGTATGGGGGTGATGCAACACGCGGAACCCGGACAACGATGTCACCCAGGCCGCTGCCTTCCCCCCTTGATGGTTTTGTCCTAAGGACTGCTTCATGACCTGCGGAAGCATAAATGTCACAATTTCTCCTGTCAAAGGCTTCCGGGCCTGACGTCTGATCATACCATCGCCTTCGTACGATGCAATACACCTTTCCTGCACACGACGTCCGAGCGGACACAAAAAAAGCGGGCGGCCTCTTCGGACCGCCCGCCTCATTCGAGCTTCTTCATCCGCTTAAGACTGTTTCCTCCGTCGGCTTCTCAGAAGGGCCATCCCGCCCAGCGCCAGCAACCCCAGCGTTGCGGGCTCGGGCACCGCTTCCGTCACGCTCACGTCATCGACGTACCACGCGTCGCCCCCCACCACGCGCCCGCCGATCTCCAGCCGCGAAATGGGCCCGCCTATCGAACCGCTCCCACTCACCGTGATCGGAACCGTATACTGCGTGTAGTCGAAGCTGTTCACGTTGTTCAGGTGCAGCACCTCCTGTCCGTCGAACGTCAGCACGAACTCATTGGTCACGCCCGTCAGGTTGTTCCCCATCAGCCAGAAGCTCACGTTGTACGTCTTCCCGGATATCGTGGCCAGATCCTGGTAGATCGTCTCCGAGGGCGTGCTGCCGTCGTACCCGAACCCGAACGCATACGTCCCGCTGTGCGCGTGACCGGTCATCACCGAGCAATACGGCTCATTGAAATCCGGGGGGCCTCCGTTGCCCCACGGAACGGGAAACGCACCATTCCCGTCCTTCTCCGTCCACGTCCCCGGAACGTAGTTCGTCTGCGTCTCGAACCCGCCGTTGACGATCAGTTCTCCCTGAACCAGACCGCTCATGCACAGCAGACCACCCACTGCCACGACCACGATCCACCGGTTTCCCATCGTCTCTCCTCCGGCTGAGGATAGACCTTCGGCGCTTCTGTCCGGAGTGTTGGCGGCCTGAAGGGACTTCACGTGAACGCCCCCTCGGCGTGCCCCACAACCCCATTCATATGGAGTCTTCACGCAAATATCATGCCAATCGCTGCCCCAATCCGACTACAAATCCACCCGATAAGTTATCTCCAACCCCAATCAATACTTATGTTATTGCTTTGTTCTCTCCTTGCCGCCTTTTTCTCGCCCATCCCTCCTACAGCGTACCCGGAATGCAACAATCGAACATCCCGTCGTCTCCACGGCTCGTTTCTAACCCCTTTATGCCACTCTGGTTACGGCGTGTTCAAAGAATTCAACATGACAGTCGCACATTTCACCGCGTTTCCCGTCCCTCGCCGTCGCGGATATTCCTTGATAATCCCCCCCGCCCGCGTTATCTAATGTCCTGTTCTGCTCAGGCTTTGCGTCACGAAAGGGACCCCATGCCACAAACCATGAAAGCGCTTGTCAAGTCTGCCCCCACCGAGGGCCTCACCCTTCAGGACGTCCCCCTCCCCGAGGTTGGCATCAACGACGTCCTCATCCGCATCCTCAAAACCTCCATCTGCGGCACCGACGTTCACATCTGGAACTGGGACGCCTGGGCACGAAAGACCATCCCCGTCCCCCTCACCGTCGGTCACGAATTCGTCGGCGTCGTCGAACGCTTCGGCTCCAACGTCCACGACTTCCAGGTCGGTCAGCTCGTCAGTGGGGAAGGGCACGTCGTCTGCGGACGCTGTCGCAACTGTCTCGCCGGCCGGCGCCATCTCTGCGCCAAAACCTCGGGCGTCGGTGTCAACCGGGCCGGCGCCTTCGCACAATACCTCTCCATCCCCGTCACCAACGTCTGGGCTGCCGACCCCGCAATACCCCTCGACGTCACCGCCTGCTTCGATCCCCTCGGAAACGCCACACACACCGCACTCTCTTTCGACCTCCTCGGCGAGGACGTCCTCATCACCGGTGCCGGACCCATCGGCTGCATGGCCGTCGCCATCGCGCGCCACTGTGCCGCACGCCACGTCGTCGTCACCGACGTCAACCCCTACCGGCTCGACCTCGCACGCAGGATGGGTGCCTCCCTCGCGCTCGACGTCCGGTCCCAGAGCGTCGAGGACGCCCAGAAGCACCTCGGCATGAAGGAAGGCTTCGACGTCGGCCTCGAAATGTCCGGCAACCCCGACGCCTTCCGCTCCATGCTCGCCAACATGTGCCATGGCGGCAAAATCGCACTCCTCGGAATCCTCCCCCGAACCGACATTGACTGGGACCTCATCGTCTTCAACGGACTCACCCTCAAGGGCATCTATGGCCGCGAAATGTACGAAACCTGGTACAAAATGACCATGATGATCCGCACAGGCCTCGACATCACCCCCCTCATCACCCACCGCTTCCCCTACACCGAATTCGAGCAGGCCTTCGCCGTCGCACGCTCCGCCAACTCCGGCAAAATCATCCTCACCTGGTCCGAAAAGTGATGGATCGTTGCTGCCGTTCCTGTGGCTGTGTGCTGTTTCTTTTCTCTGTTAGCTAAGCGCTAAGTGCTAAGCGCTGGTTTTGAGGAGTCCCCATGAACACCTACCAGGATCTTCTCGTTTGGCAGAAGGCACACAAACTCGTGCTCCAGATATACAGGCTCAGCAGGAAATTCCCTGCCTCCGAACTCTACGGACTGACCTCCCAACTCCGTCGTGCCGCCGTGTCTGTTCCTGCGAACATCGTCGAGGGGTTCGTTCGAAAGGGCGACAAGGAATTCGCCCGTTTTCTGGTGATTGCTCAGGGCTCGCTGGCTGAGGTTGGATACCTGCTCTTGCTGAGCCGCGACTGGAATTACGTGAGTCCTGCGGAGTATGCGAGATTGGAGACCGATACTGCAGAAGTTGGCAGGATGCTTCATGGACTGCTAGCTAAGGTGAGACCCAAAAGAACCGTTTCACGGGTTCGGAAATAGCGGGTCTTCTGGCGCTGTTGTTTCCTTTGTTTGTGCTGTGCGTTGTTTCTTCTCTCTGTTAGCTAAGTGCTGAGTGCTAAGCGCTTCTTTTGTTTGTGCTGTGCGTTGTTTCTTCTCTCTGTTAGCTAAGTGCTAAGCGCTAAGTGCTAAGTGCTGGACACTGAGCACTGGGCACTTAAGATGCGAAGGAGTTCCGCCATGTATGATTCTCTGAAAAAAGTCGTCGCACAGACATTGAACGAAATCCGCTCCTCCGGCCTCTACAAGGACGAGCGTCTCATCACCACCCCCCAGGGCGTCCGCATCGGGGTCAAGGGACGCAAACCCGTCCTCAACTTCTGCGCCAACAACTACCTCGGCCTG
>CAZVTD010000110.1:0-8161 GCA_964629945.1 uncultured Planctomycetota bacterium | reverse complement strand
GATTCTGACGTATTTTGCGCTGAATCCGACGGTGGGTGAGGAACCCACGTGGACGCCTGTGGGCGGGGGGAGTCAGTCGGACAACAACGCCGGCTTCAATTTCTACGAGTTTGCGGTGGCGGCGAACAAGCCGACCACATCGGGTTCTGTGTCGCAGGGCTTGATCGACGAGATCCGGATCGGGCGGACGTATGACGACGTGGTGATGGCGTCGGTTCCGGAGCCGGGAACGATGCTGCTCCTGGGCACGGGACTGCTGGGTGGACTGGGCTGGATGAGGAAGCGACGAATCGGCTGATTGCGGACATGAGACGGTGAAAAGGAGAAGCCCCGGCTGGTCGCCGGGGCTTTTTATGTACTCCCCTGCCCTGCTCTGTCGGTCAGATGAATTTTCGGACGGCGTCGAGGACGGGGGCATAATCGGGCTCCTGGGTGACTTCGGGGACGACCTGACGGTAGCGGAGGATGCCGTCGGCGTCGATGACCATGACGGCGCGTGCAAGCAGCCGGAGCTCCTGAATCAGGAGTCCGAAGGCCTTTCCGAAGGAGGCGTCGCGGTGGTCGGAGAAGGCATGGACGTTGTCGGCACCGGCGGCGCCACACCAGCGCTTCTGGGCGAAGGGAAGGTCCATGCTGATGACGATGATCTGGACGTCGGGTCCGAGCGCGGAGGCTTCCTGGTTGAAGCGTCGCATCTGGAGGTCGCAGACGGGGGTGTCGAGCGAGACGACGGAGGAGAGGATGCAGGGCTTTCCGGCGAAGTCGGAGAGGGTGACGTCCTTGAGGTCGGCGTCGAGGACGGTGAAGTCGGGAGCGGGACGTCCCAGTCGGACGGGTCCGCCGACGAGGTTGACGGGACAGCCGTGGAGGGTGACGTTTTCGTTTGATCGCGGCATGGCCATGTTTTGAGGTCCTTTCCAGGTTCCAGATGCACCTTATATCATGACGTTCCAGTTCCGTCGGGCAAGCTAAAAAGCCCGTCAGCCGCCTCGGTCATCCGGGGGATGGGGCCCCGGATGCAGAAGAGAAGACGCACGTGGGGGCCGATTTTCGTCGGCGAACGTCGCACGAGCCCCCACGCAACGAGGCGGCTGTGGGCATGACCGGCGGAGAGCCCTGGGAGGAGTGGTCGGCGATCCTGCGATGGTGGCCCCGGGTGCAGTGGGCCAACCGCCGACCTACGCTTGGGCTGTGGACTCCGCCGTTACGATCTGTCGGTCCGGTCGGGACCGCACGTCGTTCAGGGATCATGTGTCGTCCCCGGAAGCGATATCGAGGCGTAGTATTCCTGGAGCATCTTCTGGTATCGGGCATCGAGGGGCTCATCGGGGTCATAGGGTGGAGCGTTCCGGAGGAGGTTCCGGGTGAGGAGAGTGCGGACCATCCGGTCGGCCCAGTCGACGGAGTCGATCCAGGAGGGGGTGAGGAGGATCTTCCTTTCGGGCAGCCAATGATGGGGGTTCACGACGAGGTAGCGGATGTGCCAATCGGAGACCTGGACGAGGAAGTCATCGACGTATCCGACGACGTCATCGGGGCCCTGGACGTGATAGCCGACGAGTTCGTTGGCGCTTCGGAGGTCCGGGTCGCCGGCGGGGGAATCGTCGAACTTTGGACGTGTGAAGGGCACGGGGGGCATGTCGAGGAGGGTGTCGGGCTCGTAGTTGTAGACCTGCCAGTATTGACCCCAGCCATAGAAGGCGGCCAATTCGGTCTCCTCCTGTCGGGAAACGGGGAGATCGGTGCTGACGCCCGGGGCCTGTCGGACCTGCTCGGTGGTCAGGGAGACGGGGAGATGGTGGTGGTGGGGATGGGGTCTGCGAAGGACATCGGCAGAGAGGAGGACGCGTCGACCGGCCAGCCAGGTTCCGGTCTGGGCGACGACGTATCGGACCTTCCAGGTCCGGTCGTCGAAGTAGAAGTCCAGGGCCTCCCCCAATTCCCCATCGCTGGCCTTGATTGCGCAGCCTTCGAGTTGACGCAGTCTGCTGAACACGGGAGATCCTTTCGCAAGGCGGGTCCGTGCGTAAGCCTCTTCAAAGCACCTAACACATCGGGAGCAAGGTCCGCAATCGGGGAGTTTCTTAAGTTCAAACGGCAGAATACTTAAAGGGGATGCGTGTAAGACTGAGTGGAAAGAGTGCGTCATCAGGGGGTACCGGAGCAAAAGGGGCGGTTTTGAGGGGATTTCCGGCCCGGAGTGTTGCATTTGGGTGGCGGGACGCGAGGGGTTCGGAGCAGGTTTGTTCGGTCTCGGATTGACGCAAGTGTTTGGCGGGAAAGGAGTAACAGATTATAATGAGGGTTTTACAGGATTCCGGGAACTGAATCGTTGTTAGGGGGTCTAACCCCAAGTACAATGAGCTGAATGCGTTTGCGGTTATCATTCCAACCAGGGGAGATTACCCATGAGCGAGGTCGTTCAGGATCAGGATGTGCGTGAGGTTGAGCGTTTCCGGCAGTCGTGCAAGGCGCTGATGTCGGAACTGAGTCAGGTGATCGTGGGTCAGGACCAGGGGATCGAGGAGGTGCTGATCGCGATGTTTTCTCGGGGTCACTGTCTTCTGGAGGGGGTCCCGGGTCTGGCGAAGACGCTGCTGGTTCGGACGCTGTCGCAGGTGCTGCACCTGGACTTCCACCGGATCCAGTTCACGCCCGACCTGATGCCTTCGGACATCATCGGGACGGAGATCCTTCGCGAGGACAAGACGACGGGCCGCCGGGACTTCGTGTTCATGCACGGTCCGCTGTTCGCGAACATCGTCCTGGCGGATGAGATCAACCGCACGCCCCCGAAGACTCAGGCGGCCCTGCTGGAGGCGATGCAGGAGCACCGGGTGACGGCGAGCGGGAAGGAATATCACCTGGCGGAGCCGTTCCTGGTTCTGGCGACACAGAACCCGATCGAGCAGGAAGGGACGTATCCGCTTCCGGAAGCACAGCTGGACCGGTTCATGTTCCACGTGAAGGTGGATTACCCGTCGTATGAGGAGGAGATCGAGGTGGTGCGTCGGACGACGACGCTGCGTCAGACGGAGATGAAGGCGGTTCTGACGGGACAGGACATCGTGGCGCTTCAGGACCTGGTGTATCGGATTCCGGTTCCCGACCACGTGTATCACTACGCGGTGACGCTGGCGAGGAAGACGCGGAAGTCGGAGAAGGACGCGCCGGATTACATCAAGAACTGGGTGGCGTGGGGAGCGGGTCCGCGTGCGTCGCAGTATCTGATCCTTGGGGCGAAGGCACGATCGATCCTTCAGGGACGCGGGTATGCGTCGGTGGAGGACGTCAAGGCGGTGGCGGCGCCGGTGCTGAGACACCGGATTCTGCTGAATTTCAACGCGGAAGCGGAAGGAGTGACGTCGGACGACATCGTGGGGATGCTGGTCAAGGAGGTTCCGGTCATCGAGCAGGAGTAGGCCATGGCAGGGGGACGTGAGCGCGAGATCGACCGTCGGGTGATCGGACGTCTGAGCCGGCTTCAACTCCGGGCACGCCTGGCGGTGGAGGGCTTCTACAGCGGGATCCACAAGAGTCCGTATCACGGGTTCAACGTGGAGTTTGCGGAGTATCGGGAATATGCGCCCGGGGATGACCTGCGGTTCATGGACTGGCGGGTGTTGGCCCGGACGGACCGGTTGTTCATCAAGCAGTTCGAGGCCGAGACGAACCTGAGCTGCTATATCCTGCTGGACAGCTCGGGCTCGATGGATTACGGGAGCAATTCGGAAACGCGGCTGGATTACGCGGCGGGTCTGGCGGCGTCGCTGGCGCTGATGATGCTGCGCCAGGGGGACCAAGTAGGCCTGGCGGTGTTCGATAAGGGGATCCGGCAGTTCATTCCGCCGAGGGGAAACGCGCGGCACTTCGGGGCGATCGTGGAGACGCTGGAGAAGCTGAAACCCGGCGAGGACACGAACATCGCGGGGGTGCTGCACGAGATGGCGGAGCGGATGAGACGCCGAAGCATGGCGATCATCATCAGCGATTTCTTCGACAAGGACGACGAGGTGCTCCGGGGACTGCAACACTTCCGTCACCTGCGTCACGAGGTGATCTGCCTGCACCTTCTGGACGACGCGGAACTGTCGTTCCCGTTCGACCGCGTGACGCTGTTCGAGGGGATGGAACGCGGGGAAGAGGTGGTGGTGGACCCGCGCGTGATGGCGGAAGGCTACCACCGGCGCTTCCGGGAGTATCTGGAACGACTTAAACGGGGCTGCACAGAAAAGAACATCGACTACGAGCGGATGCTGCTGTCGGAGCCCTTCGACCGGGCCCTGAGCACGTATCTGGCGCGACGGAAATGAGCGGAGCAGGCGTATGAGCTTTCTCCACCCGGGTTTTCTGTATTTGGCGCCTCTGGTGGCGCTGCCCATCCTGATCCACCTGCTGAACCGAATTCGCTATCGTCGGGTGAAGTGGGCGGCGATCGAGTTTCTGCTGACCAGCGAACGGCGGGCGGTGAGGCGGGCGAAGCTGCGTCATCTCATCCTCATGGCGCTGCGCACGCTGCTTCTGGCGGCGGCGCTGGGGGTTTTGGCGCAGCCGATTTTGAAAGGGACGCTGGCGTCGCTGCTGGGTGCGACCAAGCAGGTGGCGGTGGTGCTGGACGCGTCGGCGAGCATGTCGCGGACGGATGCGTCGGGCTCGGCGTTCGAGCGGGCCAAGACGCTGGCGACGGAGGCGATCGAAGGACTGGGACACGGGACGCGGGCGACGGCGGGGACGTTTTCGGTACGGTACATGTCGCCCTTCCGTGAGCCGCTGCTGGATCGCGGGGCGGTGGAATCGGTGGTGAAGTCGTCGGAACTGACGGGAGGAAGCGGGGACGTTGCGACGGCAATCATCGGGGCGGCGGAGGCGCTGGAACGCAACGGGGGCGGGGGGACGAGCTGGCTGGTGACGGGCCGGCAGAAGGAGGGCTGGCGTCTGGAGGACCGCGGGGCATGGGAACAGGCCCGGGCGGCACTGGAGAAGGCGGGCCGACCGAGAGTGGTGGTGACGGACGTCGGAAGCGAGCTGGAGGCGAATTTTTCGGTGGGCGAGGTGCGTCTGAGCCCGGCGGTCCCGATCAAGAGCGACGTGCCGAAGCTGGTGGCGACGATCCGGCTTCAGGGGAAGGTGGGAGGCTCAACGAACGTGACGCTGACGTTCGACGAACAACGCGTGGATGCGCGGTCGGTGACGTTCGATCAGCCCGGACAGAGCGAGGTGGCATTCCACCTGCCCGAACTGAAAGCGGGGACGCACACGGGATGTCTGGATCTGAGCACGGACGCGCTGAGCGCGGACAACCGGTATTACTTCGTGATCCACGTGCGGGACCGGATCAGTCTGCTGGTGGTGGACGGCGCGCCTTCGGGGGTGCCCTTCGAAGGAGCGGCGGACTTCTTGAGGCTGGCGATCGAGCCGCCCGAGCAGACGGTGGATTCCCGTTCGCCCTTCAAGGTGAAGGTGATCACGCCCGGACAGCTTGGGGGAATGAACCTGAAGGAGTATGCGGCGGTGGTCCTGGCGGACGTGGCGAAGCTGGAGGGGGACGCGAAAGAGACCCTGGAGAAGTACGTGCAGGGAGGCGGACTGGGGATCGTGTTCCCGGGAGCGCACACGGACGTGACGGCGTGGAATGAGAACGCGCTGATGGGGGTTCCGATCCGGGACCTGGCGGAGGCGCCCGAGAAGGAGTCGTTCAAGGTGACGTGGACGTCGCCGACGAACCCGGTGGTGTCGACGATGCCGGTGGAGGGTCTGGAACGGCTGCTGATCAAGAGGATGTATCGGTTCGGGCCGAGCGAGGGGGCGGTTCTGGCGACGACGGACAAGGGCGATGCGTTCCTGGTTCGGCGGCAGATGGGTCGGGGGCAGGTGTGGGTGTTTTCGGTGTCGTGCCAGGCGGACTTTTCGAACCTGCCGTTTACACCGGCGCTGCTGCTGACGATGCACCGGATGGTGTCGTCGCACATGGTCCAGGTGGGCGAGCCTCTGAGTCAGCCGGCGTTCACGCCTCTGGAGCTGACCCCCGGGCCGGGACGGTGGCAGGTGGTGCTTCCGGACGGGAAAGGGATGCGGTTGACGCCGAATGCGGAGGAGCCCGACCGCTCGACGTTCGTGGAGACGGGCTGGACGGGGATCTACCGGCTGGTGGAAGGGGACGTGATCCCGGAGAAGCTCGAGGAGGCGCCGATCCTGACGGCGATCAACGTGGCCCCGGAGGAGTCGTCGCTGGGGCGTGTGGAGGTGGGCGATATTCACGAGGTGCTGAGAGGGTTCCAGGTGAGCGTGCTGCGGACGAACGGTGGGACGCAGCGTCTGGGATCGAGCGAGGGTCAGCAGAGCGCGGCATCGAGTTTTCCGCTGGCGGTGCTGGCGGTGCTGTTCCTGGTGAGCGAGGTGGTGCTGGGGTGGAGTCTGGACCGTCCGAGCGTCCAGGCGGGAAGCGAGAACGGGAAGGCGGGTAGCCCTGCATGAAGAGCACGACGGTAATATTCGACTGTCCGCTGGCGCCATGGCTGGCGGCGGCGCTGATGCTGGGGGTGACGGCGGCGGTGCTGGTGTTCGTGCTCCGCGACGTGAAGGGACTGACACGGGTCCGGCGCCATGCGATCACGGTGCTGGTGGTTCTGGCGGCGGTGATGATCGGCGGACTGTTGATGGGTCCGAAGTTAATCCGGACGTGGACGGACCCGCTGAAGGAACGCGTGATGGTGCTGGTGGACGGGTCTCGGAGCATGCTGCTTGGGGACCGTTACGCGGGGGACGAGGCGAGATGGCTGACGGAACGGCAGCCCGTGGAGTCGGGCGAGGCGGAGCCGGAGTGGAAGCGGCAGGACGTGACGCGTCTGGTGCTGGGCAGTCTGGAGTCGGCCTGGCAGGGAGAGGTCAAGGACGAGTTCGAGCTGTCGGGCTGGCAGTTCGGTTCGGAAGTGCATTCGCTGGCACTGGGGGCGAGCGCGCCGCCCTTCGAGGTGAGCAAAGACGGGAACACGACGCCTTTGGGTGATGCGCTGGGCGAGGCTGCGGGCGGAATGGGTGGACGACGTCCGAGGGCGATCGTGCTGATCAGCGACGGGGCCTGGAACACGGGGAAAGACCCGAGTGCGACGGCGCGTGCGCTGGGACAGATGGGGGTGCCGGTGTTCGCGGTGGGGGTGGGGAACCCGGAGCCGCCCCGTGACGCGGCGGTGGTGGGATTGAAGGCGCCGAAGAGCGTTCTTCTGGGTGACGAGATGGCCCTGGTGGCGGAGATTGCGGCATCGGGGATGGGGACGCGACGGCTGAAGGTGGAACTGCTGGAGGCAGGCGAGGTCGTCGAGGAAAAGAGCGTGGTGACGCATCCGGCGGGACGTCCGGTGAGCGTGAATTTCAGTTTCATGCCGGTGGTTCCCGGGACCCGCAACCTGGAGGTGAGGATTCCGGTTCAGGAAAACGAGAAGGATGAGGGGAACAACAGCGCGTCGGCGACGGTGGAGGTGGTGGAACGGAAGATCAACGTTCTGCTGGCGGAAGGCGAGCCCCGGTGGGAGTTCCGGTTCATCCGGAACGTGCTGGAACGCGACCCGGCGGTGAGTCTGACGGTGTTCCTGGCGCGTCCGGGGGTGGGTCCGATCAGCGGTCCGGGGTATCTAGGCGAACTGCCGACGGACAAGAAGGATTTGAGCGCGTATGACGTGGTGATCCTGGGCGACGTGGGCGGGACGTCGCTTCCGGAGGCGTTTCTGTCGGGTCTGGCGGAGATGGTGAAGCAGCGGTCGGGCGCGCTGGTGGTGGTTGCGGGACGTCGGGGACATTTCCGGGAACTGATCGGGACGCCGGTGGGGGAGATCCTGCCGGTGATCCTGGATGGCGGAGTGGGGATGGACGCGGGTGGAGCCCCGTTCCGGCCTGAACTGACGCAGGACGGCGCGACGCACCTGGTGACGCGCCTCTCGGGCGAATCGACGGAGAACGAGCAGGCGTGGATGGAACTGCCCGTGATGACGTGGTCGGCGGGAGTGTCCGGGCTTTCCGGCGGGGCCACTGCCCTGCTGGTTCATCCGTATCGACTGGCGGGTCCGTCGAAGCTTCCGCTGGTGGCGGTTCAGCGGGTGGGGACGGGAAAGGTGATGTGGTGCGGGGTGGAAGAGACGTGGCGCTGGCGCAAGAGCATCGGGGACAA
>CAZVTD010000109.1:0-8226 GCA_964629945.1 uncultured Planctomycetota bacterium | reverse complement strand
CAGCCCCTCGATACCCGGCTCCTCTTCCTCCTCCACCTCCCCGGGCGCCTCGTGGACGAACAGCCGGTAAGGCTCATCGCTTCCCAGGACCGCGGGCACGTCCCTCGACCCGATCGGCTCCAGCACCATCCCGCCGCCGGGCATCCCGCGCCGACCGATCTCCTCACGGATCCCCGACCGGAACACACGTCCCGCCCGCAAAGGCGCATCCAGTCCCAGCGACAGGCACCCCGCCAGTAGCGCCAGTCCCACCCCCTTCGCGTCCACCGCCTCCCCGTCCTCGAGCTCCGCCGCCAGCGTCCCGCGCTCCAGCGTCGTTGCGACCACCGGACTCACGTAATCCGAACCCAGGAACCGCACTGCGACGCCCCGCGCCCTACGGAGCTGTTCCAGGACCTCCGCGTCCTCGCGCAGTCCGCGGACCACCTCCTGCGCTGTGCCGTCCACCTTCTCCAGGACCAGCCTCACACGCTGGACCCGAAGACCGCCCTGGATAGATAGGACCGGAACGTCCACCATCGGCTCACCATTGCCTCAAAACCTGGAATCGCATCGTACAACGTCCACCCGCCCCTGTTGCCATGTTGGACGATCCCCACCACGATTTTTCGGCGAAAAAACCGTTGTCTTCCTCTTTATTGGGCTTTTCTTCGATAGCGCAGCGCATCGTTCACGCGCCTTAACCCTTGCGCGATCCCCACGACCCGTCGAAAATACCGGAACTCCCGCCCGCCCGGGTCGTCCAAAGGGGCGGCGACGCAGAGAACTCCCACAATCTGGAAGGAGCCATACATGGCGCGGGCATGCTTGAGGTGTTTCCTGCTCTTGTTGACGGTCGCTCTTTCGTCCCAGGCTCAGGCGGATCCGGCCTCCGAAAAGGCGGCCCGCGAGAAACTTGCCCGGGCGACCGCGGAAGCCCTGAAAAACTACAGGAGCGTCAAGACCGTCACTCCCATCGAATCCGTGCGTCTCAGGCAGCTCTTGCCCAAGGCCGACCTCTTCTGCGTCGAGGTGCTCAATCCCGGAGCGAAAGCCGGCAGGGGGACTTTTCTGCACACCCTCGTCATGACGCCGGAAGGCAGCACCTTCGTCGAGACCGACGCCCAGGCCTGCGACGTGTTCTCCAGATTGGGCCTCAAGCCCGCGGATCCCCTGGACGCCTTGTGTCTTGCGCTTGCCTTCGGACAGCTCAGGAACTACGTGCTCTGCACCGACCCCGCCGCCGCGGGTAACCCGAAGGCCGACCCCGCAAACTGGAACATCCTCGTCAGGCAGGACAAGGAAGGCTGGCTCATATCCTGCACCTTCATAACCGACCCCACCATCAGCCTCTGTCAGAGATACCAGATCGCTGTCAGCGCCAAAGGCGTGCTCTCCGTCAAAGACAGCAAGACCATCAGCACCGTGACCTTTTACGAGTGACCGGACCTCGGCGCGCCCGGAAACATCCGATCCTGCCTGGGCCGCAGTTAAACCCCCGGATTTTTGGAGGGACGCTCCTGGCTGCACGCCGAGATGGACTGGCGATATGAACCCCTCCCCTGGATGGGGGAGGGGGCCCCGACGTGTCGGGAATGGCGGGGGTGGTCTCCTTGTTGTTGTTTTCGCTTCTCTGCTTTTTTCTGCTGGGGTCTCTTCGGCTCTCGCCCCGATGCATCGGGGCGTCTTCTCAATCTGCGCCCGCCACGTATCGTGCCTCATGCCCCGTCATCACCGCTCGGAACATCTGGCATTCGCCAGTATGACTCCGGTATCTTGAGGCGCGTGGCCATGAGCCGAATGCGCTCATGAGTGGCCTGCGTGAGTTTGATATCAAAATCCATGATATTATCACAGAGTATTTCCAGGGCAACACCATATTCTCCGCCAATGACAATCAACTCCCTTATAGACCTTACTCTATCTGCTGGTAGCGCCGGTGCAACCTGGTTGAGTAAAGAATGCAGGTCTTTCGCTAATGTCGGGTAGTCGACGTCCTCTGAATGCATTGAGGGATCTCCGGGCAGACGGGAAATGTCGTGATACTGCCTTCACCAACGGGCTCCAGGATGACTCGCATTCTAACACACTCTCTGATGCCGTCCACGATAAACCTTGCAGGAGGGCCTTTCTGGTTAAGGGGGCAGATAGGGACCGCCCCTGCGCTGTATAGAGCATCCTGATGTACAGCAAGAGGTGTGCGTCAGCGCCTTCAACACGACCTCGCGGCGCTGATGTGATACGTCCGCGCCCGAAGCGCGGCGCCCAGGCACCATCTGAGTGCCGGGATAGTCGGAGGATATCATCGAACGCAATACGTCATTCCCTGACCCGTTCCCATCCTGTTTATACATTGTATAAACAGTGCGGACTGCCCGAGCACCGAACGCTGTTTCTTCTTGCCGTTCGCTGTGTGCTGCTTGCTGTGTACTGAGCGCCGAGCGCCGCTCGGCCCTTCACTCTCTCAATATTCATGCCGCCGAACCACTCCCGCTCCGAATGTGAACCCAATGAGGCGCTGTGAACTCGCTCACAGCTTTCCGGCTCCCAGGAACCTTCCGCTTCTTCACCTGTTCACCTGCTCCACTGCTCACCTGCTCAGGCGGCGGAACTCGCCTCGAAAACCATGTCGAAATTCGCTCGAATTCGGTCCAAATTCGCACGGAATTGGATCAAATTCGTTCCGTTTTGGCGAGTTCGCCGCCGGCCCACCCCCGTTTTTCGCTCAAAAACGCGGTTCAAGACAACTCTCAGTCTATGTCGGATTGTTGAAGTCGCCCGCCATTTCCGGATTCAAGAACGTCTGTACCGCGAATCTCGGTACAGATTGCCGAATACGCCACGTAAAAGGCATTTCTGGAAGAGGAGTCCCGCGCTCATGGATGCGAATTCGCGCAGTATTCGTCGATTTGATGGGGCGGCGGTGACTAGAAGAGCTGTCCGGTATGGTCGCCGTCAACCAGTGCGATCTCCTGGAGTTCCGGGTAGGTTTCCGCGAGGCTCTCGGGCACCCGAACCCGTTTCCCCGTCAGGCGATGCATCAATTGCAGGGCATTGGCGGGCGCCTGGCCCCGGTAGTGGTTATTCAGGAATGCGAACAGCGTAACCGCCTTCTGGCGAAGGGCTTGGATCTTCTCCACCCATTCGTCCAGTTCCTGGCCGCTGTAGAGGTAGTTGTACTTCTGATCGCGGTCGGCGTTCTTGTCGAACCACGCCTTGGCGTTGCGCCCGTGCAGCCGAACGTAACCACTTTGGCTCGTGAGGGTTGCGCTGGGGCGGATGGACGTCCGGCTGATCGGCTGGTCGATGTTGACGAACCCTAACCCGTGGTCCTCGAAGAACTTGAGGCCCTCCGGCGTATCCCACGAGATGTGCCGCACCTCGACCCACTTGTTGTATGGTCCGAAGTCTTTACACAGCTTGAGGATATGTTCGCGCGTCTCGGGAAGGTTCTGGAACGACCACGGGAACTGGATGAGGATCCCGCCCAGACGGCCGGAGGCTGCCAGCGGCTCGATCCCCTTGGAGAAAAGCGTAACCTCGGACGGGCTGTAGGGTTGTGACGTCTCGTGGGTGAAGCGCTGCCACAGTTTGGCCGTGAAGTGGAAGTCGTTGGCGCTGTGGGTGTGCCGGACCCAGCTTGCCGCAACCTGTGGACTGACCGTATGATAGAACGTCGTGTTGATCTCGACGGCGTTGAAGTGCTGTGCGATGAACTCCAACGGGTTGATCTTCCTGGACTTAGGGTAGACGATCCCGCCCCAGTCCGGGTAGGACCAGCCCGACGTGCCGATATAGAGCTTCGCCCGGTCGGGCGCGCTCATCAGGGCTCCTTTTCCACAGGGGCGGGCGGGTGGTCTTCTTCCGTATCGTCTTGTTCATGCTGGACTTCCGGAAGTTCCCAGCCCGTGAAGTAGGCCTCTTCGGCGACGCGGTAGTAGGAGAGCATTTCATCCCTGAGTCGTTCCACCTGTTCAGGATTCGGGTGTTTGACCATGGTCTGCTCGGCGAGCTTCGGTCCCATGCGGTACAGGACGGGTCCGCGCTCATGGACGTCGACGACGGCCTTCTCGCCTCGAACGAACGCGAACTGTTCGTCGTCCTCCATGAACGCGAATCCATCCGTCGGCGACACACGCAAGAGGTTTCGGCCGAAGAACTTGGGCTCTTTGGGGAGTCCCATCAGTCCGAGCAGTGTGGGGGCGATATCGACCTGGGAGCAGACGGTGGAGATGCGCTTTGCGGGGATGACGCCCGGGGCGTAGAAGATGCAGGGGATGCGGTGACCGGCGACGTCAAGGAGCCGGGTGGGATCGATCTTGCGGCCGTGGTCGGAGACGATGACGAAGATGGTTTTCTTGAACCAGGGCTTGGTGGCGGCTTCCTCGAAGAATTCACCGAGAGCCCAATCGGCGTAGAGACAGGCGTTGAGCTTTTTGGTTTCGAGGTCCTTGCCCTCGTAGCTCTCGCAACGCTTGGGGACCTTCCAGTTTTCGTGGTTGGAGACGGTAAGGATGAAGGCGAAGAATTTCTGATCGCCCATTTCGGAGAGGACCTCGTTGGCCTTGGTGAGCGTGACCTCGTCGTGACAGCCCCATGTGGACGTGGGTCCGCTGGGCATGCTTCCCTGGCCATAGAAGGTTTCCATGCCGTCGGCGCCGAGGAAGCCTTTCATGTTGTCGAAGTCGGGATCGCCGCCGTAGAACATGAGTGTGCGGTAGCCCCGTGAGTGGAGGTATTTTGGAAGGGTGGGAGTACGTCCCTGTGCACGTGAGCGCTTGATGAGTGAGACGGGAGTGAGATCGGGGTGTGCGCAGAGGACTCCGACGATGCCCCGACAGGTGCGAGAGCCGGTGGCATAGAGGTGGTCGAAGAAGAGTCCCTGTTCGGCGATGGCGTCGAGTCTGGGTGTGGCGGGCCGTTCGGCGCCCATGCTTCCGACGAGTCGTCCCCCGACGCCCTCCATGAGGATGACGACGACGTTATAGTCGGAGAGGTCGGGGAGGTTTTCGAACTCGGGGTAGAGGTTCGGGTTATCGGATTCGGTGAGGATGCGTCGTGTGACGGGGAGGGCCTCTTCGAGCGAGGGGAGGTTGAGGCGGTTGATGATGGCCTGCTGATCGGCGCGGGCGCATTTGACGGCGTCGGCCATGGTGAAGAAGTTATTGAGTGTGAGCTGGGCGAGGGTCTGGTTGTTGGTGAAATAGGCGGGTCCGAAGCGGAGGGGGTGATGATCGATGGAGCCTCGGGCGGCGAGAAAGCAGAGGAGGGAGAGTCCGGCGGCGGCGAAGGGTCTGGGGCCTAGGCGTCCCGGGTGTGCGGGTCCGCGCCAGAGAGCCCAGTGACTGAGGGAGACCATGCCCACCCAGATGAGGAGTGGTGTGAGGATGAGGACGATGACGGGGTAGGCGCTCCAGATGTAGGTGATGACCTCCCTGGGATCGCGGAAGTAGCCGATGGCGACCCAGTTGAGTCGGACGGCGTAGTTGAGGAAGAAGAGGAGTCCGACGATTTCGACGAAGAGGACGACGAAGAGGATGGTGGAGGTGGTGAAGGAGACGGCGATGCGGAAGGCCCTGTAACGAAAGGCGGCGTTTGGGGCGAGTGTGAGGATGAGGACAATGGGGAAGAGCATGACGCCGATGGGGACGGCGTCAAACCGGAGTCCGAAGAGGAAGCATCGTGCCACGTCAATGGGAGCGACGTCCGCCAAGGTGTGACGATAGGCGAGATAGAGTACGACGCGGAAGAGTCCGAAGACGAGCCAGAGGGAGCCTGCCAGGATGATGATGGGTCTGGCACGCTGTCCACCGAGAGCGGCGGCGATCCAACAGCCGGCGGTCCGGAGGGGATGTCTGGGAGGTGTTGGAGCGTCGGTCGGCTGAACGGGAGGCACGACATTCGACATTTCAGGCCCTCGACCGAGGAAAAACGCTCCCAAACTCATGCAAGGTATTGTAGCGCATGAGGTGCTTTCGGGCAAGTCCCGTCCGGTGAAAAGGATGTTGGGATTGCACCAAGTGGGAGACCCGTCCAGTGGGGACGGAAGAAGCCGCGTGGGGTGTCAGAAGGGAGGCGTCAGGTCGCGCCGACGCGTTATTCATGTCCGGGTGCGGTGTCCGCGGACCGAAAGTCCTTATTATCGGAGATTCGCCGCAGCGCAGCACCACAATCAAAGGTCTGCGTCATGTGTCTGTCGTGGAGGAGGTGGTCGATGAACCCCCCTTCGCAGCGGAAATCTGTCCGCCTGGTGATTGTCGCAATGGCCTTACTTCTCGAGCATCTTCTTCAATTCGTCTATAACGACTTTCTCCCAGTATTTCATCGAGTACCAGCGGATGAGCGGCGTCGCGACGAGGCGCAGCCACAGCTTATGGATGGAAACCTGATAGGTATAGGTGATCAATGTTCCCTCGGGGTGTGTTGAAAGCAGCAACTCTTCATGGCCGGAAGTTCCAAACTTCGGACTATCATTGTCCGAAATGAATCCTCTTCGAGGGAGAATCCGAGTCCGCATCTGCACGGGAAACCTTCGACCGAATGACTTTACCACCGCGTCCATCTCCAAATAGTCTCCCTCGCGTTTCCTGATGCGTACCGATTCGGCGACTTTTGGGAAATGCACGGGGAGCTTCTCGAAATCCGTCATCACATTGAACACATCATCGAGAGATGCCTTAATAAGCCATTCCTTTTGAAGCGTGATTTCTTTCATGCATCTACTCCAATAGCGGATTGGCGCCATTGTGCATCTCGAAACCCTCTTCGCCGCAACTTCCCATCCGGCCTTGTCCAGTGACCGTCGCGGGCCACTTGTCATTATCCCCTCCGTTGGCCGTGCTGCAAGTCATTTCCCGCCTGTCCTTCATGGCAGGACCATCCCATTTCGCTGGTGGAGGCGGCGGTCCGATCGTTCGCTCCGGCCCGCATCGGCATATTCCGGTCCCCTATGCCCGTTTCGGCGTCCTGGTGGGCCGACCAACCGCTCGTGCTCGGGAGCCGAAGCGATTCATCAGACAGGGTGGAACAAGCGGACAAGAGCAGGCACGCAAGACGGATCGGCCGAAAGGCCGAGTCCGCGGTGACCGACGGGCAGGGACGGGATTTGGGGGAGCGGCGGGGGGTGTCCGGCAAGACGGGAGCGACTCAACCTGTTGTCTGACATGGTGTTGTGAGTTTATTGCCAGAGCACATGAGCTTACAAAACGGAGTATTTGGAATTTGACACCAATCGTTGTTCGGGTCATAATCCAGATCATGTCGGTCGTCAGAAACGTGAAGAGGGTATTCCTGATGAGGAGGTAAGACCATGGGCATATTTTTTGCGAAGCCGGCGGGGACGCCGGTGCTGAAGTCGACGCTGATGACGGCGCTGAAGACGGAGCCGAAGACGGTCCAGGATTTCGACAAGCAGGTGTCCGACCTGATGGTCCAGATGCAAAAGCCAGCCGAGCCGTCCGGGGAGCCGGTCAAGACGCAATTCTTGTGGAAGCGAGCGGTCCTGGCGGCGGTGGTGCTGGTGGTGATCGGCGGGTTCGGGTTTGTCGCCGCGATCATGTCCGAGACGCACACGGGTCTGAAGGACTGGAACATCCTTCTCATTCATTCTTTCGAGATCATCCTGGGGATCGTGGCCGGGGTTCTGGGTGCGGAAGCGGTGAACAAGTGAATGATGAGTTTGCGACGGCACGAGGGGAAACAGAGCAATGTAAAATGTAAATCGGCCAATTGAAAATGGTCAAGTGACAGCGAACAACAGAAACAGCAGCTTGGTCGGGTCGAAGACGTGGGGTGGGAGAAAGGTCAGGCGGAGGGGCAGGACCGGGTCAGGAGCGATGGTCCAAGATGCGGATGGATTTGGGGCGGTCGTGAGAGAGGGAGCCCGGAGGGGTGACGGAGATGCCGGTGATGGTGAGGGTGCGTGTGAGGTCGACGGAGATGTCGATTCCGTCGATGGAAAGGAGTGCGTGGGTGAGGAGCGGGGTGAGTTCGGCGAGAGGTCGTTCGGATTCGACGGTGAGGCTGAGGAGGTCACGGCAGGCGTCCTTTTCGAGGACGACCTGGTAGTCGATGACGCCCGGAACGGCGAGGATGGCGGCGTCGAACTGGTCGGGGAAGACGTTGATGGTGTTTCCGAGGATGAGCATGTGGTCAACGCGTCCGCGGATGCGCGAGAGGGAGGGGAGGGAGACGCCACAGGGGCATGGGGCGGAGCGGGGGAGGATGGTGGCGAGGTCCCCGATGCGG
>CAZVTD010000108.1:0-8232 GCA_964629945.1 uncultured Planctomycetota bacterium | reverse complement strand
AACCCCGGCAACTCCGGGGGACCGCTCTTCACAGTCAAGGGCGAACTGGTGGGGATCAACGGACGGATTACCGGACGTGCCGGGGGACGCCGCACGACAACCCAGGTGAACACCGGAGTGGGCTTCGCCATCCCCATCAACCAGATCAAGCGGTTCCTGCCTGACCTGACGGCCGGAAAGGACGTGCGACACGGCATCCTCGGCATCGAAGCGGAGGAAGGTCCCGACGGGGTGAAAGTGTCGCGTGTGTGGGGTGACTCGGCGGCGGACAAGGCCGGGATCAAGGTGGGGGACCGTGTCCTGACGTTCCAGGGACGCGAGGTCAACAGTCAGTATGAACTGATGAATCGCATCGGACTGCTGCCGGCGGGAAGCCCGGTGACCCTCTCCGTCGAGCGTGAGGGACAGACGATCGCCCTGGAGGTCAAGCTGGACGCACGTCCCGTGGGGGAGGAGATCACGCGACGTCCGGTCGAGGAGCCGGAACCTGCCGAGGGAGATGAGCCGGAACCCGCCGAGGGGGAGGGCGCACCGACGGCTTCCCAGGTGGCCAAGCGTTACGCGGAGGCCCTCGGGGGCTATCAGCGGCTGGAGGCCCAGAAGACGCTCTCGTAAGAGGCCAAGGTCCGGGGCCGTCTGCCTGCGGGGGTGGAGATCGTCGGACAGCAGAGGGCGTATCAGCGTGGACACCGGAACGTGCGGTCCGAAACCAACCTGCGCGTCGGCAGCAACGTCCTCCAGATGGTGAGCAACTTCAACGGCAAGCAGGGCTGGCGAAGCACGCCCGAGGGCGTCAAGGAGCTGACCGACGAAGAGGTCAAGGAGCGTCTGACGGAGGCGATCGTGTTCGAGCAGCTGGAGGCGCCCGGGGGATGGGACGGCCCGCACGCGAAGTACCTGGGGACGGAAAAGGTGGGCAAGGAAGAATGCAGCGTGGTGGAGACCACCGATGACGCCGGGGCCAAGCGCAAGTTCTATTTCAGTGACAAGACGGGTCTGCTGCTCAAATACTCACACTACTCGTCCAGCCAGAAGGGCGAGGTGGATGATTTTTACGAGGACTACCGTGACATCGGTGGTGGACTGAAGCAGGCGTTCAAGCTGTATCGGATGGCCTCGGGTGTGAGACTGGAGATGATCGAGGTGCAGAAGGCGGAGTCGAACCCGGACCTGAACGACGCGCTCTTCAACGAGCCGCCGAAGCAGATCATGGGATCCAAGGTCCTTTGAGAGGACGTGTCCATCGTGAGCCGAACCAGGTGGGTCAAGTGGGTCGTGTGGGTCGGGGTCGTGCCGCTGCTGTTGGCGCTGCTGTGGACGGTGAAGGCGCCGGCACAGGACGCCTCGTCGGGATTCGATCTCAAGGGCGTCGTGGCACAGGTGTCGCCGTCGGTGGTCCGGGTGTCCTGTGAGATGATGGTTCGACGGGGAACGAGCCGTCTCAAGGTGACGCGACAGGCCTCGGGCGTCATCCTGACCGATGATGGACTCATCGTCACCCAGAACGGCGCCGTCGCGGAACAGGGTGTCGTCTCCGTGCTCGTCGCCGGTCAGGACAGGGTTCCCGCCAAGGTGGTCCTGCGCGACGTCGAAACGGACCTGGTCTGGCTGAAGGTGGACCTGAGCGGTCTGAAGACGATCCCCCTGGGCGATGCCACGAAGGTCTATCCGGGACAGGCGGTGCTCCACATCGGAAATCCGTTCGGCCTGGCCCTGGGCAAGAACGATGAGCTTTCGGTGAATCACGGGGTCATCAACAGCATCTACTCCCTGGACGGATCGGGCAAACGGTACCAGGGAAAAGTGATCCAGACGGACGCCGGCTTCAACCCGGGAGGCTACGGGGGAGCCCTGGTGAACCTGAAGGGAGAGCTGATCGGGGTCGCCTCGGCGGTGATCACGAGCCGACTGACGAACACGGAGATCAACTACGCGATCCCGGTGGACGAGCTGAAGCGTCAGCTTAAGCTGGCGCAGCAGGAACTGGCCCACCCGACCACACCGACGCCGGTCACACCGGGACCGTCGATCCCCGAGCCCGGGCCGGCCGTGCCGGAGAAACCCAGGCCCCCAAGACCGGACGGGGTGGCCAAGGCCCCCGGATACCTCGGGGCCTACATCCTGGAAGAGGACAGCAGCACGCGCGGAGCCTACATCGAGCGCGTAGTGCCCGGCTCTCCGGCCGAGGTGGCGGGTCTGCGGGCGGGTGACCTGGTGCAGATCGCCGCCGGTCATGAGGTGAAGAACGGAAGCGACCTGCTTGGCGTGTTGGACACGACGGGGGAGGGGGATACACTGAAACTGACCGTGGAGCGACAGGGCGTGCGGTTCGAACGAGAGGTCAAGCTGGGCAAGGTGCCCGGACGGGTGCTCAGATGAAAAAGATGAGCGTGTTTGGAGTCATGGTGGTCGTCGCGATGTGTGTGCTGTCGGCGGTGTCGGGTCGTGCCGAGGCCCAGGGAAAGCGCACGTTCGACGAGGCGTTCGACGAGGTGCTGATCTCCGCCGGAAAGACTGCTTCGCCGGGTGTGGTAGCCATCGACGTGAAGCGAAAGACGGCCGCACCCGGGCCTGCACCGGTGCCGGCCCGTGAGATGCGTGCCTTCGTGCGCGGCGCCGGACCGGTGACGGGCGTCATCCTGACCGCCGACGGTTACATCGTGACGAGTCTCTTCAACGTCGAAGGGGACGTGGAATCGATCAAGGTCACGCTCCCGGACGGCAAGGAGCAGGACGCCGAGATGCTCGGCAGTGACCGGGGTCGAAACATCGCCCTGCTGAAAGTGAAAGCGAAGGGGCTGCCGGTGCTGAAGGTCGCCAAGGCCGACGAGATCCACGTTGGACAGTGGGCCCTGGCCCTGGGACGGAGCTATCCGGGCGGGTCGGCCAACGTGTCTCTGGGCATCGTCAGTGCGACGAACCGCATCGCCGGACGGGCCGTCCAGACCGATGCCGCCGTGGGACCGGCCAACTATGGCGGCGCCCTGGTGGACATCGAAGGACGTCTCATCGGCATCCTCACGCCCCTGACCAGTTCCGGTCCCAGTGACCGGGCGGTGGAATATCGCGACTCGGGGATCGGCTTTGCGGTCCCGGTCGTGGACATCCTGGCCGAGATGGACCGTCTCAAGGCCGGAGAGGTGATCCAGCCGGCGTTCCTGGGGATTCGCTTCGACAGCACGCAAACGACGGGCGGCGCCCAGGTGGTGGAGATCCTTCCAGGGACCGGTGCCGAGAAGGCGGGTCTCAAAGCGGGTGACGTCATCACCGAGTTCGACGGCCGGACGATCAAGACGACCTTCCAGCTTCTCTACGCCATCGGCTCGCGGTCCAGCGGGGACGAGGTCAAGTTCAAGGTGAAGCGGGGCGAAGAGATCATCGAGTTCACCGTGACGCTGGGACCCAGGCCGGAAGGGACGTGAGTTCGGAACGCTTTCCGGGGTTCAGGGGAGGGCGCGTCGGGAAGACGCCCGCAGGCGGGAAACCGTCAGCCGGAACGCCGGACCTCACGGGGGCATCGTCATTGAACGGCTGAGTGCGTGGAGGTGTTCGATCATCTGCGCGCGCACGCGGTCGAACCGTTCCCCCGTCCATTCCGATTCGACTTTCATGTCCAGTTGTCCCTGTCGTCCGACGCGTCGGACGTGGACGCCAAGGTCCGGGTCCAGACTCGCACGCAGCTCCACCAGGAACTTCTTCGCCGCCTCGGCTGCCGGGCGACTGCCCGCCTGCTTGATGAGTTCTTCCAGCGCCGTGACGTACTGGTAATCCCGGTATCCCTCTCGCAGGGCGTAAAGCTGTGTGGACGGATTGGGCTCGGGCCAGTGTGCCGACGAGGGCAGGGCGAAGCTCCCGGGCTCACCGCTGAGCCCGTCGAAGGGATGATACGGGTCGCCCCAGTTCGAGCGGAACGGACCGAAGATGACCCCGTCGGCCCCCACACACCAGGAATAGTACCCCGAAAGAAGTCGGTTGACGCAGGCGGACTCGTGCATGTACATGTCCGACGAAGGCGTCCCGAGGTAGACCTTGAGCCCCTCGCGATGCAGGGCGTCCACGACCGCCCGGGTGCACTCCTCGGGCGTGCGCAGGTAGGCCCGTGACGTGCTCAGGTCGCTCTGGATGCTGAGTTTTCGTCCGCCGACGGTGATCTCCTTGCCCGCCAGTTGTTGACGAAGTCTCGAAAGGTCCACCAGGTCCATCGGACGACTGAGCGTGCGGCTCGCCTCCTTGCAATCGCCCAGGTAATCCGTGTGGCACAGCGACGTGAACCCCGCGTCCTCCAGAAGCTTCATCTCGGCGGCCATCTCGTTCCGGTTCATCTCGCTGAAATAGGTCCGGGTCTTCTGCACGTGGGCCCAGGGCATCCCCGTCGTGTTCTGCGCACTGACGGAATATCCGTACGCCTCGTTGCCACGGTCGGAAGGCTGGTGATGGAACACCATGACCCGGTCGAACTCGCTCTCCGTCCAGGTCGGCGCCGGAAGCACCTCCACCGACAGTCTCACCGTGTCCCGCTGCCGGTCGGGAAAGACCAGGTGCAGGACGCCGCGGTACGTCCCCGGACGCACCGTCGTCGACAGGTCCAGGTCCAGCGACACGCGTCGCGTCATCCCGCGGTCCAGGGTCATGCGGTCCTGACGGACCAGGTACCACGGGACGATCATGTATTGCCAGTCTCCCTGATACTGCTGACCCGTCATGCGTCGGCTGAAGCGCACCACCCGCTTGTCCACCTGTTCGGTCCGGATGCTGCCCGGCCCTTCCAGCGAGGTCAACTGCAGCTCCACGTCACGCAGGTCCGTCAGGGCGAACACGTCGAAGGTGATCTGCAGTTTCTGCCCCGGGAATCCCGTGGCGGAGATCGTATGCGTCAGCTCTTCGGGGCGGGGCACCGTGTCCGGGTAGATCGGGTCGGTGGACGAGCGCCGGAAGACCAGGACGCGTCCGGACCCCGGCTCCGTCGAGGTCAGCCATTTCACCATCTCGTCCCGACGCACCGGATCGAGCAGTTCCTCGTGCACGCCGGGCGGACTCATCCGGGCCGCCAGTTCCCGGCTCAGTGGACGATAACTGACCCGGCAGAAACGGTTGGAGATGTCGTACCAGAGCCTCTGGAGTTCCGCGCCCACCGCCTCGGACTTGTCGGTCGGGTAGACCACCATGAAGTTCAGGTATCCGCGTCCCGGTCGCGGACTGCTCACGAAGTCCAGTTCGAGCTGTCCGTCGGTCACCTCCACATCGAAAGTGACCGGCTCATACATCGCCTGTCCGAACAGTCTCCAGATGTCCTCATCGAAGTGATACTCGATCTTGTCCCGTCCGTAGAAACGCTCCGCGCGTTCCACCTGGTCCGCTGCCCGGAGGCTCACCCGCTTGATCTGTCCTTCCGCCTTGACCACGAAGTCGTAATCCGCCGGCGTCATCTGGTAGATCCCGCCCCAGCGCGGACCGCCCACCAGGAGCACCTTGTACTTCCCGTTGGGCACGTCCACCAGGAAAGGCGACGTCAGGTTCTGGACCCCGTCGCACAGCAGGTCATCCAGCGGACTGCGTCCGTCCGAAACGAACACCCGCAGCGCGTCGCGTTCCTCCTTGTCGTTGGGCGTCTTCCAGCCGTAGCCCCGCGTGCTGTCGTATCCCGTCGTGTGATCGACCGCGACGAACCCCGGCCGACACATGTCCTGCGAGCCGAAGTCGAAGCACTTCGCCGACTGTTCCATCGCCGGTCCGATGCTCTCGCGTTCCAGACGGAAGTTGTCGAAGACCAGCGTCGCCCCGCCGCCCGGGACCGTATATTGCATCCGTTCCGTCACGTTCGTCATCCGGTACACGTGCCGGGCGATCTCCGTGCACGGGAGGGTGATCGTGTTCCACCCGGGCTTGAGCGTGAAGTTGAACGGCCCGCCGACGGTCACGCGCAGCGGAACGTTCTCTTTCCCGGGGTTGAAGACGTCGAACTTGAACTCGTTGTAGAAGATGAACCGTGTCCCCAGGATGGTCAGCGAGCGGGCGAAGTTCCGTCCCCAGCCGTCCAGACCCGTGCGCGAATACACCAGGACGCTTTCGGGCTTGGCGAAGGTCACCTTCAGTCCGCGGGCCCCCTGGCTTGACGTCTCGTCGGTCAGCTCGACCGTGACCCCTTCCAGTTTCCAGAAACTGCCCATGTCCTTGCGCTCGAAGTCGTCGAAGACCTCCGTGTGACGCAGCATCTTCACCCAGTGATAGTCCGGCACGTCGCTCAGTCGGGGCGGCTCTTCCGCGCCTCCCTGCCGTGCCCAGAACCCCAGCACAAGCCCCAGCACAGCCCCTGAAAGGGCGTGTACCCCCCTGAATGACCGGTTCCGTTGTGCTTCAGAATGTGGCATAACGTGACTCCCCAACCCCTATTTTCGGTTCCGGACGGGCATTGGTCAACCGAAAAGCGGTCTAAACGGTCCAAATCCCCTTTTGCATGCGGAATTTGCACGGGAAACGCCGATTTTACCGTTGACCGCGACAATCCAGCGGGGTAGCCTGCTGGCGTTTTAAAGCGTTTGAGCCGATGTCTTGACACGCCTTGGAGAGGCTCAGAACTGAGGGGAGTCAAGACACCGGACAAGTCCCTTGTCAGGGTAGGCAGCTTTCATACTTGGTTCAGAGAAGGAGTGCGTGAGCATGGCGAAGAAAAAGGAAAAGGAGATGCTGGTGGTGGGCAGCAAGGCGAAGAACGTCATCCGCGATGCCAAGTGCATGTGTGCCGGTGAGACGCTCGGCGCCCTGAACGAGAAGGTCCATGGCATCCTGGTTGCCGCCATCGAACGCTGCAAGGCCAACAAGCGCTCGACGGTCAGACCTCAGGACCTCTAATCGACCGTTGTTCTGCGTCGTTTCTGAACGGGACGTCCTCACACGAGGACGTCCCGTTTGTTCTCCGATTCTGTGACAAACGCGACTGGGACTTGCAAAGACACCGTTCAGACACTATCCTCCCGAATACGCCGTCGTGGGGACGACAGAGCCTCCCGACCCCGTTTGAAAGGACCGTCCCACGGATTTCGATTGGGTGATTCCCGGCCGACTGATCGCCATGCACATGCCCAGCCCCGCCGAGCTGCATCGGCTCAAGGACCAGGGCATCGACACCATCATCTCACTCACGCTCCCGGTCCCCGACGAGGCCGTCATCCGACGTCTCGACCTCAAGCACCATCACTTCCCGCTGCCGGACATGTCCGCCCCGGACATGGGTTTCATCGAGCGCTTCGTCGCCGTCCTCCAGCACGAGCTCGACCAGGGACATTCCGTCGCCGTCCATTGTGGCGCCGGTCTGGGACGCACCGGAACGCTCCTGGCCTGCTACTTCGTCAACGAAGGCCTGTCGGCTCCCGATGCCATCCGACGCGTCCGTGAGCATCGTCCCGGCTCCGTCGAATCGCGTCAGCAGGAAGCCGCCGTCCAGCGTTACGCCGATTACCTCGCCGAAAAGCGGGGCGAATGACCCCGCCGGTCCCGGAGAGTTCTCCGACGGCACTTCACTTCGAACACACCAGGTCGCAGAACAGTGCCACCCCGTTGACCAGACCCGCCTCGTCCAGGTCGAACCGCGGATGGTGATGTTCGTGGACGATCCCCTTGTCGGGGTTTCGCGTCCCCAGCCACACCAGCGCGCCCGGAACCTTCTCCAGCATATATGAGAAATCTTCCCCGCCCATCCGGGGCTTGTCCTCGCGGATCTGTTCCGGATTCTCGAAGCGTCTCGCCACCACCTCGCGCACCCGCTGCACCGGACGGGCGTGGTTGACCGTCACGGGGTAGCTCAGCATGATCTTCGTGATGCCTTTGCACCCGTGCGCCGCCGCGGCCGACGAAACGATCTCCTCCATCCATTCCGGGACCTTCGTGCGCATCTGACGCGACAGCGTCCTGAACGTCCCGCGCAGCACCACCTCGGGCGGAATGATGTTGAACGCCGTCCCGCCCCGGATCTGACACAGACTCACCACCACCGGCTCCAGCGGGTTCGTCCGTCGGCTCGCAATCGTCTGCAGCGACAGAATCACCTCCGCCGCCGCCACCACCGGGTCGTGCGCCGCGTGAGGCGACGCCGCGTGACCCCCTTTGCCCTCGATCACGATCTCCATCTCGTCCGCCGAAGCCATCACCACACCCTCGCGGATGCTGAAGATCCCCGTCGGCTGCGTCGCGTCCGTGTGGATCGCATACACCTCGCTCAGACCCTCCAGGACCCCC
>CAZVTD010000107.1:0-8257 GCA_964629945.1 uncultured Planctomycetota bacterium | reverse complement strand
GCCAGCGCCCACCCGCTGGCCCCCGTGAGGTGGTCATCTCCCGGCGCGATGTCCGTCACCAGTGGACCCAGCACGTAGAAGGGCGTCCCCTTGCACAGACGCTTCTGAAGCTCCACCTGCTCGACCACCTTATGCAGTGGCACGTGTCCGGGACCCTCGATCATCGCCTGAACCCCCGCGGCCCGGGCCCGTTCGGCCAGCTCCGCCAGGACTTCCAGCTCATGAATCTGCGGACGGTCGCCCGCGTCCGCAATCGCACCCGGACGAAGCCCGTCCCCCAGGCTCAGCGTCACCTCGAACTCCCGCGCGATGTCCAGCACCTCGTCGAACCGCTCGTAATACGGGTTCTCCTGCTTCTTGTGCTTCATCCACTCCATCAGGAATGTCCCGCCCCGGCTCACCATCCCGCACACCCGGCTGCCCGGCACAAGTTCCGCGATGACCGCACGCGTCACCCCCGCGTGGACCGTCACAAAGTCGATCCCGTCCGAAGCGTGACGACGGAACGCCTCCAGCATGTCATCCCCGCTCATCGACAGAATCGACCCGCCCCGGCCTGTCGCCTCCACTGCCGCGTCATAAATCGACACCGATCCCACCGGCACGTCGCTCGCATCCAGAATCCGCCTCCGGATCTCCTGGAGGTTGCCTCCCGTGCTCAGGTCCATCACCGTATGCGCCCCGGCCTTCACCGCGGCCTCCAGCTTTTCCAGCTCCGGCTCAAGCTCCGGATAATCCTTGGAGGTCCCGATGTTCGCGTTGACCTTCGTGCGGAGTCCTTTGCCGATCCCGACAGGCTTGCGAGGAACTCGGCGGGTATTGACGGGAATCACCACCGTCCCTTCCGCAATGCGCATGAGCAGTTCACCTGGCGAAATGCGTTCCTCGTCGGCGACCCGACGCACGATGTCACTGAGAATGCCCTTGCGGGCCTGTTCGATGAGTGTCACGACTTCCTCCGTCTCGGGTTGGACCGGCCTCGTGGACGTGCACCTCGTCGCGTGACCTTCTCGGGGTGACTCCCCCCGGCGGTCTCATAGAGGTGTTTCACTTCGGAATCGGTCAGTTTGCGATGATGTCCCTGCCTGAGTTCGCCAAGCCTCAATCCCCCGATTGCCGTCCGCTTCAGTTCACTCACCGGCAATCCCACCTTGGCCAGCACTCTCCGGATTTCCCGGTTGATCCCCTGGTGAATCTCGATCTCCAGCGTCGAGGACACGCGACCCGCATGTTTCAGGTTGACCCGATCGCAGCGCACCCGTCCCTCCGCCAGATACACCCCCTTGCGCAGCTGCTCCACCGCCGCCGTGTTGGCCGTCCCGCGCACCTTCACCTGGTACGTCTTGGGCACCTCGAAACTCGGGTGCGTCAGCCGCTGGCTGAGTTCCCCGTCGTTCGTCAGAAGCACCAGCCCGCAGCTGTCCGCGTCCAGCCTCCCCACGCAGAACAAACGTTGCGCCACGTGCGCCAGAAGGGCCGTCACCGGCGGGTGTTTCTCGTCTCCCACCGCCGAGCACAACACCCCGCGAGGCTTATTCAGCATCATGTAAATCGGCCTGGGCAGCGAAATCCGCTCGCCGTCCAGACGGATGTCCGCGTCCGGCTCCACTTTCGTGCCCAGTTCCGTCACCGTCACCCCGTCCACGGTCACGCGTCCCTGGACGATGTACTCCTCGGATTTGCGTCTCGACGCAATCCCTGCTCTCGCAAGAATCTTCTGCAGACGTTCGGGCATATGGGACACTCAAGGTTCAGGACGCGAAAATCAGCGGTAAACCGGCAAAAACTGTCCGAATTGTAGCAGATTTACCCCCCGAAAGCAAGCCTCCGCGACCCCATGGACGCAAATCCGAAACCACACGCGTAAAGAGGGTTGCGTTGAGGCCGAATTCGCGTAATGCTTCCCGTGATCGATCGCACATATAGGCTGGCCAACCGGCCACGCCGGGGTCGTTCCACAACCACCGCAAGTTAAGGAAAGACGCATGAAAAGGCTTCTTTTGCTGGGATTGCTCGTGTCGGTGGCGGTTGTCGTGGCTCAGGATAGGACCTGTGGACAGGCGGACCCCGCCCCCGCAGGGGGAGCCGAACAGACCATCGTCCTCGATACCTACGGAATCTGGCGGTTCGCCTGTGAACTGGCCCCGCCCGCAATCGCTAACGGCACAACCGCCAAAATGAAACACGTCTGGCTGGATTACAAGACGCCGGCCATCGCCAAGGACTGGACGGCCCCCGATTTCGACGACCAGTTCTGGAACCAGGGCCCCGTGACCCTCGCCCCCAGGTCTGCCATGCTCGCCAGGGTCTGCCTGCGCGGCAAGTTCGAAGTCACCAACCTCGCCGCCGTCAAGAACCTCACCCTGTCCGTCGGTTACCATGGCGGACTGGTTGTTTACGTCAACGGCAAAGAGGTCAAGCGCGAGCACCTCGAAGCCGGAAAGGACCTCGCGGACGGTCCCGCTGCCGAGGATCGCAACCTGGCCAACCTAGCCATCCCGAAATCCCTCCTGCGCAAGGGTGTCAACGTCATCGGTCTGGAGGTCGTCCGAGCCCCGTACACCGAAGAAACCCCCGACATGGTCTACGAGGACAATGCCTGCCAGATTCTCAGTGCCCGGCTGGTCGCGTCCGACCCCGTCGGTCTCGTCCCCAGCGCCACGCGTCCACAGGGGATGCAGGTCTGGAACACCGATACGCTCGCCGTGGATCTCAGCGTGGATTTCGGGAACCCCTCCGAGTCCCTGCGTCCCGTCGTCATCGTCGGTGCCAAAAACGGACGCTTCACCGGAAAAGTCATGGTCGGCTCGACCAACCCGATCAAAGGTCTGAACGTCACCTCCGGCGACCTGAAAGGGCAGGGGGGAACCATTCCCGCCGCCAACGTCGAGTTCCGCTACGGCGTGCCCTGGGGTGAGTTCCGACCCGTCAACGCCGGCGTCCGCAGACTGACCTCCCCCTACGTCACCAGCACGACACGCTTCGGCGCCCTGGCCGAAAAACCCCTCGCGGTCTTCGACGTGCTCAAACCCGGTCAGGACCCCTGGCGCACGACCCTCCGTCCCGATGCAAAGGAAGTCCCTCTGGCCGATGCCGCCGTCGTCCCACTCTGGATCATGGTCGATGTCCCGGCCAACGTCGGTGCGGGGGTCTATACCGGCTCCGTTACGGTGAAAGCCCAGGGCGAAACGCCCGTGAGCGTGCCCGTCGAGGTCCGGGTCGCCGACTGGAAGCTCCCCGACACGCAGAACCTCCACACCTTCGTGGACCTCGTCCAGTGTCCCGACACCTCCGCCCTCGAATACAACGTCCCCCTCTGGAGCGAAAAGAACTGGGACATGATCGCCGACGCCTTCCGCGTCATCGGACAGACCGGAAGCCGAACCGTCTACATCCCCCTGATCGTCCACACCAACTTCGGCAACGAGGAGTCCATGGTCCGCTGGATCAAAAAAGGGGAGGGCAAATACGAGTACGACTTCTCCATCATGGACAAGTACCTGGACGTCGCCACCAAAAATATGGGCAAGCCCAAGCAGGTCATCTTCGTCGTGTGGGACGTCTACATGATGCCGTCCACCACCCTCACCGATGACGTGCGCGGTCGGGCCAAGGACACCGCCCGGAACATCGAGAAGATCGGAGGCACCTACGGCATGGGGCCGCGCGTCACCGTCGTGGACCCGGCGACTCAGAAGACCGAAATCGTGGAACTCCCCGCCCACTTCGACACGGAAGCCAGCCGACCCCTCTGGAAGCCCCTGCTGGACCAGTTGCACGCGAAGATGAAGGCCCGCGGACTGGAAGACGCCATGATGTTGGGCGTCCAGCACGACACCTGGGCCACCAAAGAGGAGCACACCTTCTTCAAGGAAATCTCCGGCGACCTCCCCTGGGTCATGCACTCCCACGAGGGCACCGCGTTCGGAAAGCGTCAATACGGCATCTCGAAGGTCGGTTACCAGGCCGTCGTGTGGATGGTCACCTTCTCCGACGACAACGCGGCCCGTCCGAAGGGATACCGGGGCGGGATCACCAGTCACATGGGTTGGGCTAGGCCTGACCTGGTCGCCCAGTTCGACCGTGGGGCCGGTTCGCTGCGGGAGCCCAGTCCCAACGTCTTCTGGCTGCGTCTGGCCGAGGCCGCCATCACCGGTTCCCAGCGCGGCAACGGCCGGCTCGGGGCCGATTACTGGAAGGTCGTCAAGGACAAGCGGGGCAGCCGCGTCGGACGCTCTCACGACCGATACCCCGAAAGCAGTTGGCGTAACCTCTTCATCCCCGAAGCCCTGCTGGCACCCGGTCCCGACGGTCCCGTCGCCACCGACGAACTCGAAGTCTACCGTCAGGGCATCCTCGAATGCGAAGCCCGCATCGTCCTCGAGTTCGCCCTCGATCGTCAGCGCGACAAGCTCGGTGACGACCTGGCGAAACGCTGCGAGGATTACCTTGCCAGACGTCACATGCTCATGTGGCTCAGCCTCTCCGACCTCCAGCTCTTCTATGATCACCCCGGCGCCAAGTGGGGCCCCACCTACATGGGCGGGTTCTGGAGATACGGCTGCAACAACGGCGGGAATGCATGGTATCTGGGCTCGGGACACCAGGCGATGACCCAGGAACTCTTCGACCTCGCCGGTGAGGTCACAAAGAAGATCGGTCCCCTCCCGCTCGACGCCAGCAAGGAAGGGAACTGGGCGACCTCTGAACGAGATCATCGTCGATGACAAACGGCAGCACGAATCGCGTGGACTTGGGAACACGATCGGATCGGAAAAAGGGAAAAAACGCATGAAGAAGATTCTGTGGCTGGGATTGCTCGTGTCGGTGGCAGTTTTCGTGACTCGGGATATGATCTGTGGACAGGCCGCCCCCGCTCCCGCAGCGGGAGCCGAACAGACCCTTGTTCTCAACACCTACGGGATCTGGCGGTTCGCCAGCGAACTGGCCCCGCCCGTCATCGCCGACGGCACGACCGCAAAAATGAAACACGTCTGGCTGAGCTACAAGACCCCTCCGGTCGCCGCCGACTGGATGACGCCCGATTTCGACGACCAGTTCTGGAACCAGGGCCCCGTGACCCTCGCCCCGAAAGCCGCCATGCTTTCCAGGGTCTGTCTGCGCGGGAAGTTCGAAGTCACCAACCTCGCCGCTGTCAAACCCCTCACCCTTTCCGTCGGCTACCATGGCGGACTCGTCGTTTACGTCAACGGCAAGGAGGTCAAGCGCGAGCACCTCGAAGCCGGAAAGGACCTCGCGGACGGTCCCGCCGGTGAAGACCGCAATCTGACCGGCCTGGCCATCCCGAAATCCCTCCTGCGCAAGGGCATCAACGTCATCGGTCTGGAAGTTGTCCGAGCCCCGTACGCCCAAGAAACCCCCGACATGGTCTACGAGGACAATGCCTGCCAGATCCTCAGTGCCCAATTGATCGCACCCGACCCCGCCGGTCTCGTCCCCAGTGCCACGCGTCCACAGGGATTGCAGGTCTGGAACACCGACGCCATGGCCACCGATTTCGACGTGGATTTCGGGAACCCCTCTGAGCCCCTGCGTCCCGTCGTCATCGTCGGTGCCAAAAACGGACGCTTCACCGGAAAAGTCATGGTCGGCTCGACCAACCCGATCAAAGGGCTGAAAGTCATCGCCGGCGACCTGAAAGGGCAGGGGGGAACCATTCCCGCCGCCAGCGTCGAGTTCCGCTACGGCCTGCCCTGGGGGGAATACCGACAGGTGGATGCGGGGAACCGCCGATTTCCCTCGCCCTATGCGACGTCTGCAACGCGCCTGGGCGCCCTGGCGAAGGCTCCCCTGGCCGAGTTCCCCGTCCTGAAGCCCGACGGTGACTCCCGCGGCATCCGTCCCGACGCCGCCGAAGGACGATCCGCCCCCGGAGCGGTTGTCCCGCTCTGGATTCGCGTGAACGTCCCGGCCAACGTCGGCTCGGGCGTCTATACCGGCGCCGTCACGGTGAACGCACAGGGCGAAAAGCCCGTCAACGTCCCCATGGTGGTCCGGGTTGCCGACTGGCAGCTTCCCTCCACCGACGGAATGCACACCTTCGTGGACCTCATCCAGTGTCCCGACACCCTCGCCCTCGAATACAACGTCCCCCTCTGGAGCGAAAAGCACTGGGAACTGATCGCCGAATCGTTCCGTCTCATCGGCGAAACCGGCTGCCGGACCCTTTACGTTCCCCTCATCGCGCATACCAACCTCGGCAACGAGGAATCTATGGTCCGCTGGGTCAAAAAAGCGGACGGCAAATACGATTACGACTTCTCCATCATGGAGCGCTACATCGACGTCGCCACCAAAAACATGGGCAAGCCCAAGGTCATCATTTTCAACGTCTGGGACGTCTACATGATCCCGCCCAAGGACGCCGACACCGAGGAGAAGATCCGTTCCCGCCAGAAGCAGATGGCCGAATACGTCGAGAAGACCGCCGGCGACATCGGACGCGGACCCATGGTGACGCTCCTGGACCCCGCCACACAGAAGACCGAGCTGCTCAACCTCCCCACGCACTTCGAGACCGAGAAGAGCAAAGCCCTCTGGAAGCCGCTCTTCGACCAGATCCACGCACGCATGAAAAAACGCGGACTCGACGACACCCTGATGCTCGGTCTCCAGGGCGACGCCTGGGCCAGCAAGCATGAGCACGAGCTCTTCAAGGAAATCTCCGGCGACCTCCCCTGGGTCATCCAGTCCCATGAGGGCTCCTCCATCGGTCAGCCCCAATACGGCATCTCCAAACTCGGTTACCAGGCCCTCGTCTGGGTCGTCACCTTCTCCGACGACAACTCCGCTCGTCCAAAGGGATACCGCGGCGGCGTCGAAAGCCACATGGGGTGGGCCCGGACCGACCTCGTCGCCCAGTTCGACCGCTTCAGTCGCGAAGCCAGTTCCACGACCTACTGGAGTCTCATCGCCGAATCCACCATCACCGGTTCTCAGCGCGGCAACGGCCGACTGGGCGGCGACTACTGGAAGGTGATCAAGGACAAACGCGGACGACGGACGGGACGCTCCCACGAGCGATACCCCGAAAGCACCTGGCGAAACCTCTTCATCCCCGAAGCCCTGCTGGCACCCGGTCCCGACGGGCCCGTCGCCGCCGATGAGCTCGAAGCCTATCGCAATGGCATCCAGGAATGCGAAGCACGCATCGTCCTCGAATATGCCCTTGACCGACAGCGCGACAAGCTCGGTGACGACCTCGCAAAACGCTGCCAGGACTACCTTGCCAATCGCCACATGCTCATGTGGCTCAGCCTCTCCGATCTCCAGCTCTTCTATGACCAGCCCGGCGCACGCTGGGGTCCCCGATACATGGCCGAATCCTGGCGAGTCGGATGCAACATCGGCGGGAACGCCTGGTACCTCGGCTCCGGACACCAGCAGCGCACCGAAGAGCTCTTCAACCTCGCCGGTGAGGTCACCCGCAAGATCGGTCCCCTGCCTGCCGACGTCTCCAAAAAGGACGGCAAGTGGCCCATCCACGTCCGGAACTGAGCCGCACGGACACGAAAAAAACGGGAGGGCACGTGCCCTCCCGTTCTGCTGTACACTCCGCACCACCGCCTCAGCCGCTGACGATGAGCCGCCGGATGTCGTTATACGTGATCGCCACCGCCAGGGCCAGAACCAGCGCCAGTCCGACGTACGAGATGATCTCGTGCACCCGCGGAGGAAGCGCCTTCCCCCGGCCCTTTTCCCGCCCCCCCAGCCAAACGTCGCCCCCGGCCCCCAACCCGGGACCCCAGCCCGTCCCACCCCCAGCCCCCCTCCCGGACCGGCACCGGCAGGAACTTGAACACCTCCAGGTTCAGTCCGATGATCCCCAGAAAATACATGAAATACGTCTGACTGATCGACACCGCCTGCCACGCGATCTGCGCGATCCGCACCGGTCCCCCCACCGCCTTGTCCGCCGAAACCCGATGCTGCCCGATCGACCGCACCAGCAGATACAGCCGTTCGATGAACACGACGCTCTTCTTGATCCCCACCCACGGCGCCAGGTGCAGCGGATAACTCGTTACCTTCATCTGCGCCCCGCGAATCTTGATCCCGATCGGCTCCGACTGCCAACCCACCTCGCGCCACGGAAGTTCCACGCGCTTGCTGATCGTCTCGTCCTTCGACTTCCACGTGATCTGGAGCGAGGCCGCCTTCTCCTTATCCTGTATAGCTTCCAGGATCTTTTCGATCTCGCCCCAGTTCTCGATGTCATACTTCCCTACTTTCAGGA
>CAZVTD010000106.1:0-8283 GCA_964629945.1 uncultured Planctomycetota bacterium | reverse complement strand
CAAGGCCCTGCTGGGGTGCACAGGGGTTCGGGACGCGCACGTGACGTTGAAGCCAGCCCAGGCGGTGGTCGTGGGAACGGCGTTCGACGTCCGCGCGCTGGCCTGTGCGGTCCGAAGCGCGGGATATGAGGTCAACGAGGGGAAATAGGCGTCCGAATCTGACCGAAATCCGACCGGTTGGATTCCACATCCGCCTTGCACGCCCTGATTATTGCTGCAATACCCTAGACGGCACAAACCACTAACAATATGCTGGCTGTATCCTGGTCCTTTCCTGGAGGAAAAGATGATGATGGACAGCACGTTTGTCCGGTTGATGCTGGGGGTATTCGTGGTGATGCTGGTGTGTGTTTCCCGGGCGTCGGCCCAGGAGAACGTGGTCCGCAATCCGAGCTTCGAGACGGACGCAAACCGGGACGGAATCCCGGATGAGTGGGTCGTCGCAGGAGACCCGGCGACGCTGACGCAGGAGCTGAAGCTGGACGCGGGACGGGACGGAAAACGCTGCGCCCTGCTGGTGTGCTCGAAGTACGTGGGCGGCAATTCGTCGTCGCACGCGATGCTGGCACAGATGGGGGTTCCGGTCACCAGCGGCAAGCTGTACCGGGTGACCCTGTGGGCCCGGGCGGAAGACCTGATGGCGGGAGGCGTGAGCATCGCCCTGTCGAACACGAAGCCCTGGGGGGCATGCGGACTGAGCGGAAGCTTCAACCCGACCCACGACTGGCAGCGGTTCGAGTTCATGTTCAAGGCCACACAGACGGTGGGAGAAAACAGCCGATTCCAGATGTGGTTCGCCAGCACGGGGAAGCTGTGGGTGGATGACGTGGAGTTCACGCAGGTGGAGGGAAGTCCGTATAAACCGGCCGTCATCCTGGCTTCGGCCGGTCACGTGAACCAGGTGCCGAACGCCGGTTTCGAGTGCGGGACCGACGGCTGGGGATCGGACACCACCAGCAGCATGGGGCACTGGGGCGGCGGACTGAACCGGCTTCTGGGCGAGATCGACCCGAAGGACGCGTGGGAAGGCCAGTGCTCGCTGCGGATCGACCTGTCGCATGAGACCAAACCGATATCGTATTTCGACTGGTTCGACCTCTACCACACGGAGGTCACCATACCGCTGGCCGGTCACGAGGGGTTCGTGGAGTTCGAGACCGGTCAGCCTTACACGCTGTCGTTCTATGCCAAGGCGAAGGGCGAGCAGACCCAGGGGATGATGGCGGTGAAGGGGTTCAGCTACCGGACCCTCGCGCAGAAGAACCTCAACCTGACGCCCGAATGGCAGCGCTACACCCTGACGTTCACCCCCGAGGAGAAGTGGGGGTTCGCCCTGATGGGACCGGACATCCGACGACTTCCGAAGGGACAGTCGATGAGCCTGTGGATCGACGGCGTGCAGTTGGAAAAGGGCACGACGGCAAGCGATTATCGCCCGCGCGAGGACGTGGAGTTCGGCCTGGAGACGGACAAGTCGGGGAACATCTTCACGTGGGAGGAACCGGTGAAGGTGAAGCTTCTGGTGGCAAACCCCGGCGACGCCAAACAGGTGAAGGTGGAACTGAAGCTGAAGGACTTCGAGGACCGGACGGTGGAGTCCAGCACGATCAACGAGCCGGTGGAGGGCAAAGGTCGGCTGGAACGCACGCTGGAGTTCAAGCCGAGCGACCGCATGCGGGGGTTCCTGCGCCTGGAAGCGAAGCTGACCTCCGGCAAGGTGACCTCCGAGAAGAAGATGCGACTGGCGGCGATTCCTGTGTTCACGGGAACGGATTCCCGCTTCGGCGTGAACCACGCCTATTCGAACGCGGAGATGCTGGAACTGTGCCAAAAGGCGGGACTGCTGTGGATGCGCGACTGGTCGCTCAAGTGGCACGACATCGAACCGGAAAAGGGACAGTCCACCTACGCCGAGACGGACATCCAGATCGACCGCGTGCTGAAGCAGGAAGGCCTGAAGGTGCTGTCGATGTTCCCGTTCCCGTCGAGCCTGTGGTCGTCCGAGGGCGGTCCCGGGAACCCGAAGGGGAATACGACGGAACGCATGAACGTGTCGAGACAGCGTCCGAAGGACCTGAAGGATCTTGAGGATTTCGTGGCCCGGACCACGGCCCACTACAAGGGACGGGTGCCCTGGTATCAGTTCCTGAACGAGCCGCTGTATACGCATTACGCGCTGCCCACGGCGTACGGGTACACGGGCAAGACGTATGCGGAACTGACGATCGCGTTCGCCAAGGGAGCCAAGCGCGGCGACCCGGACTGCAAACTTCTGGCGGGCATCGGGGGACTGGGACCGACACGCTTCATGGGATACTTCGAGGAGTTCTTCCAGGGTGGTGGACTGGCGGTCATCGACGCGGTGGACGTCCACCAGTATCCGGCGACGCGGACACCCGAGTATTTCGAAGACTGGGTGAACGACCTCAACGCGTTGATGGACAAGTATGGCGGACGCAAGCCGATCTGGCTGACGGAGTTCGGGTATTACGCCGACGATGACCCGACCACCGTGCCGAACCCCCACTCCGGCGTGGTCCAGCCCCTGCGGGACGAGAACCAGCAGTGCGCCTATTACGTGCGGTGGGTGACGGTCCTGACGGCGGCGGGGGTGGATAAGTTCTTCCATCACGCCGGCTGCGCGGACAGCCTGAACCGGGAAAGCATCCAGGGGGTGTTTTTCGAATATGGCGGAACGCCCGTCAAGATCTACGCGGCCCAGGCGGTGCTCTCAATGTTGTTCCCCCCGGAACGGAAGTTCGCGGGGAAGATGGACCTGGGCCCGGACGTGAAGGGATACGTGTTCACGGACAAGAACGCCAGTGTGGCGGTGATCTGGGCGCCGATGAAGAAGGTGACCCAGAAGGTGAACGTGACAAACGACAAGGTGAAGATCTGGAACGTGATGGGTTCCCCCCAGACGGCACGGAGCTTTGTGCCAGGTGAGATGCCGATGTACGTGATCGGCGAAGGGATGACGGCGAAGGAACTGGAGGCGGCGGTGAAGTAGCCGGACCGACGTCGATGAAAGCTCAGGGGCGGGCCTTGGCGCCCGCCCTTGTTCTGTACCCGATTGAGGGGCCTGGGCGGGGTGCCCGATAGAGCACGAAGGGGGTGGACGTGAATGACCTTGCAGGAAGGGCGCGGGGGTGCTAGCATACGGGTTCCGGCGGATGAACGTCGGAGCGATCCGTGTCGGGCAGGAGAGGACTGCGCATGAGAGTGGTGTTCATGGGAACGCCGGAGTTCGCGGTGCGCCAGCTTCAGGCAATCCTCGAAGCGGGTCACGAGGTGGCGTTGGTGGTGACGGCGCCGGAACGACCGGCAGGACGCGGTCGGAAGATGACACCGAGCGAGGTGGCGGTGTTCGCCGGTGATGCGGGACTGGAGGTCATCACCCCGGAAGACGTGAACGCGCCGGAGGTGATTGAGCGGATCGCGGGGACAGGAGCGGACGTGGCGGTGGTGGCGGCATTCGGCCAGAAGCTGGGCAAGACCCTGCTTGAGACACCGAAACGGGGCTGCTTCAACGTTCACGCCTCTCTGCTTCCGAAGTACCGCGGCGCGGCCCCCATCAACTATGCCCTGATCAACGGGGACGAAGAGACGGGCGTAACGATCCAGTCGGTGGCCATGCGGATGGATGCCGGGTCGGTCGCCGCGCAGGAGGCCATCCGTATCGAGCCGACGTGGAACGCCGAGGACTTGAGGGCGGCACTTGCGGAGATGGGGGCACGACAACTGGTGGCGGTGCTCGCCCGGCTGGAGACGGGGACACTGGAACTCGCAGAGCAGCCCCGGGAAGGCATCACCAAAGCACCCCGTCTGAGCAAAGATGACGGGATCATCGACTGGAACAGATCGGCACGGGAGGTCCATAACCTGGTGCGGGGCGTGACGCCCTGGCCGGGAGCACGGTCCTGGCACGGGGAAAGCCCGGAAACGAAATTGGAATTGCAGGTGCTGGAGACGGAGGTCGTCTCGGAAGACGGCCACGCCGGAGAGCCGGGCGAGGTGGCCGTCGCAGGGGAAGCAGGAATTGAAGTAGCCTGCGGACGAGGGGTTCTTCGGATTCTTCGGTTGAAGCCCGCGGGAAAGCGGCCGATGTCGGCGGCGGAGTTCGTCCGGGGATATCGATGGAACCCAGGTGAACGACTCACAGAAAAATCATAGGAAGCCAATGTCCATGATAAGCAGATTGCTGGTCCGCATGACGAACGCCCTGACGAGGCTGCGAAGAAAGCGCGTGCCCGCGGAGAACCTGCTGCTGCTGTTTCCGCACTGCCTGCAGAACTCGGAGTGCGACTGCAAGATCGTCCAGGACGCGCACCTCTGCAAACACTGCGGCAAGTGCAAGGTCAAGGACCTGGTGGAACTGGCAGACCGCTACGGGATCCAGGTCTCCGCGGCGGCAGGGGGAAGACTGGCCCTGGAACGGCTGAAAGCCCCGGACGTGCGAGCGGTGGTGGCGGTGGCGTGCGAACTGGAACTGAAACAGGGGATGCTCAAGAGCTTCCCCAAGCCGGTCCTTGGGGTCTCCAACACGAAGCCGCACGGCCCGTGCGTGAACACGGACGTGGACATGGAGCAGGTGGACGAGGCGGTGCGGTTCTTCCTGGGCATCGAGAAGACGAAATCTGCCTGAGCAGATCGTGAAGGGCGGTTCAATCTGTTCGCACTGATGGGGGAATAAGAGGTGAGACCGCTTCGAACCACTTTATGCCTGGTGGTCCTTCCCGTGATCGTCTTGCTCTGCGTTCCCGTCCACGCCGACGACATTTGCGCGTCGGCAAGCCGGGGCGACATCGAGGCGGTCAAGGCCTTTCTCAAGGAGGACCCGGAGGCGGTCAACCGTCGCAACGACGAGAAACTTCCCCCGCTTTACCTTGCGATCCAGAATAACCATGCGGAGGTCGTCTCGCTCCTTCTGGCCAGCGGGGCGAACATCGAGACGAAAGCGGGGACTTCGGAGAGCACGGCGCTGAGCTTGGCCGCCGCGTGCGGGAACGTCGCCATGGTCAAGCTTCTTCTGGACAAGGGGGCTGACCTCCACGCCGTGGACAACATCGGGAGAACCGCGTTGTTCCGTGCATGCACGAGCGGCTCCAAGGAGGCTGTGGAACTGCTGATCAGTCGAGGCGCCGACGTCACAACCAAGGATAACAGTGGTCGAACCGCGCTGCACCACACGGTCATGAATACGGGGGCCCTGGAGATTGTGGATCTTCTTCTTGCGAAAGGCGCCGATGTCAACGCGGAGGACATGGACGGTGTCACGCCGCTCAGGGGGGCAGCATATTCCGACTGGAATGCAGAGACCGCGAAGGGACTGCTGGACCGAGGTGCCAAACACGACATCTTCAGCGCCACGGCCCTCGGCGACACAGACGCTCTGAAGAAACTTCTGGCCGGCGACCGGAAGCTGGTGAGCACACGGGACAAGAGCAAAGACACGCCTCTGCATTGGGCAATCCGACGCGGGGACAAGGCGGTCGTGGAGCTTCTGATCGAACATCGGGCGGACATGGAGTCAAAAGGTCAACAGGATATGACCCCCCTGATGACCGCGATCAGTGAAGAAGAAACCGAAATCGCCAAACTCCTGCTCGATTGCGGGGCAGACGTGTGGTTCAGGTCACGGAACGGTATGACCACGCTTCACCTTGGCGTCCTGCGCGGCGATGAGAAGCTTTTCGCCATGCTTATCGATTCGGGCGCCGACGTCAACGCACAGGACAATAACGGACAGACACCGCTTCACCTGGCGGCCCAATGGGACCGCGCCGAAAAGGCCAAACTCCTGGTGGACAACGGGGCCCTCAGCAACATCAGGGACAACAAGGGTCAGACCCCTCTGGACGTTGCGGCCACCCACCATAGCGCGGACGTGGCGACCGCCCTCCAGGGAGCGGGTCCATTCCAGGACATGCTGATGATGTCGGCAAGGGGCGATCTTGAGGGGGTAAAGAAGCTTCTGGAAGGGCATCCGGAGTTCGCAAAGAAGTCGAACCTCATGGGGCGGACCGCACTGCACGAAGCCGCCCAATACGGCTACAAGGAACTCGCGGCCTTTCTTCTCAAGAGCGGCGCGGACCCCTCCGCCCAGGACCGCACCGGCAGGACACCCCTGTTCGAGACGATTGGCTTCGTGTGCGTGTTTAACAGGGAAAAGACAGCCCCCCTGCTGGACATGGAGGAGATCGCCCTCCTGTTGATCAAGAGCGGAGCGGATACAGGCGTTCTGGACGACAAGGAGAACACAGCCCTGCATCTGGCCGGGGAGAATCACAAGCCTGCGGTGGCTGAACTGCTGGTCGCAAAGGGCGCAAAGATAGAAGCGCTGAACAAGAGCGGGCAGACACCGCTGCTCCTGGCGGTGCGGATGAGCAACGTGAAGACCGTGAAAATGCTGGTGGCAGCGGGAGCCAACGTCAATGCAGCCGACAAGGAAGGCAAGACGGCCCTTCACCTTGCGGTTGAGGCGGGGCATCCGTCCATGGTCCGTTTCCTGATCGAGAATGGTGCCCGGGTGCAGGTACAGGATAAATCGGGGCGCAGCCTTCTGTATCAGGTTGCGTCACGGAAGAGCGGCTTGATCTTCGACGTGGATGACTTCAGGACAGCCGAGGTGGAGATAGCCCAGATTCTGATAGACAAGGGGGTGGATCCGAACACTGCGGACGCCGAAGGCAATACGCCCCTGCAAGCAGCGCTCAAGAACGAACGGAAGGAACTGGCCGAACTCCTGCGCAAGCACGGGGCTAAGTGATGGTCAAAGAGGGATCCAACGTACGACAACTGGCCCTGGAGATCGCTCGAAAGTCGGCAGACACCGATCGCTTCCTGGAGGACGTCCTGGACGGGGTGCTGGATTCGGCACGGGGACAGGCCCTGGATGAACGCGACCGGCGGCTCCTGAGAGAACTGGTGCTGGGAAGCTGCCGACGACGGGTCACCCTGGACCACCTCATCGCACGTTTTTCGTCCAGGCCGCTGGATACGATCTCCCCTGCCCTGCTGGAGGTCCTCCGGCAGGCGGTCTACCAGGTGGTGTACCTGGAACGGATCCCGGCGCATGCGGCAGTGAATGAAGCCGTGGAACTGGCCCGACGGGTGGGACATCGCGGATTGGGCGGCTTCGCCAACGCGGTGCTTCGGGCGTTGTGTGCGGCGATGGACAGCGAAGGCCCGGCCAAGACAATCCTGCCAACCTCGACACGGCTGGTGTACTTCGGCGAGGCGCTGCTGCCGGACCCGGCGGATGACCTGGCCGGGTATCTCTCCATCATCGGTTCGATGCCCAGGCTTCTGGTGGAACGGTGGCTGACACGCTGGAGCGCGAACACGGTCCAGCAGATCAGCGAGGCGGCCAATGCGGTGCCCGGGGTGTATGTGCATCCGAACGGACTGCGCACGGACGTGGAAGGTCTGGAACGTGCCATCCTCCGGGAAGGACGGGAACTGATCAAAACGGATGAAAGCGGGTTCTTCCGCATCCGGCCGACGGACGGTCTGGCGGAACTGGACGCGTTCAGGAAGGGACTCTTCTGGGTGATGGACCCGGCCAGCTCCCGAGCGGCCAAGGAATTGCGGGCCGAGCCCGGCAACAGGGTTCTGGACCTGTGCAGCGCCCCGGGAACCAAGACGGCGCTCATCGTGGAGCACCTGGGGAACACGGGACAGGTGGTGGCGGTGGACGTGTCGGAGGAACGGCTGAAGCGGGTCCGTCAGAACGTGGAGCGCCTGGGGATGTCCATGGTCACAACGGTGGTTGCGGATGGTCGTTCGGCGGGTAGAATAGTAGGTGGAGGCTTCGACCGTGTGCTGGTGGACGCGCCCTGCTCCAATACGGGGGTTTTGTCACGACGCGTCCAGGCAAGACACCGGTTTACGACCGAAAGACTGGCGGAATTGACCGTTCTTCAGCGGGAACTGCTGGAAGCGGGGCTGGAACTGCTCAAGCCGGGGGGAAGACTGGTTTACTCGACGTGCAGCCTGGAAGAAGAGGAAAACGAAGGCGTGGTGGCGGCCTTGCGGAAAAAAGCGGGAATCCGCGTGGAAAGCAGCCGGACCTGTCTTCCGGAGGCGGACCTGAGCGACGGTGGATTCGTGGCGACCCTGGTCAAAGGGGGTGTGGAGGGCTGAGACATGGAGCCCCTGAAATTGTTCCTGCAGGACTTCTGGGCCTGGGAAGTGGCCAGGTATTATCTGATCGGGGTGGGCGGCATGTTCCTGATCGTGGCGTTCTTCCTGCGGCGCGTGCTGTTGGGGGTGTGCCTGGCG
>CAZVTD010000105.1:0-8293 GCA_964629945.1 uncultured Planctomycetota bacterium | reverse complement strand
TCCGCCCGATCCCTCGCACCGCCTTGGTCGCCTCCGAGTTCGGATACGACACCACCAGCGGCTGTCGTCGTCTCACCGACTCCGCCACCGTCTCGTCCGTCGGCACATACCCCAGCGCCCGCACCGGTCGATCCAGGAACCGTCGGCTCACCTCCACGATCCCCCCGCTCACGCGCAGCCCTTCCTGACGGTCTCGGGCCATGTTCACCACCAGGTTCACCCGGCCCGTCTCGGGCTGCTGCGAAAGCAGCTTCACCACCGCATACGCGTCCACCACCGACGTCGGCTCGGGCGTCACCGCCACCACCACTTCATCCGCCGCCGACAAAAACTCCACCACGCCCGTCCCCACCCCGGCCCCCGTGTCCAGGATGATCAGGTCCGCCTGCGACTCCAGCTGCGCGAAGTCCTCGATCAGTCTCCCGCAGCCCAGCCGGTCCAGGTTCGCCACCGCCGAAATCCCCGAGCTGCCCGGAACCACCCCCATCCCGCTGCTGAACGTCATGACGTCCTTGATCCGCAGCTTCCCCATGATCACGTGGCTCAGGTTGTACCGAGGCTGAATGTTCAGCATCACGGCCACGTTGGCCAGCCCCAGGGCCAGGTCCAGCAGGACCACTCGCTTCCCCATCAGAGCCCAGAAGATCCCCAGGTTCACCGCCAGTGTCGTCTTCCCCACGCCGCCCTTGCCGCTCGTCACCGCGATCACCCGGCTTCGACGGGTCCGTCGGCTTTCCATCGTCCCCGTCGCCGCCCCGCCCATCGTCTCCGGCTCCACCCTTGCGGAGGCGCCGCGGTCCCGCTGTCTCACCATCTCCCTCAATTTGGCCGCCTGGTCCATAATCATGCCCCGACCTCCCCCAGCACCCCGGCCGGTTCCGCATTCGCGCCCTTCAGCAGCGCCCCGTGAGCCACCATCCGTCCCAGACGGACCGCGTCCGCCACCTCGATATCCTCCGGGATGTCCTGACCGTTCGTCACGTAGGACACCGGCAGCCTGCTTTCCATCGCCACCGTGAACGCCGCGCCGATCCCTTCCGCCTCGTCCACCTTGCTCAGCACCAGCCGGTCCACGCCCACCTGGCTGAACCGTCCCAGCACCTCCCGCAGGTTCTTCGGACGCGCCGTCGCCGCCAGAACCAGGTGCGTCTCGTCCGGGTGCGCCGCCTGGACGAACGCCCCCAGCTCATTCATCTTGAACTCGTCGCGCTGACCCCGGCCCGCCGTGTCGATGATCACCATGTCCTTGTCCCGGAAGTCCGCCAGCGCCGCCTGAAGTTCCTCCGTTGTCAGAACCGTCTTCAGCGGGACCCCCACGATGTCCGCGATCGTCTTCAACTGCTGCACCGCCGCGATCCGATACGTGTCGATCGTGATCAACCCCACCTTGCGTCCCTGGCACACACTGAACTCGCCGGCCAGCTTCGCCACCGTCGTCGTCTTCCCCACGCCCGTCGGACCCACCAGCGCCACCACCCTCGGCCGGCCCGTCCGCTCAACCCGAACCGCCCCGCTCACCGTGATCAATCCCGACAGCTTCCGGGCCACCATCTCCCCAAGACTCAGCGGCTCCGGAACACGACCCGCCGTAATCTCACTGGCCACCTCTTTCAGCAGCCGCGCCGCGGTCTGCCGACACACTTCCTGACGCACCAGTCCCAGATACATCTCCACCAGCGGCCCCGGAAGCTCCGACACGTCCGCCGCACACCCCGCACGCATCGCGTTCTCCACCGACTCTCTCATCAGGCTCAGCTCTCGGCGGATCTTCCCCAGTTCCTGTCCTTCCGCCGGCTGAACCGCCGCCGCGTGGTAGACCTGTTCCAGCCGAACCGTCGCCCGCTTCGGCTTCGGCGTCTCATGACGCGCTCCATCACGCAGGTTCGCCACTTCGCGATCAGGGACCGCGCCGATCTCCACCACCTGTCGGCCCAGCAGTCCCATGAACCCCTTGCCCCGAACCGTGCGCGTGAACACGATCACCGCACCGGCGCCCATCCCCCGTCTCACCTGGGCCAACGCCTCATTCATCGTACGCCCGCGGAAGGTCTTCACGTTCATTCAGTCACCACCATTCCTTCGGATTCGACCTCGACGTCCTTCACGATTTCGTTATAACTCACCACCACCAGCTGGCTCATCGTCGCTTCCGTCAGCCGCTTCACCGACAGTCTCACCTGGGGCGAGCACAGCACCACCGCCGGGTATCCCTTGCCCGTCAGCTTCCCGCATTCCGCCTCGATCAGGCGCGCGATCTTCTGGATCATCGCCGGCCTCAGCGTCAGGAACGACCCCTGTTCCGTGTGCTCAGTCCCCGCCGCAATCACCTCTTCCAGTTTCGGGTCCAGCGTCACCACGTGGATCTTCCCTTCCTCGTCCACCAGCGTCTGGCAGATGCTCCGGGCCAGACTGTTCCGGACGTATTCGCTCATGATGTCCACGTCCTTCGTCCGGCTCGACGCGTCTCCCAGCGTCTCCAGGATCACATCCAGCGAACGGATCGTGATCCCCTCGCGTAGCAGGTTCTGCAGCACCTTGTGCAGCTGTCCGGGCGTCACCTGTCCCGGAATGATCTCCGCCACCAGCGCCGGACACCGTTCCTTCAGGTTTTCCACCAGGTTCGCCACGTCCTGCCGGCTCAGGATCTCGTCGGCGTGACGCTTGATCGTCTCCGTCAGGTGTGTCCCGATCACCGTCGGAGCGTCCACCACCGCGTACCCCCGGCTCTCCGCCTCCGTCCGTCGCGTGCCCATGATCCACACCGCCCGCAGACCGAACGCCGGCTCCGTCGTCTCGATCCCGTCCACCGTTCCCGTCGTCAATCCCGAATCCATCGCCAGGAACTTCTCGGGCATCGCCGTCCCCGTCGCCACCCGGTTCCCGCGGATCTTGATCCGATACTCGTTCGGCCCCAGTTGCATGTTGTCGCGGATCCGGATCGGAGGCACCACGATCCCCAGTTCGCCCGCAAGCTGCCGCCGGATCAGCGACACCCGGTCCAGCAGGTCGCCTCCCTGTTTCGGGTCCACCAGACGGATCAACCCGTATCCCACCTCCAGCTCCATCGGGTCCACCCGCAGCATCGACTCCACCTCTTCGGGCTCCGCGGGCCGTTTGCTCTGCGCCTCGGTCCGCTCGCTCAGACGGGCCTGTCGGGCCTTCGCCGCCTGCTCGCGACTCACCATCGTCCCCAGCGCCACGCACGCCCCCGACATCACCAGCATCGGAATCATCGGCAGTCCCGTCACCGACATCAGCGCCAGGAACCCCGCCGCCACGTACAGCGCCCGGGGCTGACCCACCATCTGCCCCAGAAGTTCATCACCCAGCGATTCCGACGCCGTGCTCCGCGTGATGATCAGACCCGCCGCCACCGAGATGATAAACGCCGGAATCTGGCTCACCAGTCCGTCCCCGATCGAGCCGCGTATACGACTGCACCGCTTCCCCGAAGCAGAACGAATACATCATCATCCCGATCACCAGGCCCCCGATGATGTTGATCAGCGTGATCAGGATGCCTGCGATCGCGTCGCCTCTCACGTACTTGCTCGCCCCGTCCATCGCCCCGTAGAAGTCCGCCTCCCGCGAAATCTCCGCCCGGCGTTCCCGCGCCTCCTGCTCCGTGATCAACCCCGCGTTCAGGTCCGCGTCGATGCTCATCTGCTTCCCGGGCATCCCGTCCAACGTGAACCGGGCCGCCACTTCCGAAATCCGCGTCGCGCCCTTCGTGATCACCACGAACTGCACGACGATGATGATGGCGAAGATGACGAACCCCACCAGCGCGTTTTCTCCTGCCACGAACTTCCCGAACGCCCGGATCACCCGTCCCGCCGCCAGCTCGGCATCCGGACCCGGCCGGGCGTTCGAAAGGATCAGCCGCGTCGTCGCAACGTTCAGCACCAGCCGGTAGAGCGTCGTCAGCAGCAGCAGCGACGGAAACACCGAAAACTCCAGAGGCCGTCTCACGAAGATCGTCGTCAACAGCACCACCACCGACAGCGTCAGGTTGATCGACAGCAGGATGTCCATGCTCCACGTCGGCAGACGCAGCACGATCACCGCCGGAAGCGCCACGATCAGGATCGCCATGACCAGGCCGCGGTTCCGCGTGATCATGCCGCTCATGGTTGTCCCTGTCAGTGCCGTTTCAGTCACGTCCCTCTCCTCACGCCGTGGCCGACCGCATCCGCCTCATCCGTCCCAGCTCGTGCACGTAGGCGAACACCTCGGCCGTCTCCTCGTACAGCTCCGCCGGAATCCGTTCACCCACCTCCGTGCTCCGGTCCAGCGACTTCGCCAGTCCCTTGCGCTCCACCACCACCATCCCATGACCCCGCGCCACCTGCACGATCCGCTCGCCCAGGAACCCGCTCCCCTTCGCCACCACCGTCGGCGCATCCATCTCCGACGACGCGTATCGCAGCGCCACCGCCAGTCCCGTGCTCCCCGTCACCACCACGTCCGCCGTCGGCATCCCCAGCATCATCCGCTGCATCGCCACCTGTCGCTGCATGCGTTGTCGGCGGTCGCGCGTCAGCGGGTCTCCCTCCATCCGCCTCAGTTCGTCCCGAACTTCCTGTTTCGTCATCCGGATGTCCTGTTCGTACTGCCACCGCTGATACAGGAAATCTAGCACCGCCAGTCCCAGCAGCGCCGCCGCGATCCGGAAGCCCAGCTCGAACGCCGAGCCCACCACGAACATCCCGATCTGTCCCTGGTCCCCCTCCACCAGCCGCAGGTACGTCGGGAACTGTCCCCGGATCGTCACAAATGCCACCGTCGCGATCACCCCGATCTTAAAGATGCTCGCCGCCAGTCTCACCAGTCCGCGTCGCGACACCAGCCGTCTTAACCCCTCGACCGGGTTCAGCCGTTCGCCCCGGAACTGCAGCGGATGTCCGCTGAACACGAACCCCGTCTGCGCCACCGATCCCAGGTACGCCACCGCCGCCAGTCCCCCGATGAAGGGCCCCAGCGCCTTGAGCAGTGTGATGCCGCCCAGTCCGAAGTAGCTCGTCACGTCCCCCTGTGTGATCTCCACGTGGTGCATGTTCCCCAGTGCCAGCCGCACGAACCCATACAGCACCTCCACCGCGTATCCCCCCGTCACGCGCAGCAGAATCAGTCCCCCCAGGAGCACCAGCGCCGAGTTCAGGTCCACCGAATGCGGAACGTGTCCCCGCTCGCGGGCCTCCTGTCGCCGCCTCGGCGTCGCTTCTTCCGTTCTTTCCCCAACGTCCTCGGGCACCGCTTCCCCTTCCGCGTCTCTTCTGCTTCAATCTTCAGACCACACCTTCAACCCAGCATCAACCCGCGCAAAAACACCAGCATCGCCTCCAGCGTCTTCTGGAAGAACACCGCCATCGCTCCCAGCGTCACCGCCGCCACCACCAGGCCCAGGCCCACGTTCAGCGGGAAGCTCGCGATCAGCACCTCCACCTGGGGCACCGTCCGTGCGATGAATCCCAGCGACACCGTCACCAGCAGCAGGCTCACCATCACCGGCGCCGCCACCTTGAACGCCAGCACGTACGCGTCTCCCAGCATCCACACCACTCCCATTACCAACCTCCCGCTCGCCCACACCAGCATCACCGGCATGTCCCCGAACGTCCCGATCAGGATCTTCAGCAATCCGTGATGTCCATTCATCCCCAGGAACACCACCAGCGCCAAGAACGAGTAGAACTGTCCCATCGCCGCTCCGCTTTCCGACGCAAACAGCGGGTTGAACACGTTCGCCAGTGCCGTCCCCATGTGACGTGAAATCAGCGTCCCGCCCATCTCGATCCCCACGAACACGATCGCCGCACCGAACCCCAGCGTCAGTCCCACGAACATCTCCCCCAGCACCGCCGCCGCCAGTCCCGCGACGTGCGTCGGAACCGCCGTCTCCGGACGCACCAGCGGATAGATCACCAGCGCCACCGCTGCCGCGAATCCCGCCTTCACCCGGCCCGGAATGCTCATCGACGAAAACAACGGCGCCACCAGAGTCAGACTCCCCACCCGGCACAGCACCAGGAAAAAACCCAGAACCGTTTGCGTCCACCAGGCTTCCACGTCCGTCCCCTTACCGGATCAGTCCCGGAATCGACTGAATCAGTCTCTGCGTGAACTCCACCAGCGTCCTCAGCATCCAGGGCAGAAAGATGAACAGTGCCAGCGTCATCGCCAGGATCTTCGGCACGAACGACAGCGTCTGTTCCTGAACCTGCCGCGCCGCCTGGAGGATCGAAACGACGATCCCCACCACCAGTCCCGTGATCAGCACCGGCGCCGCGATCAGGAACGCCACCATCAGTCCCTGTCGCCCCAGTTCCACTGCAAGGTCCATCGTCGTCACGTCTCGCTCCGTCCGTTTCGGTCCACGCCGCTGCCGTCACGTCACGCAAAACTCTGGATCAGCGACCTCACCACCAGGTTCCACCCGTCCGCCAACACGAACAGCAGCAGCTTGAAAGGCAGCGAAATCAGCACCGGAGGCAGCATCAGCATCCCCATCGAAATCAGCACGCTCGACGTCACCATGTCGATGATCAGGAAAGGCAGATACAGGATGAACCCCATGATGAACGCCGTCTTCAGCTCGCTGATGATGAACGCCGGAATCAGCACCGTCGTCGGGACGTCCTTCATCTGCGTCTTGGCGTCCACCTTCGCCACCTCCATGAACATCGCCAGGTCCGACACCCTCACCTGCCGAAGCATGAACTGACGCACCGGCTGTATCCCCCGGTCATACGCCTCCTTCGCCGTGATCTTGTTCGCCATCAGCGGCGCCAGCGCCTGTTCGTTCACCTCACGCCACGTCGGGGTCATGATCATGAACGTCAGGAACAGCGCCAAGCCCACCAGGATCTGGTTCGGCGGAATCTGCTGCGTCGCCAGCGCGTTCCTCAGCAGGCCCAGCACGATCACGATCCGCGTGAAGCACGTCGTCATGATCAGAATCGAAGGCGCCAGGCTCAGCACCGTCAGCAGGATCACCAGCCGAACCGTCCCGCTCACCTGTGCGGGCGTCTGCGCCTCTTCCAGACCCGGAATCGCGGGGATACCCCACAACTCCCCTTCCGCCTTCTTCTCCTGGGCCAGCGCCGGCGTCGCGGACCCCGCCGCCAGAATCACCACCCTCCCCCCGGGCATCCCTCGGAACATCGTCGTCATCCCTCTTCTCCGCCCCCGTCCGCTCCAACCGAAGACGTCCGCCACAGGGAGATCTGCTTCGAAAGCCTGGCCATCTCCTGCCGGATCCCCTCGAGCGCCCCCGTCTTCCCCGCGCTCGACTCATCCTCCTTCGCCCCCTCCAGCAGCCCGTCGCCCCGCTCGTACGCCTTCCTCGCCTCCTTCAGATCCTCCTGGAACGTCTTCGCACCCCCCTTGCCCGCACCGGCGAGTTCCCGAATGAATATCCCCAGTTCTTCCTCATCCCGGATTTCCGACAGCGCACGGATCTCCGTCGGCGTCACTCCCACCATCACCATCCGCTTCCCCACCTTCACCAGAAGGATCGACTGCTTCGGCGACAGATACGTCCGCCCCACCACCTTCATCGTCGCCGCCCCGAAGATCCCCTTCGCCGCCGGAACGTAGCGCTTCAGCAGACGCGCCGCACCCCAGATCCCCACCGTCACCAGCAGCACCCAGCCCAGCATCTTCACCACCGTCCAGCCCCCCAGCCCGTCGACATCCCTCTGCAGGCCTGTCTCCTCCCGCTTCTTGCGCAGCTCATCCACCGTCAGATCCTCGTCCGCCTTCCCGCTCCCCTCGGACGCGGTCACCTGGTCGGCGTCCTGATCGGCGTCTCCGGCCGGGGCGCCTGCCGCACGGACCGCCCCGCACCACAGTGCCAGACACAGCATCCCCGCCGCGATCACCACCACCCTGCGCCATGCGTGCCAACCACCCTTCGACCCCGCCATCAGCTCTTCTCCTCCACGCGATCCTCAGGCGACACGATCTCCGCGACCCGCACGCAGAAGTTGTCATTCAGAACCAGCACCTCACCCCGCGCCACCAGCCGGTCATTCACCAGCACGTCCACGTAATCCCCCGCCAGCTTGTCCAGCGTCACCACCGAGCCCGACTGAAGCTTCAGGATCTCCTCGATCGTCATCCGGCTCCGCCCCAGTTCGATCCGGACGTTCAGACTCACGTCCTCGATCATCTCGATCGGACTGGCGTCCTGTCCCGCCGCACACCCCTTCAGGCTCTCCAGGTCCAGGGGCTGCGTCTCGCCCCCGACCGCTTCTCCTGGCTCTCGATCCTTCTCCTCGGACATCACCCT
>CAZVTD010000104.1:0-8311 GCA_964629945.1 uncultured Planctomycetota bacterium | reverse complement strand
CATCATGCCCGTTGCAGGCCCGGAATGCAAGCCTTTGCCCCCGGTCCTCTTCCTTGTGACCCGGTTTGACCTTCGGCGTCCCGTGTGATATTCTCGTCCTGTGCAGGGCTCGCGAACGCTTTGGGGGGAAATGCCATGGCTCGCGCGTATCTCATGGTCTGGGTCAAGACCGGCTTCGAGGACGCCGTCCGTGAGGGACTTCTCGACATCAAGGGCGTCACTTCGGCCGACCTCACCACCGGAAACCAGGACCTCATTGCCGTCATCGAGGCCGACACCTACGAGGACATCGTCCAGACCGTCCTCGGACAGGTCCGGACCCTCCGGGGCGTCGATCGCACCGTCACCTCCCTCGCCGTCCGTTGAACAGTTCTAATTGCCCTAGCTGACGTTCTGCTTGGGACACTTCCCCGATGCCGCCAGTAGTGCCGCCCCCGTCGCCACCACGTACTCCGGCTGCTCCGGAACCGTCACCACACCCGATAGTTCTTCCCCCAGCGTCTTCACCATGCACACGTTCCGCGCGACCCCGCCCGCAAACAGGATCGTCGCCCCCAGGCCGATCCGCGACGCCAGTGCCGCCACCCGACGCGCCACGGCCATGTGCACCCCCAGCGCGATGCTTCGCCGCTGCGCCCCCTGTGCGATCAGTGACACCACCTCCGACTCCGCGAACACCGTGCACAGACTGTTCACCTGCACCGGCATGGCCGCCTTCAGCGCGTCCTCCCCGAACTCCTCCAGCGTGTACCCCAGCGCCTTTGCCATGACCTCCAGGAACCGCCCCGTCCCGGCTGCGCACCGGTCGTTCATCTCGAACCGTGCCGGGCGGCCGTCGCGCGTCAGTTCGATCGCTTTCGAGTCCTGTCCCCCGATGTCGATGACGCTCGTGCATTCCGGACACACCTCGTGTGCGCCCCGTGCGCACGCCAGGATCTCCGTCACCGTGCGGCACGAAAGCGCCGTCCCCGCCAGGTTGCGTCCATAGCCCGTCGCCACCACGCGTTGACCGGCCGCACCGTCCAGGAGCCTCCCCACCCGGCTCATCGGATCATGTCCCGTGTCGAACTGCTCTCGCCGGACCACCTTGCCGTCCTCCAGCCACACGATCTTCGTTGCCCGCGACCCCAGGTCGATGCCCACAGCCGTTTCCGCCATGTCTCTTGACGCTCCTCTCGTCTATCAGGTCCTGCGCATTATAGGCCCTCTCCCGTCCCTCCGGAAAGCACATAATCCACGCTCTTTCCGGCCCCCCGAAATGCCTTGACGCGAACCGGTTCCAGTGTTATGACACGATCTGAGCCGTATTCGGATGCAGACGTTCCTGGAACTCGTGTCCTCACGGAGGAAAAACGGAATGATTCGCATTGGTATGATTGGCAGTGACAATTCTCACGCCGTCTCCTACTCGAAGCTTGTCAACATCAAGGACAAAGCCCCCGGCAAGTACATCCCCGGCGCGCGCGTCGTCGCACTCTTCGGTCTCGAGGACAAGCGCAACCAGGAGGTCGCCCAGGAGGTCAAAATCCCCACCATCGTCAAGCGCCACACCGACATGCTCGGCATGGTCGATGCCGTCATCGTCGATTTCCGTCATGGCGGTCTCCACTACCAGTACGCCGCCCCCTTCCTGAAAGCCGGAATCCCCACCTTCGTCGACAAGCCCCTGGCCTGCTCCGTCCCCCACGCTAAAAAAATCATCGCCCTGGCCAAAAAGCATCGCGCGCCACTCATGTCCTGCTCCGCCGTCCGCTATGGCGAACGCATCGACGACTTCAAAAAGAAAATGAAGGACATCGGCAAGGTCCGCGCCGGACTCCTCACCGGACGCGGTTCCTCTCGTGGACCCTATGGCGGCATCTTCTTCTACGGCGTCCACTCCGTCGAAATGCTCATCGAGATCTTCGGCAACAAGATCAAGTCCGTCCGCTGCACCGAGCATGATGGCTCCGCCATCGCCTCCGTTACCTTCCGCAACGGCTCCGTCATCGTCCTCAACGTCGTCGAAGGCTCCAACGTCCCCTTCACCGTCGGTGCCTTCGGGACCGAAGGCATCATCCTCCCCGACGGCGAAATGTTCACCGGCTACTATTCCACCATGAAGGTCTTCCTCAAGATGGTGAAGACCGGAAAGCCCCCCGTCGCCTACGACGACCTCCTCCTCTCCGTTCGAATCCTCGACGCCATGCAGAAGTCCATGGACAAGGACGGCAAAGAGATCGTCCTGAAATAGGGTAGGGCAGGGCGGCCGAAAAAACGCGCGAGGGTCCGACGTCTCCGGACCCTCGCGTTCATGTACACCCGGAACTCGTGACTCGCGGTTTCCCTCAGCCTCTCGGCTTCCGACATCGCACGTGCAGAAAATAGGGCATCACCTGCGTATCCTGCACGTCCGGACATCGTGCCACCGTCTCGTCGTCCGCCCGGGGCTCGTTCACCCGTTCGATCGCGAACCCCGCGTCGATCACCGCGTTCAGCCACCCGCTCAGCGTGCGTCCGAACCGCGGAACCCGGAAGCGTTTCAATCCCTTCTTCTCCTCCTCGGGCGTCGCCCCGAAGATCCACTCCTCCACGTTCCCATCCGGAAGCTCGTAATATCCTCCCAGCTCCAGCGCATACGTCTTGTGGTCCTCGTTGCGCAGGTTGCGACGGTGGATCGTGTTCGTGCACGGATGCGCCACCGAAAACTGAAGGAACCCGCCCCCCTTGAGCACCCGGAACGCCTCCGCAATCGCCTGTTCGTTCTCCGGAATATCCATCAGACTCATGAACGCCGTCGCAAAGTCGAACGTCTCCGCCTCGAAGGGCAGTTCCACCGCGCTGGCCTCCTGATACACGATCCCCAGCGGCTCCGACGTTTCACTCTCCCGCGCGTGCCGGATGAACACCTCGGCGATGTCGATCCCCGTCATCCTCGCCCCGGCTCGAGCCAGCAATCGCGTGTTGTTCCCTTCTCCACAGCCGATGTCCAACCCCGACAGTCCCTTCACCTCGCCCAGCATCTCCAGGAACGCCGGCGTATTCAGATAATCCCGATAGACGTCGTACCCCTTACGGGCCAGGCGCGTCCACACCTCGGCGTTCTCGTTCCACATCCGTCCCACGTCTCGATGGTCCATGCGAAGCCTTCCCGTTCCGCCGTCTTGATATTGAGCGTTTAGATTTCCAGCGTGCGAACCGCCTCCGCCGTCGCCTTGTCCACGATCACGTTTTCCAGAACCGTCTGGGTCTGCTTTTGCTTCTTGCCCTTTTTACGGCCCTTCTTGTCCACCTCTTGAACCGCTGTCGTCACCAGCATCGTCATCGCGTGCAAACGGTTGCACGTCGGACACGAGTTAAGTTGTATCTCCGCAAACGGCCCCCCTCCTTCGCTTCTCCTCAACTGCTCTACCGGAAAAGCATTCCCCGCCTTCAGTCCTTCGACAATTGCTTCGGGGTTTTCCAGTGGCGCCAGGGGATCCACCTTGATCCTCTGAGTCCATTCTTCGCACCGTTCGCAGAACAGTCGGCTCGGCCACATTACCTGAACCATGAACCACGCGCCGCCCACCACGAACAGAACTTCCATCAGCGTCGCTATCGTGTTCGTCACGCCCTGTTCAATGTCCTCGAACAGCAGCTTCACGATCGACACCGGCGAAAAGACCCAGAACCCGCTGAGAAACTGGATCCACAGGACCCAGCTCACGTACACGGCGATCAGTCCCATCCCGCCCGCCAGCAGACGGACTAGGTTCGGATTGCGCACGTGACCCCAGCGTGCTCCCTGCGCCACGCATGCCCCCAGCATGGCCCCAAGTCCCCCCGCGGCCAGCACCCCAAGCCAACCGATCACACTCGGACCGTCCGAGTTCTCCGTGAGCTTTGTAAGCAGATACTGCACAAAAGCGTAGATCGGCGTGCCCACCACCAGTGCCACCGCCCCGCACCCTGCCGCAATCCCAACACCTCCCACCGAATACCGTCCCGAGAACTCGTACTGTTCTCCGGGTTTGAACACCCGTGCTTCCCCCGTGTCAAACAGGTCACCCGGATTTCGCTCACTCGTCATCCAAAGGCTCCTTTCCCCTGAGGGTCTCCCTCCTGGATAGCAGTCAACAGAACCCGACCCACGCAAAGTCGATCCCCGCTTCCTTCCGAAGTCGTCCCGAAAGCAGCGCCGCGTGATGTTGGATGTGACGGATGTTGTTGATCTGGTGCTCCAGCTTCCCCAGCTTGTACCACCAGAACCCGCACTCGGCCGCCTCCAGGTCCATTTCTTTCACGCGGGCCTCCACCATCCCGTGGACCATCTCCCAGTACGTCAGGACCTCCTCTTTCGTGTAGGGCTCCCCGATTTTCGGTTCCCGGTGGGGCGGCCAGGGCAGCTTGCCCAGAAACTGATACTCTTCCCGGTGATGTTCCCACGGGCGGAACGATTTCTCGTCCTTCTGGAGATACAGGTCCGCAAAGAACAGCGCGTGGTAAGCCACCCGCCAGAACGCGATCTCGTAGTCCCCGCCCGCCCACAGTCCGTCGGGGCACTGCTCGATCGCCTCTCTCAGCATCTTCAGCGACACGTGATACTGCCCGATCAACGCGTTTCGGACGTCCATGGCTCCTCCTTTCGATGTCCCCGGATCGATTTTGGCATCCCGAGCCTGCTCCGTCCATTATACAGCGATGGGCCTGTGACAAACAGGCCCATCGTGCCCAAAACATGATCCGCAACGTCCGGACCTTCGTTACGTTTCGTTCCCCGGCTTACCGGTCCCGACCGGCGAATGACACTGCGGACACTGACGGAAATTCCGCTTGACGTAAGCTCCGCACTTCCCGCATTCCACCTTCCCCTTGCTCAGCGCCAGAACCAGACATGCGATCCAGCCTCCCAGCGGATGGATCCCGAAGAGCATCCACAGCCGCGAGTAGTTCCGTTTTCCTGCCAGCCACAGCCCCAGCGTGATCGGCAGCACCCAGAACAGCGTCACCACCACCGGAATCACCACGAGCACCAACAGCGCCAGTCCCCCAAGTCTCCAATTCAGGTGCCACCTCCACCCCCGTCCGGACTCCTCACCCGGACGATCCTCGTGATACTTTCCCATCGCAGGGCACTCACAGCTTGCCATGGTCTTCGCCACACTGACCGGGATCAGTTCTTTTGCCTCGGGCGCTTGGGTCGTGCCCTTGACCGCTTCCCGAGTTGGACCCCATCCCGTTTGTGGGCCCATGGTCATGCCGAACATCGGTCGCATGACTCCAGACCTCATGCCTCCCTCAGGCATTCTCATCCCGAACTGTCCTGTGGGACCCCCTTGCGGGATTCTCGTTCCCAGTGGCGTCCCCGGACCCCACTGTGGTCCCGTCATTCCCGGGTGCCTTTTCATGACCTCTTGTCCGGCTCCTCGTTGAGACAGTTCCTTGCCCCACGTCGGCTGCATCCCTGGACCTCTCATGCCTTTCCGGTCGCCGCCTGGAGCCCCATACATCAGTCCTCCTGCCAGAGCCACCACCAATGCCACACTCGTCCACCGTAGCCAGGTTCCCATGATTTCGCTCCCGACTCGCTTTCCGTTTCCTTCCCCATGCAACCGGAAGCACGCGGCTTCCCTGCGTATTTTAACCCCCGATTCAACCCCCGGTAGCGTGTCTTTCCCCGGAATTCACGCACCTCCCGCGTTTCCCCAGCATTCCTCTCCGACGGGACGGTATGGACTTGACAAATCGCGTTCCCCGATTAGACTTACGCAGACTCGGGGCGTAGCTCAGCCTGGCTTAGAGCGCTGCGTTCGGGACGCAGAGGTCGGTGGTTCAAATCCACTCGCCCCGACCAAATGAAAGAAGGGTCCGGATTGCTCCGGACCCTTTTCATTGGGTAGAGCAGGTGAGCAGCAGAACGCGGTAAGTAGACGAACAGAAACGGCCTTGTGTATGATGGCTGCCTGCGACAACGGGTCCTACAGTCTCGCCAAGTCCAATCGCATCGTGTGTCTGGCTCTGGCCGCGTCGGCATCGATTCCCAACTCGGCGGCCTCTTTCAGAAGTCCCTCGACAAAACCCTTACAGGTGTCCCCGATGAAAGCGGGTTCGACATCCGACTTGACCACGCGAAATTCCAGCTTCTCCCAGAACGTCCTTCCCGCCTGCCCTGTGACGGCATACAGGCAGGGCAGGTCGGCATAGGCGTGGGCTTCGATCGCGCTCCAGCCCCGTCGTCGAGCCCACTCGATCAGCTTCCGAACCATGCCGGAGCCTAATCCCTGACGCTGATAGGGGTTGCTCTTCTGTTGCGGCGATCCCGTCATCATGCAGTGGACGAAAAGCGTCTTGTCGGCGATCTCGTCCAGCGACGGAAAGTTGTTTTCCACGAAGTCGTCCGCGGGGCCGTTTGGGAATTCCTGCTGCATGCATAACCCCGGCCCAGACGCAGCCATGTCGCAGATGGCTTTGGGATAGAATCGCAACTGCCCGACGATCTGATTGCCGTGCCGCGCGATCACGGCACAGGAACCGTAGGTCTCCGTCAACTTCGCCAGCAGAGGAAGGTTCCGGACTCGAAGTCGTTCCCATGGCACCTGCGGATGCGGCTCGGGATGGTCAACCGTTTCCTTCGTCAGCGGCCCACTGTGGAGGCAACGCCAGAGAATGAATTCATTCGACATCATCTCGATGACAATGTGGTCCGGCATTCGCCGTCCTCCGTCTTGCCCCCAAGTACCACCGGAGGATTCTTCCATGGCGTGAACAGAGCGTCAAGGCAAAATGGTCAGGAACGACAGGGGGAGCGGGATCTCGGGAGCGACGGTTCAAGCGACCGCCACTCGCCCCGACCAGGAGGACTAACACGGCGCTAAGAAAGTCCGGAAAACGGCCGATTCCGGTTCCACACTCTCTTTAAATCGACAAACACTGCTCGAATACGAGGGGCAGCTTTCGCAGAAGCGGCTTCTCTCATGTCAGTTCGAGATAGCTGAGGTTCAGCTGCGCTTGCGGCGGGAGAACAGACCCGCAAGACCCAGACCAACGAGCATTACTGTGGCGGGTTCAGGAACACTGACGTAGCCGTCATGAACTGCAAATGCATATCCTGGACCAACGGTTGCGCTGCCGGTCAGTGTGCCGTTGTTCATGTTATATTGAACCCCAAGGGTGGCCAGATGGTTATAATACACCTCTCCGGTCCAGAAGGCGCCGATAGGCCACGTTGTCGGGTCGAAAGGGTCCGCGTTGGTGTAATAGTTGCCCGGTGTGTTGCCTAGGGAATGAACCCAAAGCTGTCCCATCTCTCCCTCATCAGTGGGCCCGCTTGGATCATACGTGTAATCTGGAACATTGGGATACGATGGAAGCCGCCAGCCGGTCACCTCTTCAATAACCAGGGTCCCCGCCCAGTCATTTGCCTGGTACCAATCGATCATCGGGCCGGGTTTCTGATACCACGTGAGGTTGGTGTTAGTGTCATAGATCAGTCCGCCACCGGTGCTGATCAGTTCTGCCCCACCCACGCCCGCCATACAGAGGATTCCGACCACGGCCGCGAACACCAGACGTTGCCTTCTCACTCCCAAGCCCCCCTCTCTGAAAGTCACCTTGCCGGCATCCAACCCTTGAGTACACACATTCATTCGCCTGAAAACATAGCAAAAACCGTGCCAACGGCTCATAAAATTGAGACCCGATTGAGCGGGGAGACGTTACCCATTACGGTGCAGTGACTTAGGACATCTGTATTGACGGGACGAATTCCGTCGTGGACGCGAAAGTTTGCGCCAATGTTCATTATTCTCAACGTCCTTTTGGGGAAAGAAGGGGTATCTCCTGAATTGACAAGCACTTGTGTTATGCTCTCAAACCGTACACGAGTGTCTATGGGGAGGTTGAGCAGGCCGCAAACAGGATTCCGAAACCGGTTCAAGCGACCGCCTCTCGCCCCGACCATGAAATGACAGAGCCTCATGGCTTCGAAGCCATGAGGCTTTGTCCTTCTTCGGTTTCCTGGGAACCGCCATCCCATGGGGCAAGTCCAATCTCCTGGTCCAAACAGGAGACAGACCATGCACAAGAGCAGCCTCCTCGGGCTGGGACTCATCCTGGGGCTCGTCTGGGGGTGGGGTGATGTTGGTGCTGCCGAGCCTGAAAAGCTGTCCCCGCAAGTCGAAGACATGCTGAAAACCCTCCGCGGGGACCTGAAGACGTTCGAACTCCATTTCGCGTATGTTCCGCCGAAGGATGGCGATCAGTCGGAATATCCGTCGATCACCATTCGGGTGCCTGTGCTGAGTGACATGATGCTCCCTAACAGCTTCGTGGTGCAGATCGACGAGGTCGC
>CAZVTD010000103.1:4765-8315 GCA_964629945.1 uncultured Planctomycetota bacterium | reverse complement strand
AGATCGAGAACGTCTTGTACGCCTTGGAGTCCGTGGCGGAGGCGGCGGTGGTGGAGATGAAGTCCAGTTGGGTGGCGGCATCGGTGGTGATGACGTTTCCGTCGGAGTCGACGGTGTCCCAGTCGGCATTAAGATTGATGGTCCAGATGGACTGACCGGTATTGGCGGAGACGTAGGGGCCTACGATGTAGAGGGTTCCCCCCGGCCCCGCGGGCACGGCCATGGCAGCTCCGGCCAGGACCAGTGTCATCACGGCAACAACGATTGTCCTTCTCATAACGAACCTCCCTAAGAATAAGGAATATCCCTTATTAAGAATGACGCTGAAAGACCCCCACACTGTGTTGAATATAGCAAACATGGTTCCAAATCGCGGATTCGCGAGACAGATTATGTCATTGCGTCAGTAACCCATTTGAATACAAGTGGTTGCGTCACGAAAATTCTCATTTTTTCGGAAGGCATGCGCTTGACTTCGATGTGCGAGTGTTGTTTTTTTTAGACAACCGGACCCAGCTTGCGTTTCGTAACCACTTTTACAAACCAGAGTTATGCCTTGTTGAGCAATCTGAACGTCCGATGAGACAACCGAACATCGTGGTGACAGTCATTGACTATGCCCGCGGGGGCACAAAAACGCCCCATCCCGATCATGGAACCAGGGATCGGGATGGGGCGGCACAAGGATCAGAGAAGCCCTCTGGTCGCGCAGACAGAGGGGCGTGATCTCCTAGCGTATCTGCTTCCAAGTCTCCACAACGGTGAGGGTGTTGTCCCAGGCTTTCCGGGAGGTGTCCCGGATGTTGGTAACGGGTGAGAGGATGAACCCGGAGCCCGGGGCGAGGGTCTTGAGGGCCTGTCTGACCTCTCGTCGGATGTCCTCTTGTGAGCCGCATTCGACGGTGAGGTAGCCGCAGACGCCTCCCCAGAGGGCCATTTTGCCCTGGGTTTTCTGTTTGAGGGCGGTGAGGTCCATCATGTGATCCTGAGCGGGGTCGATTCCGAGGAGGACGTCGACGCCTGCTTCGATGAAGAGATCGAGCAGGGGCATGGTGGAACAGGAGACGAGATAGCCGAAGCGGGCGCCTGCGTCGTGGACGGTTTGGACCTGGCGCTTGAGGGCGGGGAGGAGGAATTCTCGATAGGACGTTGGGGACCAGAAATCGGCGTTTTCGTACCATCCGCGACGAATGATGAGGTCGGCGCCGGCTTCGAGGGAGAGGGAGATGAAGGGTTTGTTCCAGTCCTCGATGAGGTCCAGGAGGTGGTGTACGAAGTCGGGATAGTCGAGAGAGGCCATCATGAGGGGTTCGATGCCCATGAGCCAGTCGGCCATATCGGCCATCATTATATATGCCGCGGTGGTCATGAGGTTTCTGTCGTCGGCGAGTTTTTTGGTGTCGGCGGCGGATTTGCGGAAGGTGTCGAGGTCGGTCCGGGTGGGTTTGGAGAAGATATAACGGAGGGCGTCGAGGTTATCGGCGGGTGTGACGAGGGCTTTCCGGGAGTGTGAGATGAGGTAGTCGTCCCAGAGGGGGACGTGGTCGCCATGGGGCCATTCAGTGGACTTGTTGACGGAGGTGGCGAGGTTTCCGGCGGGGGTTCGGTATTCCTTGTGGAGGATGGGGTAGGGGTCGCCCTTGGGGGCGGGTTCGAGCCATTCGCGGGTGGAGACGTCGGGGTGCATGCGGACATTGATCTCAATGAACCGCGTGACGACGTCGAGGCCGAAGGCGAGCTGGCGGTCGAGGTAGTCGGCGTAACCGGTCGACTTGCCCTGTAAGGCGGACCAGCCCATGAAACAACAGGGGACATGGTCTGTGGGCTTGAAGTCGAGGGCGGCGAGCATACGCTCACGGGAGGTCACGGCGGGTACAGAACGATCCTTCCTGACAGATTTCCTTTCTGACATTGGGAACTCCTCTTGGCACAACAAGACATGGAATTAATCTTCCGTCTTCCGGCAGTCCGCTGCAGGACACCGGCGCCTTGGCGGAAGATAGGGTTAGATTCTATGTATGGGAATTCGGCAGAGTCAAGGGAAAATAAGGAGATGAAAAGAACCCTCCCGGTCCTGCGGACCGGGAGGGCGTTGAGCACGCAAGTGAGAGGGGGGCAGGGTCTGTCCCCTGCCCTGTTCGTTCAGCCGAGGAACCTGCGGCGCAGGACGCCGGCCAGTCCGAGGACGCCGGAGCCAAGCAGGAGCATGGTACCGGGTTCAGGGACCTGTCCGGTGACTTCCTCACCGAGGACAGCGAACTCCATGTTGAGGTAGGTTCCATGGGGCATAGAGGAGAAGCCCGGGAGGGCGGAGGTGGCGATGTCGATGTAGGTTCCGTCCCAGAGTCCGGTGGAGTTGTCGATTCCCCAGACCCTCAGGCCACTGGACCAGATGGCGAGGAGCGCCCACTGTCCGTCCGGGCACTCCACGAGCTTGATGTCGTTGGGCTTCCAGTAGGTGGTGGTGCCGAAGTCGAACGCATCACCGGCATCGGAAAGATCCCCGTCGTTGTTGGTGTCCTCGCCCATGACGGCAGAGCGGAAGTCCAGCACCATGTAGACGTTCGGGATCCCGTCGCCGTCGGTGTCGCCGATGGCCATGTGACCGGAACTGCTGCTGGCCTTCCAGAAGTCGTTGTCGGAGTCCGCGAAGGTGATGGACTGGTAGCCCCCGGTGGCGTTTTTGTAGACCATGGTGGTGCTCTGGTAGGTGGAGGAGACCGCGACACCGGTGACGTCCTGTCCGTTGACGATTCCGCTCATGGCGGTGTATTCGAAGCACCTGGTATTTCCGACGCTCTGAGCGGTTCCGACGGTATAGGAACCGGAGCCATTGTTGACGAAGACACCGGAACTGTCGGAGCGTACGGCGAAACCGTCGGCTTCGCCGTTGGGTGTGAAGCCGCTGTCGACGTACTGGATGTATTCGTAGTCGGCGGTATCGGGATTGTCGCCACCGTCCATGCCGTCATTGAGGATGGTGATGCTGGTGGGATTGGAGGTTGGGAAGGCAATGATGTCCGCGCCCTGAGGGGTGCCGCCGGAACTGGCCGGATCGGGGGAATTGTTGTAGTAGGTTCCGATGGCAATGGTGGCATCGTGATAAGAACCATTCATGTCCCTGTTTCCGGAAACAGGATGGTACCAGATCTGGGGCTCGCCATGCTCGGAGTCCCTGGCGCTGTCGTAAGACCCATCAATGCTGGCAAAATTGACGACATTGGAGACAGCATTCCAGTCTGCATCGATGTCGAGGTAATAAAGCTGGGTCGGCGAGGTGCCGTAGACAGCACCGGCTCCGAGGTAAAGGGTTCCCCCGGGTCCGGTGGGGACAGCCAAGGCTGCGCCTGCGAAGGCGAGGGTCAACCCGAAAGCCAAGATTGCCTTGTGCATCACGCTCCTCCCAAAAAGAGTCAGGAAATCACAGTCAGAGCTCCAGTTCAGATCCTCACATGATCCTCCACTGCGGGAACATCTTTGCAAAAACCATTCCAAAGGATTCCTTAAAAATGACAAGAAGATGTAAGTCCTTGTTTTCAATTTAGATAGG
>CAZVTD010000103.1:0-4755 GCA_964629945.1 uncultured Planctomycetota bacterium | reverse complement strand
AAACTGAACACTCCGAAGATCGCCGCGCCCCCAATAATGACATAACAACTGTTTTTCCAATGAGTTACGCCTTTTGTTGAACAAATTCAACACGCAACTTGTCCGCTTCGTGTCAACGAAATGATGCTCGCATTGAACATTACCGGCTTTCTTGAAAACCCAGACGAACAAAGGCGCTCATGGTACGAGGGCATCCGGGGGATGCCGCCGTGGGATCAGGAGGGTCAAGGAGTCCCTGAAAGGGGCACGCGATGGTTCAGAAAGACCAAGGACAATGAAAGAACCCTCCCGGCCTGCACGGACCGGGAGGGTTTTTCGGGTGGAATCCGGGGAGGTTCCGGGTGATCGGCTCAGATGCGGATTTCACGCCCGGCTTTGGAGGACTTGTGCATGCCGTCGAGGAGGGCCTGGACGGGAAGTGTGGTGGTGAGATCGGAAACCGGCTTGGCGTTCGTGCGGATACAATCGACGAAATGACGGGCCTGGAGGGCATAGCGGTCGCCCCGACGGACGGCCACGGACTCCTCGACGAGCTTGTCGCCACGCTGGTTGAAGAGGATGAGAGGCTGGGGTGCATTGTTTGCCTCGTCGATCAGGAAGCCGCCCCGATCCCCGAGGACTTCCATCCTGATGCCTGACTTTGCTTCGGCGGCCCAGGCGACCTCGACGGTCATGGTCATTTTAGAGCCGAAGCGGATGAAGCCGGAGGCATAGTCCTCGACATCCATGGGGCCGCCCGGGACGGGCGTGCCCCACATGCCGGTGTAGGCGTAGTCCTTGCGATGGCCGAATTTTCGGTAGAGGGCGGAGGAGGCGTGGGTGGGCATGGGAAGACCGGCGACGTAGAGGACGGTGTCGGCAACGTGAACACCAATGTCTGCGAGGGCCCCTCCCCCACAGGCTTTGGTGGTCCACCAGTTGCCGAGTCCGGGGATGCCCCTGCGTCGGATGATCTCGACGCGTGCATGGTAGACGTTTCCGAGGACGCCTGCGTCGGCGAGTTCGCGAGCGGCCTGGACCTGTGGCTGGAAGCGGTAACAGAGTGCGGCCATGGCGATCTTCCTGGCGCGCTTTCCGGCGGCGATCATGCGCTTTACCTCGGCAGTGTTAAGTCCGATGGGCTTTTCGACCATGACGTGGCAGCCGGCCTTGAGGGCGTCGATGGTGTGAGGACAGTGGAGGTGGTTTGGGGAGCCGACGACTACGGCGTCGAGTTCCACATTGCGAAACATCTCACGGTGGTCGCCGAAGCGAAGAGGGATGCCGACGAGGTCGCCCTTGAGGTCGGCGGTCTTCTGGTCGACTTCGGCGAGTGCGACACATTCGACGTCCGGGATTTCGCGGAGGACACGGAGATGCTGTGTGCGGTTGATGTTTCCCATACCAATGAAACCGAACCTAAGCTTCCTTGCCATGATTGGGCAGCTCCTTCCGAATTACGGGTTCGAACAATAACGATGATACCAGCTATAGCGCGCGTGCGGACGGTGTCAACAGAAGTTCGAGGAGAAGAATCTCAAAGTCGCACAAAGGGACGCGCGCTTGCCAAAGAGAAGCGGATCGGATATAAAGCAATGCTCAACAGCAAATGAACGAAACGACCCAACGGAGGACAAGGGGCATGGCAGGGCCGACACAAGACGACCATCCGATTGCGAGCAACAAGAAGGCACGATTCAACTACGAGATCCTCGAGACGGTGGAGGCGGGACTGTCGCTGCTGGGGTCGGAGGTGAAGAGTCTGCGGGATCGTCAGGCCAGCCTGACCGAGGCGTACGCGCGGGTGGAACGGGGCGAGGTGTGGCTGATCAACTTCGACATTACGCCTTACGTGCAGGCGGGTCCAAGCGGGGAACACCCGCCGAAGCGGAAACGGAAGCTGCTGCTGCACCGGGAGGAGATCCGGAAACTGGTGGGGAAGACTTCGGAACGGGGACTGACGCTGGTTCCGCTGAAGGTGTATTTCAGCCGCCGGGGCTTCGCGAAGGTCCTGCGGGGGCTGGCGAAGGGGAAGAGCACGTACGACAAACGCGAGAGTCTCAAGAAGCGAGACGCGAAACGAGAGATGGACCGGGGGTATGGACGGCGCGCGCCGCGCGGCCGAGGATAACGGGAAAAGCATGTCGTCGGGGGAAAGAAAAGGAGAGGACGATGAGCACGAGAGGGACGTGGTGGGGCGTGATGGTGACGGCGGTGGTGATCATGATGGCGGGGATCGGGGAGAGCGTATGGGGGGCGGAGAATGAGCCTCGAACGATCACGGTTTCGGCAACAGCGAGCATCAAGTTGACGCCCGACTCCGTGACGGTGGTGACGCAGGTGGTGACGACGGACAAGGACCCGGTGAAGGCGCAATCGGCCAACGACGCGAAAGTGAAAGAGGCGCTGGCGGTGGTGACCGGGGCCGGGGTTCCGGCCAAGGACGTGAACACGGGGTATGCGAGCCTGGAGCCGCAGTGGCGACGCACCCGAGATGATGAACGCATTTTCGAAGGGTATCGATCGACCAAGCAGATTAACATCGTTCTGCGAGACCTTTCGAAGTATGAGGGGATGATCGCGGGGATGCTGAAGGCGGGGGTGAATCAGATCGACAGCATCACGTTCGGGACGAGCAAGGAGATCGAGATGCGGCGAAGCGCCCGGGTGATGGCGGTGAAGGCAGCCAAAGAAAAGGCGACCTACATGGTGGAGGTCCTGGGGCAGAAGGTGGGCAAGCCGCTTTCGATCTCGGAACAGCCGACCGAGTCGTGGTATGATAACAACGACATCGGCAACCGGAACCTGCAGGTGGAGGTGGCGGGGCCGGACGAGCCGGACGCGACAACGGGCACACTTGCGCCGGGGAACATCACGGTGAGGGCGAGGGTGCACGTGGTGTTCGAGTTGGCCGATTAGGGGGCGGTCGGCGAGCACAAACGGCGGAAGTGCTTGACATTCGGGGTGTTATGATGCAGAATGGGGAGTGAAGCAGCCTGGAGTTCCCGCCACTTAAGGTGTGGGGGCGAACTGGTATCGACCGGGCAGATAGAGGTGAAGATGGCGTGCGGAGGTTGTCAGGAGGCCACCTAAAACACCAGGCAAAAAAACAATTGCTGACAACCAGTTAGCAATGGCTGCGTAAAGCAGTCACCGCCCGTGGTTCTTGCCCGCGAGGGCCATACGGCGGACCGCAGCGGGCTGGCTGTGCTGCTTGGCCTGACGGCAGCGCGGCGAGACATGAGTTCGGGCTGGTCCTTGCGGCATCCTGTCTTTCGGAGGTCGTCGGGACGAGAACAAATGAAAGACTATGCACGTAGAGGTCTTCGCTGAACTGTCGCGGGACGCGGGTTCGATTCCCGCCGCCTCCACCACTTCCTTTTCGGCCTAATCTCGGACAGAACCGTAGGTTGCGACATCCACTGGAACCGCCAACGTGCGCTCGTCTGCTGCTGGTGTGCTGCAGGCAGCAGGCGGGGCAACTTGGCTATCTTCGTCTTTGTCGAAGATAGAGTCGATCCTAAGACTCAAGTGCAAGGCAAGCGATGTATCCGCGCCTCGAGAGCGTTTCGCGACGTGCCCTGGCATGCACGTTCATGAGGCAACTCACCTTCCGACCGTCAGGCGCGGGTCCCGCCATCGCATCCGCCATTTCCACTCCATCATCAGGCAGTAGAGCACCGGCGCAAGGAACATCGTGACGACCTCGATGACCATGCCGCCGAACCCAGGCAGGGACATCGGCACCATGATGTCGGAGCCGCGGCCGGTGCTCGTGAGGACGGGGAGGAGCGCGAGGACGGTCGTGGCGGTCGTCATAAGGCAAGCCTTAATCCGCCGCTTGCCCGCGTAGACGGTTGCCTCGCGGATGGCGTCGATGCTGCCCGGCTTCACGTCGTGGAAGCGCTGCTCAAGGTAGGTGCAGATGACCACCGCGTCGTCGGAGGCGATGCCGAAGAGTGCGAGGAACCCCACCCAGATCGCAACGCTCATGTTAATCTGGTGAACGTGGAAGAGGTCGTGGAAGTTGACACCGAAGACGGAGAAGTCGAGGAATCCCGGCTGGCCGTAGCACCAGATGTAAAGCAGTCCGCCGCCCCAGCAGACGAAGATCGTGGTGAAGACAAGCGACGTCGTAACGACCGAGCGGAACTGGAAGTAGATGATGATGAAGATGACGAAGAGTGTGAGGGGCACGACCCACGTCAAGGTGCGCGTGGCGTTGATCTGGTTGATGTAGTTGCCGGTGAACTCGTAGGTGACGCCCGCCGGCAGGACGAACTCGCCGGACTTCCGTTTGAGCGCGAGGTAATCGCGGCAGGACTCGACCGTGTCCACCTCGGCGTATTCGGGCTTCCTGTCAAACAACACGTAGGACACCAACTGTGTGTTCTCGCTCTTAACCTCCTCGGGCCCGCGGACGTATTCGATGTTCGCCACCTGGGTCAGCGGAATCTGGGTGCCGTCCATCGCCGGGATGAGGATTCTTTCCATCGAGTCGATGCGGTCGCGCAATTCGCGCGCGTAGCGCACGCGCACGGGGAAGCGCCGCAGTCCCTCGACCGTCGTGGTCAGGCGGACCCCTCCGAGCGCAATCTCGATGACCTCCTGCACGTCGGCGACGCGCATACCATATCGCGCGAGAGCCTGACGATCGAGGTCGATCTCCAGGTAGGGCTTGCCGACGATGCGGTCCGCGGTGACTGACGAGGGCTCGACCATCGCGACCTGCCTGAGGTATTTTTCGATCTGGATGCCGACGCTCTCGATGGAGTC
>CAZVTD010000102.1:0-8409 GCA_964629945.1 uncultured Planctomycetota bacterium | reverse complement strand
GACGGACTACCCGGTGTTCAAGGAAGGGCTTATGCCGCTGCTGGCGACGATTCACGGGAGCACGGAGCACCTGGGGAAGATCCCGCTGGGGGAGGGGGCGGACCGGCGACGCGGGCGGGAACTGCTGGAATTGCGTCAGGCGCTGAAGCGAGCGGTGGAGAAAGAGGACTACGAGACGGCGGCAGAGGTCCGGGACAAGATACGCAAACTGGAGGAGGCTCCGGAAGATGGAGCTTAAGACGCTGACAGAACAGCCGGGCGAATGGCTGAAGGGTACGGGGCCGGAATCGGACGTGATCATTTCGACGCGGATCCGGCTGGCGCGGAACCTGGTGGAGTTTCCGTTTCTGACGCACGCCACCGATCACCAGAAGAAGATGATCGTGGACAAGATCCGGATGGCGGTGTCGGAGACGGGCGTGATCCCGGAGCCGGTGTTCCTGGAGCTGGCGGGACTCAGCGCGGTCCAGCGGACGCTGCTGGTGGAGCGTCACCTGATCAGCCGCGAGCTGGCCGAGGGGGAAGGCTCGCGCGCGGTGGCGTTCGGCGACGGGGAACGCATCAGCATCATGATCAACGAGGAAGACCATCTGCGGATGCAGGTGCTGCGGTCGGGTCTTCAGCTTCGGCCGGCGTGGGAGACGCTGAACGAGATCGACGACAAGCTGGAAGAGAAGCTGGCGTTCGCGTTTTCGAACCGGCTGGGGTTCCTGACGGCGTGTCTGACGAACGTGGGGACGGGGCTGCGGGTGTCGGTGATGATGCACCTGCCGGCGCTGGTGATGACGCGGGAGATCGAGAAGGTGTTCCAAGCGGTGACGAAGGTGAACCTGGCGGTGCGTGGGCTGTACGGGGAGGGGACGCAGGCGTCGGGGGACTTCTACCAGATTTCGAACCAGCGCACGCTGGGGAAGTCGGAAGTGGAGATCATCGAGAACCTGGAGGGGATCGTCCCGCGGATCGTCGAGTACGAGAAGATGGCACGCGGCAAGCTGCTTTCGGAAAACCGCGCGACGCTGGAAGACCGCGTCTGGCGGGCGTTCGGGATGCTCTCGAGCGCGCGGACCATCTCCAGCGAGGAGACGATGCACCTGCTGAGCTCGGTCAGGCTGGGGGCGAACCTGGGTCTGCTGAAGGACACGCCCATCACGGCGGTGAACGAGCTGTTCATCCTGACGCAGCCGGCGCATCTTCAGATCACACGGGGGATGGAGCTGGACGCGGCGGCGAGGAACGTGACGCGGGCGGATTTCATCCGGGAGCGGCTGGTGAAAAAGGGGTAAGAAGATATCCGGTCAGATCTGTGTCACAGGCGGGCTCGAAAGGGTCCGCCTGTTTCGTTTCGGGAGTGAGCGTCCTGATTCGGGACGCGGTGCCGGTCGAGAGCAGGGGACGGGCAACGCACAAGACGCCCTGGTCCATGGGATGGCGGGGTGAGCGGTGGAATTATGTTGACGGGACGGGTGTGGGTATGGAGAATGGGGTTGGCGTGAAGGACGCCGCCCCGGCCTGCGGAAAGAACCGAGTTCACCTTCCTGGGAAGGTTTTGCGACCTTCTTCCTGCCCGAGATTGCAGGCCACGGGCGCGCTAAGGAAAGAAGGTGTGTCATGTCTCGTACGCTTCCAGTCCGTCCGGATTTGCAGCAGCTCAAGAACCAAGCCAAAGACCTGCTTCATGCGCACAAGCAGAAGGACGTTTCGGTCTGCGCGGTGCTACGCCGACTAAGGCGCTTCGCCTCGGCCGACGACGCGGGGATACTGGCGCAGAATCTGGCCCTGCATGAAGCGCAGTATGCGCTGGCGATGGAGTATGGCTTTGCCAGCTGGAACGCGCTGAAACGTCGCGTGGAAAAGGTGACGGGCCGGTCCAGTCTGGTGAGGCGAGAGAAGGACCGCACGTACGTCACGGGTCTGGAGCAACACGGCATCGGCTGCAAAGACGCGCACGACAGTTCGTGGATCGCCTGCATCGCCGGGGTGATGTCGGCGATGGGCGAGGAGGAACTGACTTACGAGTATCTGATGGGGGCGAGCGGCGCGGCATTCCGGGTGCAGATGATGGAGCCCCAGTGGTGTCCGAGCGCGGCGTGTGCGCCTTGCGGGTACGACTGCAGGCCCGGGGCGACAGCGGTCACGGGGTGCCGTCTGAGATGGATCAACACGCAGCGGGACGGCAAGTGGCTGAGTGCGGGGGTAAAGGAGGCCCTGGGTGCGGTGCCGGAGAGTGTGGACCGCGGCGTTCCCGTGATTGTCGCCGGCAAGGAGTCGGCGCTGATCGTCGGCTATCGAAAGGACGGGAAGCTGGTCGTGCGTTCCTACGAGTCACAGGAAGACGGGTACCAGGACGACGTCGAGGTGTTCGGCGAGAGCGACAAGGACGACGGGTCGATGGGTCCCGGGTTCTGGACGGATTTCGCCTGGGAAGTGGGCATCATCGAGCCTGCGGACGTTCCCATGGACCGGCGCGAGGTGATGACGAATTCGCTTCGCCTGGCCGTCAAGCTGGCGAAGACGGAGCGGTTCGGGAAGTACCTGAGCGGGTTTGCGGCGTTGGAGCACTGGATTGACGGTCTGCTGGATGACGCACGCTTCGAAGCGCTCACGGAGAAGAACTGGTTCGGGCCAGCACATGGGAACGGGTACTGCTATCCGTGCCTGTGGTCGGCACGGTTCAACGCGGAGAAGTATCTGCGGAAAATGGCGGAGGAGTTCGAGGGGCCGGTGCGTTCGGGACTGGTGAATCTGGCCGGGCTGTACCGGCGGGAGCATGAGACTCTGGCGCGCACCAAGCCAGAGTTTGAATGCATCTGGTCGCTTATGCCGTGGCGGCTCAAGCTGCCTGCGAACTGGACGCGTGCGATCCGGCAGAAGGAAGCGGACCTGCTGCGGGAGTCACTGGCCATCGAGCGCGAGGCGGTGGAGAAGATGGAGGAACTGCTGCCGGCGCTGGAGGAGCAGGGCCCGGAAAAGTAGTTCAGGGCGAACAGAAACAGCGACAGGCGGACCGGGGAGGTCCGCCTGTTTCGTTTCGGGAGTGAGCGTCCCAATGGGGGGGCCTATCGGCAGGAAGCGGGAACGACAAATGCGAGTGACCTGCAAAAGCCCCGATGAATCGGGACGAATCACAACAGCTTCGGACAAGCCGAAGAAGAAACGGGTAAGGCGGAATCAGGGACATATGGCTGTATGCGCGTGAGGGTGCAATGTATAATGGCGGACAGGATGGAGGCGGCCGGCCGCAGGTACTGATGAGCGAGGCGGCGAGGTCGTTGACAGGCAGGGTTATGGGTGAGTCAGGATGGAGAGACGACGATGATCATGGATGTGCTGAAGAACGCGGCGGTTTACGACGGGCTCGGGGAGCGCTTCAGGAAGGCGTTTGAGTACCTGGCCTCGAACGATTTCTCGAAGATCGAGCCGGGGCGGTACGACATCGACGGCAACAAGGTGTTCGCGCTGGTGCAGCGGTACGAGACCAAGCAGCGGGACAAGGGCGTGTGGGAGGCGCACCGCCGATACGCCGACGTGCAATACGTGGCCTCCGGAATCGAGACCCAGGGCTATGCTCCCATCGGCCGCCTCGAAGAGACGCAGCCTTACTCGGCGGAAAAGGACGTGCTGTTCCTGGCAGGTTCCGGGGACACCGTCACCGCCGACGGCGGGACGTTCGTCATTTACTTCCCGCACGACGGGCACATGCCCGGGCTGGCGTTCGAGAAGCCCGCGCCGGTGGTCAAGGTGGTGGTGAAGGTGCTTGTTGAGCAGTGACCCAGGGATTGAGAGCGCTCAGCGCACAGCACTCAGTAGAAGCGGCGCCTAGCTGATGGGTGCGGGGTGGAAGGCGTGGCCCGAGATGCGCCGTGGAGCTCTGGAGCAGGAGAACAGGAGAAGAAACGGGAAGCGGCGGACCCTTTGACAGGCACGATTGCGGATGTCTCCCGATTCTCCGCAGCGCAAAGCACCTCATTGAAAAGATGAAGGGTTGGCACATGCCCCAAATTAGAACGCAAAGTCATTGCTGACGGGGTTGGTCTCTGTCATTGAGGAGGGACAGAATGCCGAGAAGAAGGGTCTACAAGAGTCGTCCGTTGCTCTGGGGTTACATGGAGGGCATCTCAAGCAAAGTCTTCGCGAAATTTCCCAAGGCACTGACCGATCTCATAGCCAAGGAACACGGCATCTATGCCCTCTACAAGCGGGACCACCTCTGGTATGTTGGACTGGCTACCAATCTGCGTGGTCGCGTGCACGCACACCTCAAGGATCGGCACGCGAAGAAATGGGATCGCTTCAGCCTCTACCTCGTGCGCAAGGCAGAACACATCAAGGAGCTTGAGTCACTCATTTTGCGTATTGCCACTCCTCGTGGGGCAGGCGTGAAAGGAAGACTCGGTGGTGCTGCAAATCTCAAGAAAGCACTTGGTGCGCTCATGCAGCGGGAGCAGAAGAAGGAGATCATCGATATCCTCGGCAAGGGACGAGGTGGGATGAAGAACACGAGAGGGAAAAGCGCACGTCAAACAAAGCCAGCAAAGAGAGGCAAGGCGCCTCTGGCGCCTTATGCCGGGGACGGATTTCGAATACGTGGCACCTACAAAGGCAAAACCTACTGGGGCAGGGTCCGTAAGAGCGGAAGGGTCTTCTTCGACGGTGTATCCTACAATTCCCCCTCCCTTGCGGGGTATGTCATCAAGAAGCTACCGACAAACGGATGGTATTTCTGGCACTACAAGAACGACAAGGATGAGTGGGTCAGGCTGAACGAGTTGAGGAAGAAATAAAGGAGCGAGCAGCACGTGATTGCCAAGTGAGGAGCGTTGAGCAATGAATTCGCGTGAGCGGCTGTTGGCGGCGTGGCGGAAGGACGTTCCGGACCGTGTGCCGATCTACATTTTCGGGGGTCGGATACACGACGCCGAGTGGCGTGCGACGCGGCCGCCTTCGTATGCGCCGCTGATCGCGGAGATGGACGAGCACTGCGACCAGCTTTCGCCCTGGTTTCCGTGGGAGGGGTTCTATCTCACGCGTCCGGAACTGGTGAAGCAGCATACGGTGACACGTCCGGTGGACGAGGCGCACGTGGATGATCACGTGACGGTGGAGACGCCGGCGGGGCCGCTGACGAGTGTGACGCGGCGGAGCCTGATCGGCGAGCCGGGGATGACGCTCAAACATCTCATCGCCGAGGAGGAGGACCTGAAACGGTTTCTGTCGATCCCGTATGAGCCGCGGGTCCTGGACGCGTCGGGGTATTTCGAGCAGGAACGCCGGGTGGGAGAACGGGGACTGGTGACGGTGGCGCTGCCTCAGAACCCGATGGGGATGACGCACACGCTGATGGGTTCGGAGACGCTGGCGATGTGGTCGGTGACGAACCGCGACGGGGTGCTGGCCTTGCTGGCGGAGCTGGCGCGACGGTTCGAGGACCTGGTCAAGACGCTGCTGGGACTGGGCGCGGGGCCGTATTTCAGCACGCTGGGACACGAGGTCTGTCTTCCGCCTTTGCAGTCGCCGAGGGACTTCCGGGACTTCGTGGTGGATATCGACCGGTCGGTCATGGACCTGATCCACGACGCGGGAGGCATGGTGCACATCCACTGTCACTCGAACATCCGGGAGGCGCTGGAGGGGTTCATGGAGCTGAGGACGGACGTGCTGCATCCGTTCGAGGCGCCGCCGATGGGGGATATCGCGCTGGCGGAGGCGAAGAAGAAGGTGCGCGGGAAGATCTGCATCGAGGGGACCATGCAGATCGGGGACCTGATGCGGTGCACGGGGGGGGAGATACGGGAGAAGCCGGCGCTGATCTTCGCGGCCGCGGCCGCGGGCGGGGGGTTCATCCTCTGTCCGACGGCTTCGTGCTACGCCACGGTGCTCGACGAGCGGCAGCTGGAGAACTACCGGGCGTTCATCCACACGGGGCTGGAGCTGGGAGGGTACTGAGACGGGGCGGGAGGCGGGGAGCGCCACCGAGCTCGAACGAGGGAGGATGTCCCGCCGAATGTCTGTTATTGTTTTCCGATGAGTTCGAGTTCCCGGGCCCGCTTCTCGACATCGGCGGCGACATCCCGGCGGAACTCCATGGGGAGCATCTGTCCGTCCGGTTTCATCAGCATGCCCGTCGGAAGAGGATCGACGCGGAGACCTCCGCCCCAGGGCAGTTTGTACTGGGGGTCGTGCTCGCGGAGGATCCGCTCAGAGGTTGCGGCACAGAAGGCGAAGGTGTGAAACGACAGGGCTTCATCGCGCATCAGTTGGAGGAGCGGGGGGAGCGCGGCCGGTCCCATCGCGGCGACCTTGCGGATGCCGGGAGTGTCCAGGCCGACAAAACTGTTTCCGCTGTTGGCCGTCCACGACTCCTGAGGAAGCAGGAGCGTTTCGAGGATCGTCAACGATTCATTCTTGTGGTCCGACGCCGCGGGTTCCGAGCGCTTCGTCGAGGAACAGCCGGGGCCCATACACACGGTCAGCACGAGGAAGACCACGGCGATCCGTGAGCGTCCGAAGATCGACCGGGCACGGGATTCCATCATGGCTTCCCCCTAACAAGAACCCCAGAGACATGGTATTCAAGGCTGATGACGCGCGGGTCAGAAGGAGGGTCGGATGGCGAGGACGAGGACGTCCTTGTCCCAGGGGACGCTGGTGAGGAAGGTGGCGCCATTTCGGGCTTTGACGGTGAAGGCGGTGACGCCTGGGATGGAGAGGTTGAGTTCGACGGTATTTTCGGCGACGGAGACGACCTTGACGGTGAGGGTCATGCCATTGGCGAGGGCGTAATCGGCGGAGCCGCCTTTGGCCGCGGAGTGCGAGGTGGAACCGACGAGCTTGAAGTTTCGGTAGCGGTATTTTTCCTTGAGCTTGTCGCCGAGGTCTCCGAGGGCGGGGTCGACGACGTCGCCGCCTGCGTTGCTGGCTTTGACCTGAGTGACCTGGATGGCGACGTCCTGTGCGGCGCAGGGGGCAGAACCGGCCAGGAGGACGGTGAATCCCGTCAGCAGCAGCAGGAACGAGCACGTGCGATTTCGCATCGAAGGTCTCCCAAGAATCAACTGCTGTCGTCCCGGCCGTCGCTGACCCGACTGATATCCACGACCAGCAGGTCCTCTTTGTCGAGCGGCAGTTCGAGACTGGCCTGGTAGCCCTCGGCGGTGGTGTCGAGATTAATCAACTGACAGGTGTTGTCCGCGGCCAGCGGCTGCACCACCTGTCCGGACTGGCGGTTTCCGAGGACGAGGAAGACCGCCACCAGGACCATCCCGGCCAATGCCAGCACCGCCGCACTCACACCCGCCCAGCGGGAGGAGCGTCTGCCGGTGATGCTCATTGGAATACGTCGGGGGCCCGCTGTCAAGTGTGCTTCGGGGGTGGCGGAGGTTTCCGTGCGCGGGAGGACGTTCCACATCATCTGTTTCCAGCGGCCTTCGGTGGGCTCTTCGACGGGGAGATCGGCACAGAGGCGGTCGAGGTGCCGGACGCTTTCCAGTGCGGCGCGACAGTGGGGGCAGGCTGCAAGGTGGGCTTCGACCTGACGACGGGCTTCGACGTCCAGCTCGCCATCGGCGTAGGCTCCCAGCAGCGGCTCCATTTTTTCGCATTCAGGGTTCATCGTCATCTCCCCGGGAGGATTTCGTCTCGCGCGGCGGGTTTCCCAGCACGCCCGATTTTTCCATGAGGTGCTGGAGGTTCTTTCGCGCGTGATAGAGACGACTCATCACGGTGCCTTCGGAAATTCCAAGCACCTCGGCGATCTCCCGATATTTCAATTCCTGCTCCGTGTGGAGGACGAAGACCGCCCGGTGCTCGGGACTGAGTTTCGCCAAGGCTTCGGTCAGTGCGCCGCGCAGTTCTTCGTACTGGAGCGCTTCGTCGGGCGGCACGTCCCTGCGCATCGGCTGGGAAGAGACGGGCATCACGGTGCTCATCTCCTCGCTCAGTGAGACGGTGTCGTCGGTCGCGCGGCTGCGCAGGCGGTCCAGACACGTGTTGGCGACGATGCGCATGAGCCAGGTTGAAAACCTCGCCCTCCTTTCAAAATGGTCCAGACTTCTGAAGGCCTTGACGAACGCGTCCTGGGTGGCATCGGCCGCCTCGGTGGTCGTGCCCAGCATTCGGTAGGCCACCCTGTAAGCGATCTGCCGGTACTGCTCAAAGAGGTAGCGGTAGGCGTGCTGGTCACCGGCCAGCGCCTGGCTCACCCAGTGAGCGTCCTGCGACCTCGCCTCGTTCTGTCCGTCGACGTCTTCGGGCATCGGAAGCTCGTCCATCCTTTCAGACGGCCCGCACGGGGCCCCATTCACACGATAATCAAAGCCGGTCGGCAACGCAAGAGGGTGTCCATGGCGGGGCGATTTCGTGTGCACGGCGCGGGGGCTGGGGGGGCCGAGCACGATCGGGGCGAGGTGTTTT
>CAZVTD010000101.1:0-8430 GCA_964629945.1 uncultured Planctomycetota bacterium | reverse complement strand
GAGCTGGCGGGCGCGGGGGGGGCGGGCGGCGCCGGGGGGACGGGGGGCGGGGTGGGGGACCGGGTGTTCGTGTCGCACCACGTGCCTTGCAACACGTGCCGGTATTGTCTGAGCGGGAACCACTGCGCGTGCGAGACGCTGCACACGACGAACTTCGACCCGGGCGGGTTCGCGGAATACGTTCGGGTTCCGCGGATCAACGTGGAGCGCGGGAGCTTTCGTCTGCCGGCGACGATGACGTGGGAGGAGGGGACGTTCATCGAGCCGCTGGGATGCGTGGTGCGTGGATTGCGCGAGGCGGGGCTGCGTCCGGGACAGAGCGTGCTGATCCTGGGGAGCGGGATTTCCGGACTGCTGCACCTGATGACGGCGAAGGCGCTCGGGGCGGGACGGATCATCACCACGGACGTCAACGCGTGGCGACTGAAGCGGGCGGCCGAGCTGGGTGCGGAAGCAACGCTCCGGGCGGAGGAGGATGTTCCGGCGCGGGTTCGGGCGCTGAACGAGGGACGTCCGGCGGACCTGGTGATCGTGTGCGCGGGGGCGCTCAGTGCGTTCAAGCAGGCGCTGGGGAGCGTGGACCGCGCGGGGACGGTGCTGTGCTTCGCGCCGACGGAGCCGGGGGTGGAGCTGCCGGTGCCGGTGAACGAGTTCTGGCGCAACGCGATCACGCTGCTGCCGAGTTACGCGGCGGCGCCTTACGACCTGGCGGTGGCGCTGGAACTGATCCGTGCGGGTCGGGTTCCCACTGCCCAACTGGTCACGCACCGGCTGGGCCTGGCGGAGACCGGAGAGGGGTTCAAACTGACGGCGTCGGGGCGGGAATCGCTGAAGGTGATCATCGAGCCGCAGCGGTAGGGGCTCCGGGGACAGCGGCTCAAGCGGGACCGGCGGGGTTGTCGGGTTCGGCGGGCCCGGTCTGACGTTCCCGTGCTTCCAGCTTCTCTTCGCTCTCCTCTTCCCACTTGGCCACGGCCATCATGAACCAGATGACGGCGCTGTAGATGGCCATGATGAGGGCGACCTGTGTTCGTCCGCTCTGGAGGAAGACGAGCGGCCAGGCGGCGGCGAGTCCGACGACACCCCCGAGGGCGGAGAAGATGGTTTCGTAGAGGATGGCGCGGTAGACCTCGTCGGCCAGGCAGTCGGCAAGTGCGACGACGGCGGGGAAAAGCGCGGCGACGGCGACGATGACGAGGATGCCGACGAACCAGGGGAGGTCGATCTGTGCGATGCCCATGACGGCCAGGGCGAGGGCGACCAGGGTGACGCCCCCGACGATGAAGGAGACGATGAGCTTTCGCCAGTGTCGTTCGACGAGCGGACCGGCGACGGCCATCAGGGCCCCCAGGAGCGCCAGGTGTGCCAGGGCGCGGAAGTCGAGCGACTCGATGATCCGTTCGTGAAAGCTGGGCAGGAGGAGTCCGCCGAGTCCGCCGGTGATGAGTCCGGCGAGTGTGAAGAGGATGAGTCGACCGATGCGCATGGTCCTCTCCGGAAGCGGCCGCGGGGTGTCCGCGTCAGGGCTTGGGGGTCTGGTCCTTCTTGTGCTCGTTGTAGTATTGCACCCAGCGTTCGCGGTCCCGTCCATAGAAAGCCCCGGTGATTTTGCTGAGAGCCAGGACGGCGGAGTTGGTGAGGGCCTTGTCGTCGAGGAGGTTGATGAGGGTGGGCATGGCGTCGATGCCGAAGTTTCCGAGTACGCGTGTGGCAGTCATACGGAGACTGACATCTTCGCCGGCCCCGGTGGCGACGGCGACGATGGTGGAGAAGGTGGCGGGGGCCTTGATCTTTTCGAGTGCCAGCAGGGCGTTCATGCGGACGTTATAGGAGGAGGTTTTGCTGGAGAGGAGTTCGGCGAGGCTGGTGGTGACGACGGGGTCGTCGAAACTGCCGAGGGCCTTGAGGACATAGATTTTCTGGAGTTCGTTGCTGGTTTTGAGGAGGGCGATGAGTGGCTCGATGGCGCGCTTGTCACCGATCTGACCGAGCGAGGTGATGATGGTGTTTCGAAGGAGGACGTTGTCGGTGGTCAGCTTGTCGATGAGGATGGGGACGATGTCGGGGTTTTTTGTGGTGCTGAGTGCGACGACGGCGAAGACGGCGACCTTGGGGTCGTCGAAGAGTTCGACGATGCGGGGGATGACGGTGGCATCCCCGGTGCTTCCGAGGGCCTGAGCGGCGGCGTGCTTCATGGCGGGAATCTCATCGCCTCGGATGAGCTTGAGGAAGAGATCGACGTTTTTGGTCCCGGTGAGTTCGGCCAGTCCCACGGCGGCGTATCCACGGAGGGGCACGGCCAGGGTGGTGTCGGTGGTGAGCAGAAGGAGGGTGTCGGTGCCTTCGGCGAGTTTCTGAAGACGGATGACGTTGACGCATCCGACGCGGATGTCGAGCGGATTGAGGGGATTTGCGGCGTTGGCGATCACGGCCTGGGTGACGCGGGGGTCATTGACTCTCGCAAGAGCCTGACGGGCGATGGGGCGTTTGGAGGCGTCGGTGCCGGCCAGGTCGTCCAACAGGGCATCCACGAAGTCGGCCCGAGCCGTCAGGGCCAGGGGGAACAGGAGGAGCCAGACAGTCAGCACGGTTTTGGCGGAACGCATCTTGAGACTCCCAAAGCGAATGTGTTGCGTCAGGTCCAATGGTACTATAGCGGTTGGCGGACGGTCGGACAAGAGATTTTCGGGGGAGGACGCTTCAGGCACGTCGTGTCCGGTGGACGGCCTGGGCCAGGGAATCGGCGAAGTCGGCCGCCTGGGGGACGACCCGGTCGGACGGGGCCTGGCTGATGCAGCGGACGAGGGCGCTTCCGACGATGACGCCATCGGCGATGGCGGCGACCCGTTCGGCCTGGTCGGGCCGGGAGACGCCGAAGCCGACGCAGACGGGGAGGTCGGTCTGGGCACGCACGGAGCGGACCTGAGCGGCGAGGGTTTCCGGGAGGGCGTCGCGTTCGCCGGTGATGCCGACGACGGCGACGCAATAGACGAAGCCGCTGGAGGCGTCCAGGAGCTGCTTGAGCCGTTCGGGGGGCGTGGGGGGGGTGACCAGGAAGACCAAGGCCAGTCCGGCGTCGGCGCAGAGCTTGCTCAGGGCGGCGGATTCCTCGACGGCGAGGTCGGGGACGATGAGTCCGTCGCCGCCGACGTCGGCGACCGTCCGGACGTAGCGTTCCTGACCGAAGCGATAGACGAGGGAATAGGAGATCATGGTGAGGACGGGGACCGTGGCGCCGGCCTGACGTGCACGTCGGATGGAATCGAGGACATCGGCCACACGGATGCCGTTGTCGAGTGCGCGGGTGAAGGCGTCCTGGATGACGGGACCGTCGGCCAGGGGGTCGGAATAGGGTACACCCAGCTCGACGAGGTCGGCCCCGGCCTGCTGCATGGCGCCGATGAGCCGGGTGGTGGCGTCGAGGTCGGGCTGACCGGCGGCCAGGAAAGGCATGAACCCGGCCTGGCGTCGGTCGGCCAGTTTTCGGAAGGTGTCGCGGATGCGTTCGAGGCCGGTCATGACGGGCTCACTTCTTCGATTGGGCCAGGGGATAGGGGTCCACGGTCTTGAGTTTTCTGGACGGGGGTTTCAGGAGACTCTCGGCGGTCTTGTGCCAGATTTTTTCGCGCAGGTGCTGGGGGAGTTTCAGGTGATCCATGAGCAGGGTGTAGTCGTTGATGAGGTCGTGGATCTGCGAATAGGGGACGTCGGAGGCGAAGGTGATCTTTTCCCAGGCGTCGCGTCCGAGGGGATCGCGGTAGGGGGAATCGGCCCGCCACCAGAGGATCTGTCCCAGGTATTCCGCCGGGGTGTACTTGAGTGTGGAACCCGAGAGGTCGAAGAAGAGGTTGCGGTTCCACCGGCAGCACATGGCGGCTTCCTTGTGCCAGGGGTTGCCGAGGTGTGCCCCGATCATGGTCCAGTCGGGGAAGACGCGGGCGACGGTGTCCAGGTGGATGGGTCGCATGAGATTGGAGTTGATGAACTCGGCGCGTGTTCCCTCGTTTCGGGCCACCACGCCCAGGTGGAAGAGTCCCGGCATGTTCAACTCGGCCGCCCGCTCATAGATCGGATAGAAGCGTCCGTCCTCGTAGGGAGCCTTGGGGTGGATGAACTTGAGTCCCGTGAAGCCGCGCGACTTCAGCTCGTTGATCTTGGAGGGACGGTCCACGCCCAGGTGAACCCAGGCGAAACCGATCAGCATGCCCGGGTATTTCTCGAAGGCCTCCTGGATGCGTTCGTTGCTGCTGTCGGGCCAGCCCGACGCGGGCAGTCCCATCAGCCACACCTGCTTCACTCCCAGTCGATGACATTCCTCCACCAGTCGGTCGGCGTAATCCGGTCCCTTTCCCAGGTGGTGATGTGCGTCGATAATCATTCGAACCTCTCCTCCGGGTCGTCGTGTGTTCGGTTTGGTGCGGAAGGAGATAGTTTACAGGCTGACGGGGAATGCGCAAGGGGTGTGCCGGCGAAAATGCGTCCGTGCTCCCCGGTGCAGGTCGTCGGAACGTCGAATTGGCTTGACAGTCCGGTCCGTCGGACCTAGGCTTCGCCCTTCAGGTTTTATTTTGGAGAGCCACCCTTGTCGCGCGAACCACTACCCACGCCGGACGGTCACTTTGGGATGTACGGGGGGAAATTCGTCCCCGAGACGCTGATGAGCGCCCTCACGGAACTGGAGGCGGAGTATGCCGCCGCCCGGCGGGACCCGGAGTTCCAGAAGACGCTGGACTACTATCTGACCCAATATGTGGGACGTCCGACGCCGCTGTATTATGCCGAGCGTCTGACGAAACACCTGGGCGGGGCGAAGATCTACCTGAAGCGCGAGGACCTGGCGCACACCGGGGCGCACAAGATCAACAACACGATGGGACAGGTGCTGCTGGCGGTCCGGATGGGGAAGAAGCGAATCATCGCCGAGACCGGCGCCGGTCAGCACGGCGTGGCCAGCGCCACCGCCGCCGCCATGTTCGGACTGGAGTGCGAGGTCTACATGGGCGACGAGGACATCCGTCGTCAGAACCTGAACGTGTTCCGGATGAAGCTGCTGGGGGCGAAGGTGACGGCGGTGCACAGCGGGTCCAAAACGCTCAAGGATGCCACCAACGCGGCGATGCGGGACTGGATGGCGACGGTCGAACACACGCATTACATCATCGGGTCGGTGGTGGGACCTCATCCGTTCCCGATGATGGTGAGGGATTTCCAGTCGGTGATCGGCAGCGAGACGCGCCGGCAGATGATGGACCAGGAAGGACGTCTGCCCGATGTGCTGGTGGCGTGCGTGGGCGGGGGAAGCAACTCGATGGGGATGTTCCACCCGTTCCTCGACGACGAGTCGGTCCAGATCGTGGGAGTGGAAGCTGGCGGCTACGGGATCGAGACGGGCAAGCACGCGGCGACCCTGGTGGCGGGCAAGCCCGGGGTCCTGCACGGGAGTCTCAGCTACATTCTCCAGGACGCCGACGGTCAGACCGCACTGGTCCACTCGGTGTCCGCGGGACTCGATTACCCGGGCGTGGGTCCGGAGCACGCCTACCTGAAGGACACCGGACGCGTCGAATACACCAGTGTGACGGACGACGAGGCGATCCAGGCGTTCTGCGAGACGTCGCGCCTGGAGGGGATCATCCCGGCGCTGGAGTCCTCCCACGCGATTGCGCAGGTGATGAAGATCGCCCCGACGATGAGTCCCCAGACGCTGATTGCGGTCTGTCTGTCGGGACGGGGCGACAAGGACGCCTACGAAGTCGCACGCATCCTCGACGAGAAAGCCAAATCCTGAAATCCGCTCGGGTGCCTGCCGCTTCGGATCGACCGAGCTTCCCGCTTACGGTCTGGGTGTGGCCATCGGCTGGGCCAGTCGTGCGTGACCCCATCGGCTGGCGATCAGCACTCCCACGGTGATCAGGCACAGTCCGACCAGTGACGACGCCCGCACGGGCGAATGGGCCATCAGGTGAAGCGACAGCACCGACAGGAACGCCGCCGAGTAGGTGATGTTCCCCACCAGGGTGGCGTTGGAGACCTGGAGGGCCTTGAACCAGAGGATGACCCCGATGCAGTTCGCCACGATCCCGTCATAGGCCAGACAGCCGAAGTCCGTCCACGTCGGCATCGACAGGTCCTTCCACGACCACAGCATCCAGGGCACGCTCAGGAGCAGTCCGCCCAGACCATAGACGAAGACCGCCGCGATCGGCTCGGCGGCCCACTTCCGCCCCAGGGCGCTGAAGAACCCCCACGACACCGCCGCCGCCAGTCCCAGAAGACAGGCCCGCCAGGCCGTGAAGTGCAGGTTCAGCACATCGCCGTGCGTGACGATGACGTAGGCCCCCGAAAAGGAGATGACGATGCTCAGGAAGCCGAGTCCGGTCACCCGCTCCCGGAGGATCAGTGCCGAGAAGATCACCGTCATGATGGGGAAGAGGTAGTTCATCATGCTGACCTCGATGGCCGAGTCGGCCCCGGCCATCTTCAGTCCGCTGAAGTAGACGGCGTAGTAGAGGAACGACCCGATCATCCCCGCCAGCATCAGGCGCCCCCACGTGGCTCGCGAAAACGAGCGCAGCGTCCGGAAACGTCCCGTGCAGGCCAGGTAGCCCGTCATGAACAGCAGCCCCGTCGACAGGTTCAGGAACACCGCCAGCGGCGTGGCCAGTCTTTTCAGGGGAATCATCAGCACGCCCGACATGGACCCCCATACCAGGACGAGCGGCACGACGTAAGCGAGCAGTTTCGCGTTCAAATGGGTCTCCTTCGGGCCGCAGAGAATACCCGTCCCGTGTGCGAACGCAAGGGAGAAAGCGGCCGCTCCGGACGGACTTCACTTTGTTGCGTCCGGGACGGTCGGCTTCTGAATCCCCGGTTTGTATTCGCGCCATGCAGTGGTATACTCTAGCCGGTGGCCGGGAAGGTCATATCCTTTGCGAAAGGAGAGACAATGAAGAAATGGAAATGCACCCTGTGCGAATACGTATATGATCCGAAGATGGGGGACCCGGTCGGGAACGTGCCGCCGGGAACGCCCTTCGAAAAGCTGCCGGCCGACTGGGTGTGTCCGGATTGCGGAGCGGACAAGGAATACTTCGAGGTCGTCGAGGATTGAGCGGATGCGGCGTGCGGGTTCATCCATGAGACGCCTGGGACTCCTGGCCGCGGTCGTGCTCCTGGCGGGTTCGACCGGGTGGGGACAGTTCGGCGCCCCGGCAAGACAGCCCTTCGTGCTGAGTCACTACCTTTCGACCGATCGCGTCGCCCCGGGCGGAAGCTTCCGGCTCGACCTGAACTGGGCGATCCCCCGCGGCTACTACCTGTATCGCGACCAGGTCCGGGTGAGTCCGGTCCGCCCCGGGGATTTCAAGTCCTTCGAGGTCGCCATTCCCCCGGGCGTCGAGCACACCGACGAGGTCACCCCTCAGCCGCGACAGGTCTTCTACGAGGCGCTCGACGTGACCGTCACGGGCGTCGTCCCGACGGACGTGCGCGGAACGACCTTCAAGTCCGCCGTCGAGGTGCATTGGCAGGGCTGTGGCGAAGGACTCTGCTTCCGTCCCGAGACGCGGACCATCGAGTTTGAATTGACGCTGGTCGAACGGGACGCGTCGACGTTGACGCCGGCATCGACGGAAGGGACAACACAGGCTGATCTGGGAGCGGAACCGTCGTCGGCACGCGCTTCGGTGTTGTGGAGTGTGCTGGTGGCGTTCGTCGGGGGCATCCTCACCAGCTTCACACCCTGTGTTTACCCGCTCATTCCCGTCATCATCGGTGTCGTCGGCATCCAGGCCGGCAAAACCGGACGTCTCAGGGGGCTCGGTCTCTCCGCCGCCTATGTCCTCGGACTTATCCTCGTCTATGTCATCCTCGGTGCCGTCGCCGGTCTTCTCGGGAAGACCTTCGTCATCGACCCGCGCACCCTCTGGCTGCGTCTCGTCGGGGCTCTGGTCCTTGTCGTGCTTGCCGCCGCCATGTTCGGACTCTACAACATCGCGCTTCCCGCCGGAATCACCTCGAAACTCAGTCGTCCATGGGCTTCGGGCGTCGTCGGGGCGTTCCTGGCCGGCTTGGCCTCCGCCGTCCTCGCCTCCACCTGTGTCGCTGTGCCGCTGTTGACTGCCCTCGGATATGCTGCCACCACGCGAAGCGTCCCGGTCGGGATGCTCCTGGGCGGCAGCTTCGCACTGGGCATGGGACTCCTGTTCATCGTTGTCGGGACCTTCGCGGGGCTCCTTCAGCGGTTCGCCGCTGGACCGTGGATGGTCTCGGTCAAACACGTCATGGGCATGCTGCTCATCGGGATGGCCATCTATTTCCTTCAGCCGGTGCTGGGCGAGAGGGTCTGGAAGCTCTCGCTGACGGGCTTCCTGCTGGTGTGGGGCGTGCTGGCGTGCTGGATCGGCCGTCCGCCCAGGCCGGCGAAGGTGC
>CAZVTD010000100.1:2930-8436 GCA_964629945.1 uncultured Planctomycetota bacterium | reverse complement strand
GGCTGCTGCTGGTGGGGGGTGGGGTGCTGGGCGGGGTGACGCTCTTCGGGTCGGCGTCCGTGCAGACGCCGGATGTTGATTGGGTGCTGTCTGCCGACGAGGGACTGGCCCGGGCGAAAGAGGAAGGAAAACCCGCCATCCTGGACTTCTGGGCGACGTGGTGCACCGAATGCAAGCTCATGGACGCCCGGATCTTTTCGGACCCGGAGGTGGTTGCCGAGCTTGACGGCGTCGTGATGATCCGGGTGGACATCACCGAGCGCAGCGAGTGGACGGACGTCCTCCAGAGGCGTTTTGAGGTGGAACTGCCGCCGACGCTGGTCTACGTGAGCCCCGACGGGAGTTTCCGGACCGTTCCCGGCCGCCCGGACCGGACGCAGTTCCTTGACGAGCTTCGTCGTCTGAAGGGAGTCCGATGATGGCGGATACGGTGCTGTGCATCGCCGGCTCGCCCCGACGCAACGGGAACACCGACCGGCTGCTCGCCGAGACCATGCAGGGCGCACGGGACGCCGGGCTCCAGGTGGAGCACCTGGTGGTCCACCGTCTGAGGATGAACGGCTGCCTGGCGTGTGGGGCGTGTGCCCGCGAGGGTCGGTGCGTGGTTCCCGACGACATGCAGGGGGTCTTCGCCAGTCTGGACCGTGCCGACCACCTGGTCATCGCCATGCCCGTCTTCTTCATGGGGGTGCCCAGCAAGCTCAAGGCCGTCATCGACCGCTGTCAGCTCTACTGGGCCCGCAGGTTCGTCCGCCAGGAGCCCGTCGGACGCGAACGTCCCGGCGGCAGCGGGGCTCTCATCGCCGTGGGGGGGAGTGCCCACCGGAATCTGTTCAACGGGCCTTGCCACGTTGTCAAATCCGTCATGGCCGTCATGGAGTTCCGTTATAAGGATGAGCTGCTGCTGACGGACCTGGAAGGCCCCGACGACGTCCTGAAGCATCCCGACGCCCTGGCCCGGGCACGCGAAATCGGGCTGAAAATCGCCCAAAAAAACGTCAAATCCGACTGATTTTCCACGTCATTTTGAGGGTTTTTTCGCCCCATTTGGCTAAGCAAAAGGCCCCCTGGCGGCCGATAAACCGGTATGGCGATCGAGCAGACACTGTTGACCCAGGAAGTCCAGGGGGCCCATGGAGACGTATAAGTCCTTTTTTATCAGACACTTCGAACGCATCGTCGTCGTGAGCATCCTGCTCGTCGTCGCCGTCAGTCATTTCTGGTTCGCCCGCGGTGCGCCCATCCTCTTCTTCTATTTTCTGCCGGCGCTGCTGGCGGGCTACATCAGCGGGAAGCGGCAGGCCCTGCTGACGGCGATGTTCTCGATTCTGGCGGTCGTGTTCATCGCGATCCTGGTGCCCGACGTGTTCATGCCCCGGTATGAGACACCCGGACCGCTCTTTGTGGCGCTGGACCTGATGGCGTGGGGCGGGTTCCTCATCCTGGCGGCGCTGATGACCGGTCAGCTTTACGAGAAGCACGACCGACGCATCCAGGAACTGAAGGCGTCCTACCTGGGCATCCTCGAGATCATGTCGAAGTACCTGGAGAAGAACGACGAGGGGTGCAAGGGGCACAGCGTCAAGGTGGCGGAACTGGCGGCGGAACTCGGGGAGGCCCTGGGACTGCCGAAGAGTTCGATCGACAACATCCACGCGGCGGCACTGCTGCACGACCTGGGCCGGGCGGAACTGTCGGGCGAACTGATCCGCCGGGCGGCGATGCTGACCCAGACCGACCGGGAACTGATCGACAACCAGTCCTCCAGCGGCGTGGAACTGCTCCAGTCGGTGGGCTCGGTGCTCCAGGAGGCGGTGCCCCTGATCCGCTATCACCATGATTATTATGTGGAAGGGAACCGGGACGGGGTGACGCTGGAAAGTCTGCCTCTGGGGACGCGGGTGATCGCGGTGGCCGACGCCTACGAGAACATCACCGGGGGGCGGCCGGGGTTCGCCAGCCGGGTCCCGTGGGTGGCGCTGAAGGAGATCGAGAAGAACGCGGGCAGACTGTATGACCGGGACGTGGTGCGTGCGCTCCAGCGGGTGGTCGCCCGACACATGGAGAGCGAGGAGTTGACGGTGTCGGCCGGTTCAGGACGGTAGGGCGAAGCACGAGGTCCATCCCGGGATGTCGTGGGTTGGGGTCGCTGGAGACAGCGGCCTTTTTTGTTGGTTTGAGCGGATGGCCGGGGTGCGGTTTTCGGGGGGCGTCGGGGCGTCGGGAGAGGTGGTCGGCCGGTCCCGTGCGGCACGGTGAAAAGTGTTGCAAATTCGGTTTGGAGATGGTATAGAGGTCAGGCTGAGGGGGAGGCGTCACTCCGAATGCGGGGGCAATCCAGACGTCGCGTTCGCGCGCAGGGCTGAGGCCCGGTACTATGAGGAGTAGAAGACGATGACGATGAACGTAAAAGAGATTGAGCAGAAGATCGAGTCGATCGAGACCCCGAAAGTGAAGAAGGTGGCGTCGGCGTTTTCGGGCGGGCTGGACAGCTGTCTGGGGATCGCACTCCTGCGTAAGAAATACAAGGCCGAAGAGATCGTGGCCGTCAACATCAACATCGGTCAGGGCGACGATGAAGTGGAGATGGCCCGTCGACACGCGAAGGTTCTGGGTCTGGACATGGTGACGGTGGACGTGCGCAAGGAATTCGCCGACGAGTGGGTGAAGATGGCGATCAAGGCCAACTCGAGCTACGAAGGCTATCCGGTCAGCACGTCGATGACGCGTCAGCTGGTGGCACGCAAGGTGGCGGAAGTGGCGGTGAAGCGTGGTTGCGACGCGGTCATCGAAGGGTCCTCGGGCAAGGGGAACGACCAGTACCGGATGCACAACACGTTCACGCTGTTCGCGCCGGGCTGCAAGGTGCTGGTGCCGGTGCGCGACTTCGACCTGACCCGCCTCGAAGAAGAGGTGCTGTGCAAGGCGTGGGACATCCCGGTGGCCGAGACGATCACCGGCGGCGACGACAAGACGCTGTGGTGCCGAAGCATCGCCAGCGGCGCCATCGACCTGAACCAGGTGGTTCCCAAGGACATCTGGATGTGGCTGACGATCCCGGAAGACGCCCCTGACAAGGCGACGGAGATGGAGATCGAGTTCGCCGATGGCATCCCCGTGAAGCTGGACGGCAAGGCGATGGACCTGGCGGACCTGATCGACCAGCTCAACCGCGTGGCCGGCAAGAACGGTCTGGGACGGATCGACATGTTCGAGGACGGGATCATGAACCTCAAGAGCCGCGAGGTTTACGAGGCGCCCGCCGCCGAGGTGATCCTGAAGCTGCACCACGACCTCGAACAGTACTGTCTGACGAAGGACGAGCTGTTCTTCAAGCAGATGGTGGATTCGCGCTGGGCGTATCTGATGTATCACGGCGAGGCGTATACGCCGCTGCGGTATGAGCTGGAAGCGTTCATCAACGAGTCTCAGAAGAACGTGTCGGGCAAGTACCGCGTGAAGCTCTACAAGGGGACGTGCGAGATCACAGGACGCGAGAGCAAGACGGGGCTGTTCTTCCCGGAAATCCGCTCGATCAAGGCGACGGGCTTCGACCAGCGTCAGTGCGCCGACGCGGCGTTCGTGCGCGGGCTGCAGTTCGTGGTGTTGGCCAAGCGCGAGCAGAAAGCGGCCGAGACGGGAAAGAAGACCAAGAAGACCAAGTGAGGTCAGACTGATGGCGAAGCTGTGGCAGAAGAAGGTCCAGCAGGACAAGGTGATGGAACGCTTCACGGTGGGTGACGATTATCTGATCGACATGCACCTGGTGGAGGCGGACGTCCTGGGGAGCATCGCCCACGCGAAGATGCTCTCGGAGGTGGGGATTCTGACGGTGGAGGAGTTCGGGCGTCTGCAGAAGGCGCTCGTCGGGGTCCCTGGACTGCTGGAAGCCGGGAAGTTCGGCATCACGGTGGAGCAGGAGGACGTACACACGGCGTTGGAGGAGCACCTGGTCGCCCAGGTGGGTGAGGTGGGCAAGAAGATCCACACCGCCCGCTCGCGCAACGATCAGGCGGCCGTGGACGTTCGGCTCTATGGACGCGCCCGCGTGCTGGAGGTGTCCCGTCTGGTGCTGAAGCTGACCCGGACCTGCCTGGATTTCGCAGCCCAATACAAGGACGTGCCCATGGTGGGCCGCACGCACACGCAGCGTGCGATGCCCAGCTCCGTGGGACTGTGGGCTTCGGCGTTCGCCGAGGCGATGCTTGAGGACCTGGAACTTCTCCTCCAGGCCTACGAGCAGCTCAACCGCTCGCCCCTCGGATCGGCGGCCTCCTACGGGGTGGCGCTGCCGATCAAGCGGGAGAGGACGGCGGAACTGCTGGGGATGGAGCCGATCGTCAACGTGCTGTATGCCAACAACACGCGCGGCAAGGTGGAGGCGACGGTGCTGTTTGCGCTGGCCCAGGTGATGAACGACCTGTCGAAGCTCTCCAGCGACACGATCCTCTTCGCGCTACCGGAGTTCGGCTACTTCACGCTGCCCGAGAAGTACTGCGGCGGCAGCAGCATCATGCCCCAGAAGAAGAACCCGGCCCAGCTGGAGCTGACACGCGCCAAGACGGCGGCGGTGCAGGGACAACTGTTCATCATCCTGGGGATCACGCGGGGACTGTATTCGGGATACAACCGCGATTTCCAGGAGACCAAGCGTCCGCTGATCGAGGGGTTCAACACGACGGCGGATGCCCTGGAAGTGGTCGAGATGGTGTTTTCGAACCTGACGGTGAACGAACAGACCTGCCGGGACGCGTTCACTCCGGAAGTGTTCGCGGCGGACGCGGCCAACGAGCTGGTGGGGCAGGGCATGCCCTTCCGGGACGCGTATCGGAAGATCGGTCTGGACCTGGACGCGCTTGCGGAACGCGACCCGGTCGAGAATATCCGGAGCAAGAAACACCTCGGCGCGACGGGGAACCTGGGACTGGACCTGCTGGGCAAGCGTCTGGCGGACCTGACCGACCGGGTGGACATCCGCAGCGAACACGTGCGACGGATCAGGGAAACGCTCCTCGGGTTGTAAGAGGGTCGCATGACCCACGAGCCTCGAAGCTACCGCGAGTGGATCAACACGCCCGACCTGGTGACCTTCCACGTCTCGATCAAGGAGACGGACCTCCAGATCCGCGCACACAGCGACCTGACCGCGGAGGCGACCGCCGAAGTGCGCCGCGTGCGTCGCGAGCTGGAAAGCACCATCGCCGCGGTCCCGGAATTTCTGAGTTCGTTTTCGCCCTTGCCTGATGACGATCGTGCCCCCATAATCATTCAGTCCATGCTGAAGGCGTCCCGCACGTACGGCGTCGGTCCCATGGCGGCGGTGGCCGGGGCGGTGGCGCAGGAAGTGGGACGCGCGCTGCTGGAGCGTTCGCCCGACGTCATCGTGGAGAACGGGGGGGACATTTTTCTGAAGATGTCGCGTCCGGTGCGGCTGGGTCTGTATGCGGGCCGGGAGTCGCCTTTCACAAGGCGGATCGTGCTGAAGCTGGACTGTCACGGGGACGAG
>CAZVTD010000100.1:0-2920 GCA_964629945.1 uncultured Planctomycetota bacterium | reverse complement strand
GCGGGGCGTCTGCACCAGCAGCCGAACGGTGGGACCGAGCGTGAGCTTCGGTCGGGCCGACGCAGTGGTGACGATTGCGGAGTCGGCGGCGCTGGCCGACGCGGCGGCCACGGCGATTGCCAACCGGATCAGCACGCCGGAGGACCTGGAGACCGTGCTGGAGGAGGAGAAGGAACGCGGACGACTGCTGGGCTGCCTGGCGGTCATCGGACGACACCTCGGGGCGTACGGAGAGATCGAGATCACCTGAGAGAAAGGACGGGAGCGGATGACACAAACGAGCCGAAAGGGCAACATACCCTGTCTTCACGAGGTGGGTGAGCACCTTCCGGAAGCATGGGAGCAGGCGCTGCTGGAACTGTGGGCGAAGGGGACCGACGTCCGGACGGAGTACGACCGCAGGGACGCCAAGGGGGCGTTCATCGACCCGCCCAGCCGCGACGCGACGATGATCATCGAGGTCAGGAACCCGTTCGCCGAGCCGAGGATTCACAAGAACTTCCCGGGCGGTCCCGAGGAACTGGAAGTGTATCGCCAGGAGGTGGTGGAGGGGATCCACGACCACTGGGTGGACCCGGCCGATCCGGACAAGTGGACCTACACCTATCACGAACGGATGTTCGCTTACGCCCCCACGGAGGACCTGGAGGACGTGTGCGCGGCGAAGCTGCGGGCGGTCAACCAGATCGAGTACGTCATCAACAAGGCGGTCCAGAGCACGTATTCGCGTCGGATCCAGGCGACCACGTGGATGCCGACGGCGGACCCGTTCACGGAGGACCCGCCCTGTCTGCAGCGGTTGTGGTTCCGTCTGCTGCCGAACGAGAAGGACGAACTGGTGCTGAACCTGAACAGTCACTGGCGCAGTCGCGACGCCTACAAGGCGTGGTTCATGAACGTGTTCGCACTGACGGACCTCCAGCGGATCATCGCCGGACGCATCGCCGAGAAGCTGGGCCGTGTGGTGCACGTGGGACGCTACGTGGACATCAGCGACTCGTTCCACATCTACGGGTCGTATTTCGAGGAGTTCAGACCCGAGCTGGAGAAGATGAAGGCGAACCCGGATTACGCCAGCCGGAGCTGGCCGAGCGACCACCCGGCGGTGGAGATGATGTTCGAAGAGACACGCCGGAAGCTGGTGGAGAACCCGGATTACATGAAGGGGAATCCGGCGTAAGACGCCGGGGATTCCGAGGAGATCACGTTGAAAACGAAACGGTCGTCGAAGACGGGGACGAAGACGCGCGGGACGAGCGGATTGCTGCGCGTGGCGGTGTGCGGGTGCGGCGGAAGGGGACGTGATCACGTCCTGAGCCTGCTGGCGCTTCCGGAGGTGGATGTGGTGGCACTGGCGGACAGCGACCACGCCGCGTGCGCACGTCTTCGCGACGAGGAACTGGTGCCCAGGGGGAAGCCCGTGTCGATCTTCCACACCCTGGAAGAACAGCTTCGTCTGGCCCGGGTGGACGCGGTAGTGCTGGCGACACCCCACCAGCTTCATTATGGACAGGCGCGTGCGGCGCTCAGAGCGGGCGTGCACGTGCTGGTGGAGAAGCCGATGGTGACGTCCACGCGACAGGCGACGGCCCTGGTGGACCTGGCCCGAAAGCAGAAGCGTGTCCTGGCGATCGCCCACCAGGGAAGCTGCTCCAGCGAGCTGCGATACATCCGCAGGCTGCTCGCGGAGGGGAAGCTGGGAGAGATCACGACGGTGGACGGCTTCATCAGCCAGGACTGGCTGAGCCGGTGCCGGGGAACGTGGCGGGTAAGCAGGGAGCTTGCGGGCGGGGGGATGCTGTATGACACGGGAAGCCACCTGCTGCACGCGGTGCTGTGGCTGACGGGATTGAAGCCGGTGAACGTGGTCGCCATGGTGGACAACCGGGGGACCGAGGTGGACGTGGTGAGCAGCGTGCTGGTTCGTTTTGACAACGGGGCGATGGGGACGCTTCTGGCCAACGGGGACGCCAGGACGTTCAGCAGCGGACTGAGAATCGTGGGAACGCGCGGGACGGTGGTGACGGGGGCCGACGGAGGCCGACTGGAGCATTCCGAGGAGGGGCGTCTGCTGAAGTATCCCCCGGTGAAGGACCACGAGATGACGGTGCAGTCGAACTTCATCGAGGCGGTCCGGGGTCGGAGCGAGGCGGCTTCACCCGGGGAGTGGGGTGTGAAGCTGTGCCGACTGATGGACGGGATCTACACGTCGGCGGGGACGGGAAAGCCGGCGGCGGTCCGCTGGAAGTAGACCTGGCGTTTAAACATGTCTATGCGTTCAGACCAACGACGGACGGGGATTTTTTGCCCTTGCCGCAGGGGGACGGGTGGGATAGGATAAGAGTGAGTCCGGCCGGTTCTCGGGACACACAAGGAATCCAAGAGCGGAGCTTGTCCGATATGACGTCGAAACTCCTGAAGTGTGTGAGTGCATTGGGGTTGCTGCTGGTGTTGACCTGGGGAGCGGCCGCGGCCCCGGGAGACCTGGCACGCGTGAAGCAGGAAGAAGAAGCACGCGTGAAGATGGTGGAGCAGTTGAGCAAGACGGTCGTCGCGGTGTTCCGTGTCAAGACGGACGGAGACCGCACACCAACCGGCGGTGGATCGGGAGTCATCATCGGGACCGACGGGACCGCATTGACGAACTACCACGTGGTGGAGACCAGCAAGAAGGTCATGGTGGGAACGTCCGACGGTGTGCTGCACGAAGCCGATGTGGTGGGGACGGACCCGACCGGTGACATCGCGGTCATCCGGATCAAGGACGGCGGCCCCTTCGAGGCGGCATCCCTGGGTGATTCGGACCAGCTCGAAGCAGGCCAGTGGGTGCTGGCGATGGGAAACCCCTTCCTTTTGGCGACGGACTTCGCCCCGACGGTCAGCATGGGGGTCGTGAGCGCCAATCACCGCTACCTCCCGG
>CAZVTD010000099.1:0-8444 GCA_964629945.1 uncultured Planctomycetota bacterium | reverse complement strand
TTCCTGACCGTCCAGACCGTCCTCACCAGTGGACGCGAGGTCCTGGACGACCTGCTTCGACGCACACTGGCCTCCCGGTGAGGAACCATCGTAGGGAGAACTTGGACGTCTGAAAGCCTGGCTGCACTCTGGTCGCGCATCGGTCGCCCCCGACTGCTCGTCGTCGGCGACCTCATCCTCGACCGCTACGTCTGGGGAAACGTCGAGCGCATCAGTCCCGAAGCCCCCATCCCCATCCTCCGGGTCACACGCACCGAAACCCGGCTCGGAGGCGCCGCCTCCGTCGCCGCCAACCTCGCCGTACTCGACGCACACGTCACCCTCTGTGGCAGTGTCGGTGACCTCGAACCCGGACGCGAATTCCGAAAACTCCTCGCCGAGCAGTCCATCGACGACGCCGGCGTCATCGTGGACCCCTCCTGTCGGACCACCGTCAAGACCCGCATGATCGCCCACAATCAGCACGTCCTGCGCGTGGACGAGGAGGACGCCGCCTCCCTCTCCGATGACGTGCGCAAGACCATCCTCACCTTCCTCCGCGACCACGTCGCCTCCTTCGACGTCGTCCTCGTCTCCGATTATGCCAAGGGACTCATCACCCCCGCGTTCATGCAGCAGCTTCTCGTCGCCTGTCGTGCCGCCGGGGTCCGCGTCGTCGTCGATCCCGCCAAGGTCCGCGACTATTCCCTCTACCGGGGCGTCAACGTCATCACCCCCAACCGGCCCGAAAGCGAACTCGCCAGCGGCGTCCCCATCGGACCCGACGGCCCCGCACGCACCGCCGAAAAGCTCCTGGGCGACCTCGACCTCGAAGCCGTCGTCGTCACCCTCGACCGCGATGGCATCGCACTCCTGGAACGCACCGGCCCCCTCCAGCACTTCCCCACCAAAGTCCGTCACGTCTACGATGTCGCCGGCGCGGGCGACATGGTCCTCTCCGTCCTCGGACTGGTGCTTGCCGCCGGGGGACCCCTCGTCGATGCCGTCCGGCTCGCCAACGTCGCCGGAGGTCTCGAAGTCGAGCGCATCGGCGTCACGCCCCTCACCCGTCGCGAAATCGCCTCCGCCCTCGAAGGACACCACGCCTCTCCCGCCGAAAAGCTCCTCCCGCTCCCCGAGCTCCTGCGCACCCTCGCCGAGCACCGCCGACGGGGCGAAACCGTCGCCTTCACCAACGGCTGCTTCGACGTCCTCCACGTCGGACACCTCAAGACCATCGAAGCCGCTCGTGCCTTCGGCGACGTCCTCGTCATCGGACTCAACTCCGACGAATCCGTCCGGAAGCTCAAAGGCCCCGACCGTCCCATCTACAACCAGCAGGAGCGTGCCGAAATCCTCGGCGCGCTCTCCGACGTCTCCTACGTCACCATCTTCGACGACCCCTCCGTCCTCGAACTCGTCAAAGCCGTCCGACCCGACGTCCTCGTCAAAGGACGGGACTGGCAGAACAAGGGAGGCGCCGTCGGTCAGGAATTCGTGGAATCCTATGGCGGACGCGTCCAGCTCGTCGACGTCGTCTCCACCATCTCCACTCGACTCTCCACCACCGACATCATCGCCCGCGTCCTCGCACGGAACCGTCAGAACACGTAAACACTAACGTTCCCCACGGGAACCCATTTCAACAGGAGACCCCATGAACGCATCGCAGGTGAAGAAGTTGCTGCTCGCCAGTGCAGACCTCAAGCGAAAGGTCGCCGAAAATCCCGAACTCACCGAACAGGTCGCACGCATGGCCGACGTCGTCTTCCAGGCCCTCAAAACGGGACACCGCATCTACCTCTGCGGCAACGGTGGCTCCGCGGCCGACTCCCAGCATCTCGCCGCCGAGTTCATCGGTCGCTTCCAGAAGGAACGCAATGCCTGGCCCGCCGAAGCCCTCTCCACCAATACCTCCATCATCACCGCTCTCGGCAACGACTACACCTTCGACATCATCTTCTCGCGACAGGTCGAAGCCATGGTCCAGACAGGCGACGTCCTCATCGGAATCTCCACCTCCGGAAACTCCGTCAACGTCATCAAGGCCTTCCAGGCCGCACGGACCCGGGGCGCAAAAACCCTCGGCCTGGCCGGTCGCGACGGCGGCGCCATGAAAAACGAATGCGACGAGTGCTTCGTCGTTCCCACGCAGCAGACCTGTCGCATCCAGGAGATCCACATTGCCGTCGGACACGTCATCTGTGACCTCGTCGAAGTCGCCTTGACCTCAGCCTGAAGGAACTGCCGGTGAGCGTGCCTTACTCCATCACCATCGGACTCGAAATACACGTCCAGCTCAAGACCGCCTCCAAAATGTTCTGCGCCTGCGCCACCGACTTCGGCGCACCACCCAACACACAGGTCTGTCCCGTCTGTCTCGGACTCCCCGGCACGCTCCCCGTCATCAACCGCACCGCCTTCGCCCTCGCCGTCCGGACCGCGCTCGCCCTGCGCTGCGAAATCTCTCCCCTCACGCGATTCGACCGCAAGTCCTACTATTACCCCGACCTCCCCAAGAACTACCAGATCTCACAATACGACCTCCCCTTCTCCCACGATGGCGTCCTCGACATCCCCACCCCCGACGGACAAACCAAACCCATCGGCATCATCCGCGTCCATCTCGAAGAAGACGCCGGAAAGCTCATCCACTCCCCGGGCGGGGATTCCCTCGTCGATCTCAACCGCACCGGCGTCCCACTCATGGAAATCGTCACCCAACCCGACATCCACAACCTCGACGACCTCCACGAATTCCTCCTCGCCATCCGGCTCCTCCTCACCTACCTCGACGTCTCCAACTGCAACATGGAAGAGGGCAACATCCGTTGCGACGCCAACATCTCCGTCCAACTCACCCGCGGCGGCCAAACCCTCTCCACCCCCATCTCCGAGATCAAAAACATGAACTCTTTCTCCGCCTGTGAGCGCGCGATGGCCTACGAAGCCGAACGCCTCTACCATTGGCACCTCGACACCGGACTCACCATCGACACCGCTCCCAAGCAGACCCGGGGCTGGGACGACGTCCGCTCCGTCACGGTCGAGCAGCGTCAGAAGGAGGAAGCCTCCGACTACCGCTACTTCCCAGACCCCGACCTGGTCCCCGTCACCGTCGATCCCGACTGGCTCGATCGCCTGCGCACCGAAATCCCCGAGCTTCCTCTCGCCCGACGAAAGCGCTTCATCTCCGACTTCGGTCTTTCCGAATATGATGCGTCCGTCCTCACAGCCGACAAGGACCTCGCCGACTGGTTCGAGCGCCTCAACACCCTCACCGGCGACCCAAAAACCTCAGCCAACTGGATCACTCAGACCCTGCTCAAGGAACTCAACGCACGAAAGCTCGCCATTCGTGACTTCCCCCTCGCCCCGGAGAAGCTCGCCGAACTCATTCGGCTCGTCGCCGACGCCACCGTCTCCATCACCGCCGCCCGGGATGCCTTCACGAAGCTCGTCGATTTCCCAGGCTCCGCACGCGAACTCGTCGAATCCCTCGGACTCCTCCAGGTTTCCGACGCCTCCCAGCTCGAAAAATGGATCGACCAGGTCATGGCCGAGAACACCAAGGCCGTCGCCGACTACCGTGCCGGAAAGGAAGCCACCTTCAAATTCCTCGTCGGACAGGTCATGCGTGCCGCCCGGGGCAAAGCCAATCCCCAGACCGTCAATGAGCTGCTCCGGGAAAAACTGAAATAGATCGAAAGCGCCCTGCGTCCGCTTCCGACCCCGGCAGCCCGATCTCATCCCGCCCCGAACACCCGGTCCCTGCGAATCTTTCCGTCCATACCCCCTGCATGTTGCGTCAATACATCAACACCCCACCATGAATTGCATAGCATGCTCGGCCCTAGATATCTCCCGAAACGCTTTAAAGACGGGACGGTAAATATCACGAAAGACTATTAGTGGACAAAATCCGTTTGGGGACGCCTCAGGAGCACAGAGCATGAGCTTGAAAGAAGAGACGCTGCCGGCGGAGGAGACGACTTGGGTTCCCAACGAGAGTGAGCGAAAATACCGTCTCTTGGCCGAGAATGTCAGTGACGTCATCTGGTCCTGTCGCCTCCCGGACCTGAAGCTCCAGTACGTCAGCCCGGCCGTCACACCAATGCTGGGCTACAGCGAAGAAGAGTGTCCCGGGATGACGATAATGGACATGGTGGCCCCTGCATCCCGGGAGGTCACCCTCCAAACCTACGAGAACACGGTCAAGTTGGCACAGGAAGCCGGTCCAGGCGGACGGGCCACCCGGACCCTGGAATTGCAGTTGCTGAAGAAAGATGGAACGACGATATGGACGGAGATCCGCTCAACGGTGCTCTGCGATGCTGACGGAACACCCACGGAAATGACCGGGATCGCACGCGACATTACCGAGCGCAGACTCAACGAAGAAATCCTGCGTGCCAGCGAGGATCGCTACCGGATCCTCTTCAATGCGTCCCGGGACGCCATCGCTCTGACGTCCCCCGAAGGCAAGTTCCTTGCCGGAAACCCCGCCGCCATGGTCATGCTGGGCTGCAAAACCGAGGCGGAGCTGATGAACATGTCGCTTGCCTCGCTCTCGACGGAATACCAGCCGGACGGCAGATTGTCCTCCGAGAAGGCGCGCGAGATGATCATCCGCTGTCTGGAAACAGGAAACCATTCCTTCGACTGGAGCAGTCGCCGGTCCGACGGGACCGGGTTCTTCGCGGATGTCCTGCTCACACGGATGGACATCGGGGGAAAAACGCTGATCCAGGCCACCGTGCGCGACATCACCGAGCGCAAGCGGGACGAAGAACTCTTGCGCATCAGTGAGGACCGCTACCGCACCCTCGCAGAAAACATCGGCATCGGCGTCACCTTCATCGACACTGACCACAACATCGTCATCAGCAATGACGTCCAGGGCAAAATCTTCAACAAATCCCCGAGAGACTTCGAAGGCAAGAAATGTTACAGGGAATTCGAAAAACGGGACCATGTCTGCCCTCACTGTCCCGGCGTCATCGCCATGAAGACTGGAAAGCCCGCCGAGGTGGAAACCAACGCGGCACTGGATGACGGCGCCACCACACCCGTGCGCGTCCGGGCTTTCCCCATCTACGATAAAGAAACCGGAAAGCTGAGAGGCTTCATCGAAGCCGTCGAAGACATCACCGAGTGGAAGAAGATGCAGGAGGCCCAGCGCGCCAGTGAGACTCGCTACCGCACCCTCTACAACGCCTCCCGCGACGCCATCATGCTGGTGTCGCTCGAGGGCAAATTCGTTGCCGGAAACCCCGCCGCTGTCGCCATGATGGGATTCAAGGACGAAAACGAACTCACCTCCTCTTCCCCCGCCTCCCTCTCACCGGAACATCAGCCCGACGGACGACTCTCCTCCGAAAAAGCGATGGAGATGAACACCAAGTGCATCGAAACCGGAACGCATTCCTTCGAATGGTTGCATAAACGACCCGACGGAACTGAATTCTTCGCCTCGGTCCTGCTGACCAAAATGGAACTTGATGGAAAACCGATCATTCAGGCCACCGTGCGGGACGTCACCGAGAAGAAACGGGCCGAGGAGGCCCTGCGCGCCAGCGAAACCCTCTACCGAACCCTGGTCGAAAACATTGGCCTCGGCGTCACACTCATCGACCCGGACCACAACGTCATCATGACCAACGAAGTCCAGGGAAAGATCTTCCGCAGGCCGGCGGAGGAATTCGTAGGCAAAAAGTGCTACAAGGAATTCGAGAAGCGCGACCAGATTTGCCCCCATTGTCCGGGTGTCATCGCCATGGCCACCGGCAAACCCACCGAGGTGGAGGTCATTGGCACCCTGGATGACGGCACCCACATCCCCGCACGCGTCCGGGCCTTCCCCATTCACGACACACAGACTGGAAAACTGCGCGGATTCATCGAAACCGTCGAGGACATCACCGAGCTCAAGAAGATGCGTGATGCCCAGCGCGCCAGCGAAATCCGTTACCGAACCCTCTACGACGCCTCGCGTGACGCCATTATGCTGCTCTCACCGGAAGGACAATTCCTTGCCGGAAATCCCGCCGCCGTCGCCATGATGGGATGCAAAGACGAAGCGGAACTCGCCAGCCAGACCCCCGCCACACTCTCACCCCAATACCAGCCCGACGGACGCTCCTCCGCCGAGAAGGCTCCCGAGATGATGGTACAAGGCATGGAAAACGGAAGCCACTTCTTCGACTGGAAGCACAGACGCATCGACGGGACCGAGTTCTTCGCCGCCGTCCTGCTCACGCGCATGGAAATCGAAGGTAAACCCATCCTCATGTCCACCGTGCGCGACGTCACCGAAGCCAAACAGGCCGAAGCCGCACTGCGTTGGGCCAAGACCGAAGCCGAAACCCGTGCCAGGGAACTGGATATGCTGAACCATCGACTGAAACGCGCCATCGAGGAAAAAGAGGACTTCCTCCGCGCCGTCTCTCACGACCTCTCCGCACCTCTGCGAAACATCTCAGGCATGGCCAGCTTCCTCAAAACAAAATACGCAACAGCTCTCGACGAAACGGGACAGGATCGGCTTGAACGCATCATCAAAAACGTCACTGTCCAGAACGGACTCATCACCGATCTCCTCGAACTCTCCCGGATCCGGTCACGCCGGGGACGTTTCGAGCTGGTCGCCCTCGACAAACTGGTGCAGGGCGCCGTGGAACAGCTCGCCTTCGACATCGAGAAAAAATCCGGTCACGTGTCCGTGGAAGGACAATTCCCCGCCATCTGGTGTGAACCCAACCGCATCCGTCAGGTCTTCCAGAACCTCCTCGACAACGCCATCAAATACGCCCATCCTGATCGTCCGATCACCGTCAACATCTCCTGCGAGAAAAAGGACAACCTCTTCCAGTTCGCCGTTCGCGACAACGGCATCGGCATCTCCCCCACCGACGCGGAAAAAATCTTCTTCGTCTTCCGACGGGTGCACAACGCCATGACGGCTCACACCGAAGGCCGAGGCGTGGGACTCGCCAGTGTCCGATCCATCGTGGAAATGTATGGCGGTGAAATCCGCGTGGAAAGTCAGGAGGGACAGGGAAGCGCCTTCATCTTCACCCTCCCCGAAACCGTCACCAACTCACCGAACACAGGAAGCACCAATCCGCAATCGGTCTCCACGGAGGACGAGCTGAAGCAAACCGATACTGCTCAGACGTTCACTTATCAGGGCGATAACGGAGAATGAACGTGGATCAGAACGAATGGGTGAACATCCTGCTGGTCGACGACGACGAGGACTGCCGCATGCTGGTGCGCGACGCCATCGCCCAGGGCAACATCGACAACGAAGTCTATGACGTCGGCTCCGCCGAAGAAGCCTTGGACTTCCTGCACCACCAGGGCGCGTACCCGGGCTCTCCGGAAATCGGTCTGATCTACCTCGACATCCAGATGCCGGGCATGAATGGACAGGAACTCCTGAAGGTCCTGCGCACGGAGCCCGCCTTCCAGAGCGTCCCGGTCGTGATGCTCACCAGCCTCCAGGACGACCGAGAAAAAGAAACCGCCGCCCAGTCGGGCGCCAACTCCTACAACGTCAAGCCCGCCGATCCCGTCGAATTCACCAACACCATCATCGAAACGACAAAATACTGGGTCCGCGTCCACCAGCATCCCCACAAAAACACGTCACACCAGCGGTCGACCGCAAGCCGCACCTGATCCCCTCACCCCGCTCCGATTCCCCGCGTCGGCTCATGACGTCGGAGTCCCGCACTCCGTCTTCTTCCCGCCCCCGATCCGCTTCTCCGTCCCCGCGATCAGACGTTTGATGTTGCTGATGTGCCGCACCACGATCAACGCCGACACCGCAAAACAGAACACGTACAGCGGCGCGTCCTCTCCCCACGAATACCCGGGCAGCAGCAACAGCGCCGCCGGGAACACCACCGCCGCCGCCAGCGATCCCAGCGACACGTATCGCCAGATCGCGAACACCACAATCCACGTCCCCAGCGCGATCAACGCGGGCCCCCACGCCAGCGCCAGTGCCACGCCCAGCGACGTGTTCACCGCCTTGCCTCCCCGGAACCCCAGAGTTATCGGAAACACGTGCCCCAGGATCGCCGCCAGCCCGAACGCCAGACGGAACCAGACCTCGTTTCCCGCGTCCGTTCCCGCCCACGTGCACGCCCAATCCGCCAGCCAGAACGTCGCCGCGAATCCCTTCCCCACGTCCAGCAGCGACGCGCTCACGAACGCAACCGCCCCCCGTCGGCCGCCTCCCAGCGCACGTGCCAGGTTCGTCGCACCGATGTTCCCGCTCCCCACCTTCCGAATATCCAGCCCAAGCAGTTTCCCCCCCAGCCATGCGAACGGGATGGCTCCCGCCAGGTAGCTCACCACCACACCCGTCGCCATCACCAACCCCGTCGTCATCGTCCCGACTCCTTCTCGACCTTCACCGGCTCAACCAGCCGCACCACGTCCGCGCCGTGCCCCCC
>CAZVTD010000098.1:0-8462 GCA_964629945.1 uncultured Planctomycetota bacterium | reverse complement strand
TCAAAGCCGCGATCTACACCAAGTCCCCCTGGAACTACCAGAACATCAGTGACAAGGCCAACCAGATGCTCCGGGTCACCAAAAAGGGCGAAATCCCGGTTCGAGGGCTCTTCGTGCTTGTCCTTGTCTTTGCCCTTGCCATTGGCCCCGCGAACCTCATCGTGCTCTCACGTCTCAAGCGACGCACCTGGATGCTCTGGACCGTGCCTCTCATGTCCATCGTCGCCTCCACCGCCGTCTTCGGCTACGCCCTCATTGCCGAAGGGTGGACGCCTGACTATCGCACCCATGTCCTCACCATTCTCGATCAGGACTCTCACCGGGCCACCACGCTCGGCTGGACCGCCTTCTACTGTCCCATGGCCCCCGGAGGAGGACTCCATTTCTCCTACGACACCGAGCTGACGCCCCAGGTGTCCGGGGAGGACACACGCATCCGAACCCTCGACTGGACCACCGACCAGCATCTCGGCTCCGGGTGGATGACCTCGCGGGTGCCCGAGCATTTCCGCGTTCGAAAAAGCGAAATCCGGCGTGAACGCCTTGCCGTCCAGTTTCCGCCCGACGGTCCACCCGAAGTCACAAACGGACTCGGGGTTCCTCTCTCAAACCTCTGGGTGGCCGACTCCAGGGGCAAAATCTGGCATGGCATGAACGTCATCCCGGGCGCTCGGGTGACCCTCCAGACCCATGTCCCCAATCCCGTCCCGCGCAGGGGTCGCACCACAACCGTTTCCCCCTTCGGAAATCAATCCCCCCGGGAGACCGTCGGACCCGACATCTTCACGAGCATCTACACCGGGGTCTGGGTCTATGAGCTCGACGGCATGGTCCGTTCACCCGAAAGCTTCCTCCGACCGGGCACCTATATCGCCGTCTCACAGGAGGTCCCGTTCTTCGAACGCGGACTGGCCAAGGCCCGTCCCTATCAGACACAGAACATCATCTACGGAATCCTCGAAGCTTCGACCGAGGGAGACCCACATGCAGATTAGCGTCCACAACCTCAAGCGTCATTTCGGACCCACACGGGCCGTCGACGACATCTCCTTCGCCTTCGAAGGCGGACGTATCTGGGGCTTCGTCGGACCCAACGGCGCCGGAAAAACCACCACGCTTCGCATCATGGCCACCCTGGACGAACCCACCGGCGGCGACGTCTTCCTCGACGGAATCTCCGTCGTCCAGGACCCCGAAAAGGCCCGAACCATGATCGGCTTCGTCCCCGACGCCTTGCCCACCCATCCCGACATGACCGTCCGGGACTACCTCGATTTCTTCGCCCGCGCCAGTGGCCTGCGCGGACATCGACGCCGGCAGGTCGTCGAAAGCATCGAGGACTTCACCCGGCTTTCCGGGATCAATGGCAAGTTCCTCAAAGCCCTCTCCAAGGGCATGAAGCAGAGGGTCAGTCTTGCACGCGCCCTCGTCCATGATCCCGCGATCCTCCTCCTCGACGAACCCGCCGCTGGTCTCGACCCCAGGGCGCGCATCGAGCTCCGGGAGCTCGTCAAAGCCCTCGCCGCACAGGGGAAGGCCATCCTCATCAGTTCCCACATCCTCAGCGAGCTCGCCGAAATCATCGACGGCGTCCTCATCATCGAACAGGGAAAGATGCTTCGTTCCGGCTCCATGCGCGACATCCGCTCCAACGTCGGGGGATGTCTGCTCCTCATCCGTCCCGTCGACAGCGTCCACCAGGCCATCTGCAAAGACCTCCTCGAGATGCCCCACATCGAAAAGGTCTCCGTCGCGGGCGATTACGTTCGGGTCGCCGTCACCGGGGCCGAGGAAGCTGCCGCGAACATCCTCACCTCACTCGTACAGAAGGGCCATCGTATCACCGAGTTCCGTCACGAATGTGGCAGTCTCGAAGACGTCTTCATGAGCATCACCAAGGGCGAAGTCTCCTGATCGCACCGCCGCCTGGACATCGCGTGCCGCGTCGCATGAAAGGAGAGAACAGTTGACCACTGAGACAGCAGAGCTTCAGCGCGGGTTCTTCAAACGCATCGGTCAGACCCTGGACGACCGCATCAACCCCATCGTCGTCAAGGAACTCCGTCAGGCCGTCAAGGGACGCTTCGTCTCCCTCATCCTCGTCCTCTTCCCGCTCCTGGCCGTCACCATCGTCGGGCTCGCCCTGCTCACCGCCGAACCCGGATCGCTCGATTCCGGGCGCGGTCGCGAAACCTTCATGTGGATCTATTGCAGCGCGCTCTTCACCTGTATGGTCATGATCCCGTCCTTCGTCGGCGCCCGGATGGCCTTCGAGCGAAACGGGGAAAACCTCGACCTCCTCTACGTCACCCCACTCACCGCCGGGGCCATCGTCCGCGGAAAAGCCTTCTCTGGACTCGTCCTCGTCCTCGTCAGCTTCAGCGCCTGTCTTCCCTTCATGACTCTCACCTACCTCCTTCGGGGCATCGACGTCCTCAGCATCCTCCTCATCGTCGGCCTCGGTGCGCTCACCACCATCGCGTCCGTCTTCTTCTCCATCCTCATCGCGGCCGTCCCCGGTTCTCGTGCACTCAAATTCCTCCTCGGACTCTTTGGCTTCGGCGGACTCATCACCCTCTTCGGCTACACCGTTGCCTTCTCGGGCTTTTTCCTCTTCGAAGGCCGTGGGAGTCCCACCGACCACTGGGAGTTCTGGGCCGCCATCGCGACCCTCGTCGGCGTCGTGTTCTTCGCCTCCGGCTTCATGGCCGCCTGCTCAAAAGCCTGCATCATGCCGCCTTCCGCCAACCGTGCACTCTCCATTCGAGTCTGGGCCACCGTCTCCTGGCTCTACGGACTCGTGGTCTGCTACCTCTGGACCTGGGCCCAGGAGGAGCCCGATCTGTTCCTTGTCTGGGAGATCCTTGCCATCACCCTCCTCACGTTCCTCATCCTGGGCGCCATCTCCGAACGCGATTCCACCGGACCTCGCCTTGCCGGAAGCATCCCCTCCACGGCCCCGGGACGGTTCGGTGCCTTCCTCTTCTTCAGTGGGGCAGGGGGGGGCATCACGTGGTGCCTCATCCTCTTCGCCGCCACCATGCTCATCCCCCTCCAGGGACTGAACGTGGGACTCTCCAGTTCCTCATACTCCCACCGCTACGACAACTATGTCCATCAGGTCTATCTCACCTCAGGCTTCGGGCTCTACATCCTCGCCTATGCCCTGACCGCCTCCTTACTCCATCGCCACCTCCTCGCCAGATGGGTCCGACCGGGGACCACCTGGGCCGTCGCACTCGGACTCTTCGGCTTCATGCTGATTGCCCCCATCCTCATCATCCTGCTCGGTTATCGCAACCTCGAAGGCATCGACGATCACATGGGGCTCTTCCTCCTCACCCCCGTCGTCCTGGGAGACCATGCCACCCGCGACCTCGGTTGGACCACCGCCATGTTCTGTGCCCTCTTCGCCACGCTCTTCTCACTCCCCTGGATCGTCCGTCAGTTCACGGGCTTCCGACCCCTCAAGCCCCGCTCCAGGCCTCATGACCCGTCTGTTCCCCAAGCCGAGGGAACCCCGGACAATGGATGATCGTTACCGTCAATTCCTCCTCGAAGGCGAACGCATCGGAAGCCGCTACGCCCTCACCATACCCCCCGGCGCTCCTGTCGGTCCCGCGGGCGTCCAGCTGAGCCATCGCGCCGGTGCCTCCCTCGAATTCCGTGACTACCGCGACTATCAGCCGGGCGACGATCTCCGACGACTCGACTGGTCCGTCTACGCGCGCTCCGACCGCCTCACCGTCAAGCTCTACCGCGAAGAGGTCTCGCCCCATCTCGACCTCGTCATCGACGGCTCTCGTTCCATGGCACTCGAAGACACACGCAAGCTCGAAGCCGCACTCTCCCTCGCCGGTCTCTTCGCCACCGCCGCCGAAAACGCGGGCTTCACCCATGCCGCCTGGCTCGCCGGTCAAACCGTCTCCCCCATCCCCAACTCCACCGAACGCCCCGCCGCCTGGGAAAATCTCGACTTCGGCTGGCGCGGGACCGCCGCGCAGTCCTTCGAAAACCTCCCTCCCGCCTGGCGTCCCAGGGGACTGCGCGTCTTCATCAGTGACCTCCTCTTTCCAGGCGAACCCATGCGGACGCTCGCCCATCTCACCGAGCGCTCCGCCTCCGTCGTCGTCCTCCAGCTCCTCTCCGAAGCCGACGTCACGCCCCCGGACCGGGGCAACCTTCGCCTCTACGATTCCGAGACCGACGAAACCCAGGAGATCTTCATCGACGCCGCCGCCCAGCGAGACTACCGCGACGCACTCTCACGACACCTCGAAAACTGGAACCGCGACTGTCGCCAGTGTGGCGTCCTCATGAGCACCCTCGTCGCCGAAACCCTCCTGCGCGACTGGAACTTGGAGTCCCTCGTCGCCGCCGAAGTCCTGGAGGTCCACTGATGCCTTTCCTGACGGCACCCTGGTTCCTCCTTGGACTGACCTCGCTCGGGGCGCTCGCCGGAATCTACTGGCTGCGAAACCGCTTCCGACGTCGAACCGTCTCCTCCCTCATGCTCTGGGAAAACCAACGTCAGGTACGCGAAGGCGGACGCCGGCTCTCGCGCATCCAGACCCCCTGGCTCTTCTTCCTCGAACTGGCCGTCCTTGCGCTCCTCGCCCTGGCTGCTGCTGGACCGATGCTCCTCTCTCGCCAGTCCACCCGACCCCTCGTCGTTGTCCTCGACGATTCCTACTCCATGCTGGCCGGACCCGATCAAACCCCGCGCCAACGCGCCTTCGATGCGCTCCTCAAGGAGTTCCGCTCCGACTCCGCCTACACCCTCCGTTTCGTCCTGGCCGGTTCCTCGCCCAACGTCCTCGGCCGACCCGTCCACGCCGAATCCGAGGTCCGCTCTCTCCTCGACCAGTGGACCTGCCGCGCCCCAGCCGCCGACCTCCCCAAAGCCGTGGCCCTCGCCTCCGAAATCGCAGGTCCCGCCGGACGACTCCTCGTCCTCTCCGACCATCTCGCCCCCGACGGCCTCCGAACCGACGGTCGACTCCTCTGGTGGTCCTTCGGCGAGCTCACCCCCAACGTCGCCCTTGTTAACGCCCTGCGTTCCTCCGGCGACGCCTCCGCCGCCGGTCCCGCTCCCTCCCCGGACCGCTGCCTCCTCGAAATCGCCAACTTCGGCCGGACCGACGCCCGCCGCACCCTCGTCATCCGCAGCCTCGACGATAACCAGGTCCTCAAGCGCGAAAACCTCCTCCTCAAACCCGATGAAGTCCGCCGCCTGATCTTTGCGCTCCCGGCCGGAACCCCCGCCATCGTCGCCGAACTCGACCCCGACGCCCTCACCATCGACGATCGCGCCTGGCTGCTTCCCGACCCGGACCGTTCCGTTTCCGTGCGCATCCAGATGGCCGACACCGAGCTGGCCGATGCCCTGCGTCACGCCCTCCAGGCCACGCGGCGTGCCGACTTCCAGCGTCGTCCTCCCGAACTCCTCTTCACCGATTCCCCCCCCCCGCGGCCCGTCGCCGGAGCCTGGACCATCCGCTTCCTCCCCGCCCCCGACCCCGTCGCCTATGCCGGACCCTTCATCGTGGACGCCTCCCATCCCCTCACGCGAGGCCTCGCCCTCGACGGGACCGTCTGGGGCGCAAACCGAACCCCCACGCTCACCGGACGTCCCCTCATTGCCGTCGACCAGGTCCCGCTCCTGGCCGACACCGAGCGCAGCGACGGCGCCCACGACGTCCGTCTCTCCTTCGCCAGTTCACTCTCCACGCTCCACCACGCCGTCGATTGGCCTGTCCTCATCTGGAACGCCCTCGATTGGCGTTCCCAAAACCTTCCCGGACTGCGCCACACCAACTTGCGCCTCGGACAGGATGAAACCCTCGTCCTCCCCGAAGGCGTCTCGGGCGTCCTCGTCCGTGGGGCCGAAGGCCGGCCCCGCGAGCTTCCCGTCTTCGCCGGAACCCTCTCGCTCCCCGCCGCCGAAGTCGGACGCTTCGTCGTCGAACCCGTCTGGAAACCGCTCGACGACGGAAAGGAACCCGAACACCCGGAGGTCGCCTGGGCCTTCGCCGTCAGTGCGCTCTCCGCCGATGAATCCAATCTCGGCGCGTCTGCGTCCGAACGTCAGGGCGACTGGACCCGGGCCGAATCCCTGCGACACGACTATCGCTCCATCGCCTGGGTCCTCCTCCTCGCCGCGCTCGCGCTCCTCCTCATCCATCAGGTGCACCTGACTTCATCGCGCAGGAGGACCGCCCCATGATCCTCCTTCAGCCCGCCTGGCTCATCCTTGCCGTGCCGCTTCTGGCCGCACTCTGGATCTGGCGGCTCCCCGGACGAGCCCTCAACCTCATGCGTGCCGCCGTCGTCCTCCTGGTCCTCCTCGCCGTAAGCGGCCCCGCGCTCCTGCTGCCCAGCCGTTCCGGGACCCTGGTCATCGTCGCCGACCGCAGCGACTCCATGCCCCCGCACAGCGACGACACCATGAAGGAAGCCGTCACCCTCATCGAAAACGCCCACGGATCCGATGATGCCCTCGCCGTCGTCGCTTTCGGCGAACGCGTCGTCATTGAACAGTCCCCGACAAGCCGAGGCTTCGAAGGTTTCAAAGGCGACGTCCAGCCCGACGGCTCCCGTCTCGCCGCCGCCCTCGAATCCGCCCTCGCCCTCATTCCACCCGACGAACCCGGACACCTCCTCGTCCTCACCGACGGACGATTCACCGGCGCCGACCCGTTCCCCCTTGCCGCCAGGGCCGCCGCACGCGACATCGCCATCGACTTCCGCGTCCTCAAAAGACCCGCCAGTCTCGACACCGCCATCCTCGAGCTCCAGGCCCCCTCATCCGTCATGCCCGGCGAGTCCTTCATGATCTCGGCACTCGTCCAGTCCCCGCTTCCCCAGAAGGTCCTCTACGAGCTCTCCCGCGCCGGAACCGTCATCGCCCGAGGCGAAACCCTCATGACCGCCGGGACCGGACGCCTCACCTTTCGCGACCGTGCCGACGACCCGGGTGCCCTCAGCTATTCCCTCCGTGTCGTCGGAAACGACGACGATCCCGTCATCGAGAACAACACCGCTCGCTGTCTCGTCGGCGTCGCCGGACGACGACCCGTCCTCTGTGTCCCGGGCGCCCCGGCTTCCCGTCTCGCCCGGCTTCTCCAGGAAGGCAAAATCAACGTCCGGACCCTCGCCCCCGAAAACGCCAACTGGTCCCTCGAAGACCTCGCCAGCTACTCCGCCGTCATCCTCGAAAACGTCGAAGCCCAGCGCATCGGACCCAGGAGCATGGAGAACCTCGCCGCCTGGGTCACCGAACATGGCGCCGGACTCATGCTCACCGGCGGAAGAAGCTCCTTCGGCATCGGTGGCTACTTCCAATCCCCCCTCGACCCCATCCTTCCCGTCTCCATGGAGCTCCGTCGCGAACATCGAAAGCTCATGCTCGCCATCGTCGTCGCACTCGACCGCTCCGGAAGCATGGCCATGCCCGTCGGGCATGGGCGCACCAAGATGGACCTCGCCAACCTCGCCTCGTCCGAGGTCGTCAAGCTCCTCGGCCCGCAGGACGAGATGGGTGTCCTGGCCGTCGATAGTTCCGCCCACGTCATCGCCGACCTCAAGCCCATCGCCGACCAGCCCGACCTCACCACGCGCATCCTCAGAATCGACTCCCAGGGAGGAGGCATCTTCATCTACGAAGCCCTCAGCGGCGCCGTCAAAATGCTCGACAAATCCAGCGTCGGGACCCGTCATATCATCCTCTTCGCCGACGCCGCCGATTCCGAAGAACCCGGCCGCTACAAAGAGCTCCTCGAAAAATGCCAATCGGCCGGCGTCACTGTCTCCGTCATCGGACTCGGGACCCCAACCGACTGTGACGCCGAACTCCTCAAGGACATCGCCGCCCGTGGGGGAGGGCGCATCTTCTTCACCGAGGACGCCACCGAATTGCCCAGGCTCTTTGCTCAGGACACCTTCGTCGTCGCCCGGAGCACCTTTGTCGACGAGCCCACCGCCCTCAAAACCTCCCCCGACGTCGCCACACTCTCCGGAAAGCCCTTCAACCTCACCGGACCCGCCGGCGGCTACAACCTCTGCTACCTCCGCCCCGGCACCAATGCCCCCGTCAATACCCTCGACGAATACCATGCCCCCTTCGTCGCCGCCTGGACCGTCGGCATCGGACGCACGCTCGCCTACACCGGCGAGGTCGATGGAAAATACACCGGCTCCCTCGCCCAGTGGAACGACTTCGGCGAGTTCCTCTCCACCCTCGCCGGTTGGACCGCCGGCCGCGATGATAATCTCCCCGATGGCATGTTGCTTGTGCAGGAGCTTCAGCGCGACGAATGTGTCGTCGAGCTCCACCTCGATCCCGAACGCGGCTCGACCGCCTTCTCGAGCGTCCCCGTCGTCACCACGCTCCGGGGCCGACCCGGACAGGCCCCCGAAGTCCTCCGTTCACCCATGGCTTGGACCTCCCCCGACACCCTCGC